>CAZKID010000170.1:0-10679 GCA_964552405.1 uncultured Thermoanaerobaculia bacterium
GGGTTAGGGCGTGATTGGTTCGGGCCCGCAGGTGGTGGCCTTCGGCGCTTCGGCCTTCTTCGGAAGTCGGACATTGTTCGCTTTCTGCAGCGTCTTCGAACCACTCGTTACGGTGAGGAAGATCGCGACGCTGCCATCGGGCAGCGGATTCGCCTCGATGTGGAACGCGGGTGAGAAGCCGCTGTCGACGCTCGCTTTCTGTCCTTTCGGAATGACGAGTTTCGGTTCGCTGACGATCTTGCCGGTCGAGACTTCTTCGACCTGCAGGTTGTATCCGAGCTCGAATGGCTTGAAGTGAAGCTTGTAGAGCTCTGGCTTCGTGGTCTCCGCCATCGTGACTCCCGAGCCGAGCGTGATCGCGGCGGCGATGACGATCGAGAAGGCCAGCGCCACGCGATGTGAAACGGATCTCCGGACAGTTTCTGTGTAGCTCATGATGTGATCGATCCTTTCCTTGAGAAATCCGCCGGCCATGCAGGAGATGCCTGCGACGCGCGGCGCCAGCGCGATGCGGCACATCCTCGCCAATGCGGCGGCATACGTTTCGGCATTCATCGTCGCGGCGACGAGCTCGTCGCACGCTTCCTCGCGTGCGCGCAAGAGCGCTCGCTGCGCGAACCAGATCAGTGGATGGAACCAGAACGCGGCCACGATCAGCGACTCGAGAAATCCGCGGAGGTTGTCGTGACGGCGAACGTGTGCCGACTCGTGCGCGAGGATCGCTGCGAGCTCGTCATCGCTGAGAGCGTCGATGCCGTGCGCGGGGAGGACGATTCGCGGCCGGAACAAACCGACGACGGCGGGGGAGTCGCACGACTCCGACTGCAGGATCGCTCCCCGCCACGGCGTGGCGTTCGCGAGCAGTGCGCGCGTGATGCATATGCGCAGCCAGGTCCAGCGCAAGATCAGAAGTGCGGAGACCGAGACCCAGATGATCGTCGCCCACGGCAGCGCGGGCTGCGGAAGTTTCGCCGCGGCTGGACCGGCGATGATCTGCAGTGGAACGAGGGCCGCGGGATGCTGTCCGATCGTGAAGCCGATGGTCGGGATCACGAACTTCGCGAGGCCGAGGGTGAGGATTGCGGCGCGTGTGCGCGCCGTCATCGGAATCGCGCGTGCCGCTGCGATCGCTAGCGCGAGGATGAGCGTCGAGCTCCAGAGATGCGTGATCATTTCCGGCCTCCTTTGCGCGCTCGCTCGTGCTGTTCGACCGCGTGCAGATCTTCGAGCGTCAGCTTGCCCGACTCGAGCAGGTGTGCAACGACTGGTTGGGCTTCCCCGCCGAAGAGGCCGAGGAGCTCATCGATGACGCGGCGGTAGGCGGATTTGCGCGTGATGGCCGGCTCGAACATGAACGCGTTGCCGATTTTCCGTGTGCGGCGGACGGCGCTCTTCTGTTCGAGCCGGGCGATGATCGTCTGGACGGTGGTGTAGGCGGGCCGTTGTTTCTGGGGAATGGTCTCCTGGATCTCGCGGACGGATCCCTCGCCAAGGGCCCAGAGGATGTCCATGATCTCCAGTTCGAGTTTTGTCAAACGCATGTAGGAGATCCTACTACATACGTAGTAGGAAGTGGCAAAAAATGATCGGGCATCAAAGCCCGATCACCCTGCTGCCAGCTGCCAGCTGCCTGCTGCCTGCTGCCTGCTGCCTGCTGCCTGCTGCCTGCTACTTCGTGCAGGTCTCGTTCATCACTTCATTCCACTTGCCGTCCTGCTCGAGGGCGTACGTGTGCTTGAGCTTCTTGCCGTCCCTGATGAAGATGTCGCGGCCTTTCGCGACCATCGGCCCCATGTGAGCAGTGCCTTCGAACGCAAACGTGTCGCCTTCCCAGCCGTTGCCTTCCGCGGTCTCGAAGCCGCCGGTGTTGTCGACCCAGTAGATGACGAATTTCTTCGACTGCGCGTCGTAGCCGAGGTACGAGCGGCCGCTGAACGGCGCTGGATTCTCCTTCGACTTGTGTTGTGTGACGCGGACGTCGAGCCACATGCCATTGAGGACCCACGCGCCTGTGACCGTCTCGGTGTACTTGATGGGGGAGCCAGTAAAGGTCTGGGTTCCCTTGCATTGGAAGGTTCCGAGGAATGGCGCGAGTCCCTTGAGGGCAGGATCGGGTTTCGGTGCTTCCTGAGCGAAGAGTGTGGTGCAGACCGTGAGCGAGAACAGAGCGAGCGCTGAGCGCAGTTTCATGGGCGGAGTCCTCCTATCGTATTTGCTGAATGTACGGCGCGCGATTAGCATCGGATTCCCGGCATGAGAGTACCAGCGTTCTTCGTCGCTCACGGTGCGCCGTCTCTGGCGCTGGAGACGGATGACTTCACGCGCGCCGCGAATGCGTTCGGGCGTTCGCTCGATGGAGTCCGCGGCATCGCGCTCATTTCCGCGCACTGGGAGTCGCGCGGGCCCGCGCGCATCAACGCCGTCGAACGGCCGGCGATGATCTATGACTTCGGCGGCTTTTCGCCGGAGCTCTATCGTATGCAGTACGGTGCGCCCGGCTCGCCCGAGCTTGCGCGGGAGATCGCCGCGCTTCTCGATGCACCGCTCGAGACCGAGCGCGGCTGGGACCACGGACTCTGGGTCCCGATGCTGCACATCCGCCCCGGTGCGGACATTCCGATCGTCGAGATCTCGCTGCCGGCCGGAGTAGAGCCGCGCGAGCTGATGTCGCTTGGCGCTGCGCTCGCGCCGCTGCGCGAGCAGGGCATCGCGATCGCCGGCAGCGGCGGCATCGTCCACAACCTGCGCATCCTCGACTTCGGCAACAAGAATGCGAAGCCGCTGGATTGGGCAGCGGAGTTCGACCAATGGATTGCCGATCGCTTGAACGCGCGCGATTTCGATGCGATCGCCGAGTATCGCCGGGCGCCGGGTGCGTCGCTCGCGGTGCCGACGCCTGAGCACTTCGAGCCGCTGCTCGTCGTTCTCGGAGCTGCCGGTCCCGGCGATTCGTTATCGATGATCTACGAAGGATTTCAGTACGCGACGTTGTCGATGCGCTCGGTGGCGTTTGGAGCGAACCCCCCATCCGCCCTTCGGGTCTAGCATCACGCGCGCAGGCGCAGGAAGCACGACTCGATGTCCGTCAGCGACGGCCGCACCAGAGGATTCTTCTCCAGCGTTGCGAGTACGACCTGCTGCACGTCGTTCGCGATCGTCTCGTCGTGCGACTGCAGCGGGGTCGGCGCTGCATTCATATGCATCATCGCCAGCGCGGCGAGGCTGCGTGCATCACCATACGGCGTCGTTCCGGTCAGCATCTGATAGATCATCACGCCGAGCGAATAGATATCGGCGCGTCCGTCGTGTTGCCGGTTCATCAGGCGTTCCGGCGAGATGTAGAGCGGCGTGCCGATGACCTGGCTGCTCTCCTGCGGCTTCAGCTCATACGTCGACGTCGTGTCGTGGACGAGCTTCGCGATGCCGAAGTCGAGCACCTTCACGACCTCCGCATCGCGCGTCTGATGAAGAAAGATGTTGTCGGGCTTGATGTCGCGATGGATCACGCCGCTGGCATGCGCCGTCGCCAGCACGGCGCAGATCGGCACGACGATCTCCGCGACGCGCTGTACCGGCAGGCGGCTCTTCTCGCGCAATTCTTCCGCCAGCGTGTGTCCGCTGAGCAGTTCCATCACGAGATACGCGATGCCCGTCGACGACACGCCCGAGTCGATGATGCCCAGCGCATTGGGATGCGCCACGCGGCAGGCCGATACTCCTTCTGCCTGGAATCGTGCGAGGTCCTCCGGTTTTGCCGCCGCGGCCATCGACTGAAAGATCTTCACCGCGACCTGGCGGTCGAGGTTGAGTTGTGTCGCGCGAAACACCGTGCCGAATCCACCGCTCCCGATTTTTTCCTCGACGCGATATTTCCCGTCGAGCACCGCGCCGGGCAGCACATCGGAAAGCGCCGTGAACATGCGCGACTCGCGCTTTTGTGACATGCGGAGCTCTTCGTTCATCCGCAGCAACTCGGCATTGCGTTGTTCGAGCTGCCGTTGCAGCCGCGAGATCTTCAGCTGATTCTCGATGCGAGCGAGGACTTCGCCGAACTCGAACGGCTTCGTCACGTAATCGGCGCCGCCCGCCTCGAACGCCTTCACCTTGTCCACGACTTCGTCGAGCGCGCTGATGAAGATCACCGGCGAAGCGTTCGTCGTCTCGTCTTTCTTGAGCTCGCGGCAGACGTCGTAGCCATTCATCCCCGGCATGTTGACGTCGAGCATGATCAGGTCCGGCAGTGCGGCGCGCGCAGCGGCGAGTGCACGTGTGCCATTCGTCGCGACGCGCACGCGATAGCCGCGCTCGCGCAGCATGCCACAGAGGAGGTCGAGGTTCGCCGGATTGTCGTCAGTCACCAGTACATCCGGACTGTCGTTCTTTTCGTCGCTCATACGTTCGATCTCCATTCGACGGCTGCCTGAATCTCATCGAAGCGATAGGTCTTGATCATCTTTCGGAGCTCAGCTGCGAGCGGGGCGTCCGTGTTTTCGATTTCGTCGGCGAGTGTGTATGCCGACTCCACGTCCCCGGCGTTCATCGCGCCAGCGAGTTGTTCTCGCCAGGTGCGTGACACGCGCGACATCCTCTCTCCGATGTCGACAGGTGTGCCGGGCGAGGTGGCCTCGACATCCTCGTACAGCCACTCGACGCCGAGATGACGCGCCAGCATCTCGAAGATGCTGGCTTCGACGAATGGCTTCACGACCATGTCGTCGCAGCCGGCCGCGAGGATCCGGTCGCGATCGTGCTCGAACGCGCTCGCGGTGATCGCGACGATGGGAGTCCGCCTGCCGCTCTCTTTTTCCGCCTCGCGAATCCTGCGCGTGGCCTCGTAGCCGTCGACGACCGGCATACGGATGTCCATCCAGACCAGGTGTGGCTTCCACGCATGCCACGCGTCGAGCGCCTCGTCTCCGTTGTTCGCGGACTTCACCTCGAAGCCGAAGCTCGCGAATAGTCGTTCGAGCAGGAGTCTGTTTTCCGCGGTGTCATCCGCGATGAGGAGACGGAAGCGCGGTTGCCCCGGGGCGAGTGCCGTGACCTTGCGCCTCGGTTTTCCGGCCGCGACTGCATCGGCGGCCGGAAGGGGAATCGTGAATGAGAACGTCGAGCCTTTCCCCAATTCGCTCTCGACCTGCATCGACCCGCGCATCAACTGGATGAAGCTGTTGCAGATGGCGAGACCGAGGCCGGTGCCTTCGCGCACGGCTTCGCCGCTCGGTGTCTGCACGAAGGGCTTGAACAGCTGCTTCACTTCGTCAACGGCCATGCCGCAACCGCTGTCACTGATTTCGAGCGTGGCCAGGCCGTTGCGCCAATGCGCACGAAGCGTGACATGGCCGCTCTGCGTGAACTTGAAGGCGTTGCCGAGGAGGTTGAAGAGAATCTGTCGCAGCTTGGCCTCGTCGCCGAACACGGCATGCGGGAAGTTCGAGTCGATCTCGAAGCGCATGTCGATCTGCTTCGCCGAACCACGCGGTGCGAAGGTTTCGTGCAGGATGGCGAAGAGTGCGTGGCAGTCGAACGCCGCTTCGCTGAGATGGACGAGTCCCGCTTCGATCTTGGCCATCGACAGCACATCGTTGATCAGACCGAGCAGGTGATCGCCGCTGCGCATGATGATGCCGAGGCTCTCGCGGTCTTCGGGATCGCGATTCTGTTTGCGCATCATCAGCTGCACGAAACCGAGAATCGCGTTGAGCGGGGTGCGGATCTCGTGGCTCATGTTGGCGAGGAACTGCGACTTGGCGAGCGTCGCCGCATTCGCCGCCTGCGCCGCATGCTGCAGCGCCTCTTCGGCCCTGGCGCGCTCCGCGATCTCTTTCTGCGCGGAGGCGTACAGCCGCGCATTCTCGATCGCAATGGCGGCGTGGCGGGCGAATGCACGCGCGGTCTGCGCATCGCGCTCGCTGAAATGATTCGGTTGATCGCTGTCGATGGTCAGCGCTCCGATCATGCGATCGAAGACGATCAGCGGAACGCCGATGTTGCTCCTGACCTCGGTGAGCACGCGCGGGGTTTGCCAGCGGAACAATTCGGGATCGACGTCGACGACGATTGCCTCGGGATCGCCCGCGATGCGCTCGAGATCAGAGGCGTTGTCGATGTCGAGTCCGAGCCGCTGGCCCTTCACGTTGATGAACCAGTAGCCCGTCAGCGGATGCGTCTTGCCGACTTCCTCTTCGGCCATACCGCGCACGAGGATGACGCGCATCTCGCTCCCCTCGCGGAGATGAATCGCGCCGCTCGTGTAGTCGATCACCTCGTGGAGCTGATCCATGATGCAGGAGAGAACGGCGTCGAGATCGAGGCTCTCGTTGAGCGTCTGCGCCGCGGCGTCGAGCTGCTCGGTCAGCTCGCGCGAGCGGCGCTCCTGTTCGAGCAGACGCGCCGTGTCGATCGCGCCGGCGATCTGGCCCGCGAGCGTCTGGGCGAGGCGCATGTCGTCCTCGCTGAATTGATGATCGGGATCATTGCTGTCCACACCGATCGTGCCGATCACTTCGCCGCGTGCCAGGAGCGGCACGATCATCAGACACTCCGTGTGCCGTTCGCGCATCAGGCCATGCACGGAGGCCATGCGTGGATCGCTCTGCGCGTGCGGAATGATGACCGGTTCCTTCTTCTCGATCACGTGCACCGAGGCCTCGTTGCCCTCGTTCAGCGGGATGCGGAGACCGGTGGAGTCCGGCTCATCCGCAGACGACGAGAAATCGGCGACGACACGCAGCTCGGTTCGCGCGTCGTTCAGCAGCGTGATACCGCTGTTGCGCGCCTTGAACAGCGTGACCATCGCGCGCGCGACTTCGTTCAACATCGGATCGAGCTCGCGCATCGACGTGATCGTGTTCGTGACCTGGTTGAGCGTCGCGAGCTCTTCGGCGCGTGTCTCGATCTGCCTGGTGCGCGCCTTCACCGTCTGTTCGAGAGTCGCCGCACGCTCGTGCAACGAGCGATTGCGCCAGCGCACGACGGTGTAGATCGAGACCGCTGTTACGAGTGCGTAGAGCAGATAGGCGAGGGGACTCTTCCATGGCGGAGCAAGAAGCTCGAAGCTGACCGCCGCTCCTTCTTCGTTCCAGATGCCGCTGTCGTTGCAGGCACGGACGAGGAATCGGTATTCGCCCGGAGGGATGTTCGTGTAGTACGCGATGCGGCGCGAGCCGGGATCGACCCAGTTTCGATCGAAGCCTTCGAGCTTGTACCGGAAGCGAACTTTTTCCGGCGTCACGAAGCTCAGCGCGGAGTAGTGAAACTCGAGCTTCTCCGTGCCCGGCCCGAACGCGAGTGACTTACTGCGAGTCGGAGGCTCGTTGGCGATCACATTTTCGATGACGACGGGAGGAGCTCGCCGGTTCACGGGCGCCGCTGCGTCCGGCCAGACGGTGGCCACGCCGTTGACCGTCGCGAAAAACAAACGCCCGTCGCGTGCGCGCATCGCGGCCGGATACGCGGAGCCATTGCACTGAACGCTGCGCAATCCATCGGCGTAGCCGTAGGTCATCGGTTCGACGGCGTGCCGCCGCTGTTGAACGAAGTCATCCAGTTGCTGATGATCGATCGAGGAGATCCCGCGGCTGCTGCCGATCCAGAGCCTCGATCCGTCGTCGAGGAGCTGCACGGCCTTGTCGTCGATGAGGCCTTCCGTCGTCGTGAGCCGGATGAATCCCCGGTCCTTCATTCGAATCAGGCCGCCGCTGTCGGTTCCGATCCAGAGCGCTCCGTCGTGTCCGGCCAGCAGCGAGAAGATCGTCAGATTCGGGACGCTCTTTCTCGTTGCCACGAGCGAGAACGTCTCGTTCGACCAATGCCCCAGCCCGCGCTCCTCGCTTCCGATCCAGACGCTTCCGTCGTGATCCTCGGCGAAGCATTCGATTTCCGCATTCTCGAATCCGGGAAGGGATGGTGCCTCGATCCGGCCGTTGCGAAACCAGTTCACGCCGCCGTCCGTACCGATCCACAGCGTGCCTGAGCGATCCACGAACAGTGCGCGAATGAACGAGTTGAGCAGGCCGCTCTGCGCGTCGAACCGCTCCACGTGATCGCCATCGATGCGGTTCAATCCTGATGGCGTTCCGACCCACACTGCGCCGTCGGGCGTGTCCGCAATGCTCACGATGTAATCTGCCGCGAGCCCTTGCTGCGTGGTGAATGTCGAGAGGTTGCCGTTGCGGTCGAGCCGGTAGAGGCCATGCGCGGTTCCGATCAGGATGTTTCCGGCACGGTCCTGATGCACCGTACGCGTGAACGGATCCTGCAATCCTTCCGGTGCACCGATCGTGATGAAACGCGATTGCGTGAAACGATCGACGCCTCCATTGGTGCCGACCCAGAGGCTCTTCTCGGCGTCCTCGAAGATCGTGCGCACAGAGTTGTTGGAGAGTCCCTCGCGGATCGTGTAGCTGGTGAACTGCTCACCATCCGTAGAGCGGAAGAGGCCCGATGTGTACGTGCCGATCCAGAGCGAGCCATCCGAATCGCGAAGAATCGAGGTGACTTCACCGACGGGGATCGCGGAGACATGCTGCAAGATGCCGTTTCGCATTCGATTGAGGCCGTTCGTGGTGCCGATCCACAACGTGCCATCACGATCGCCGAAGATCGCGGTCGCGCTGTTCGCAAGCAGACCGTCGGCGGTCGTGTACACGCGAACGGTCTCCAGGTTCTTCATCGCGACCAATCCGCCACCGCGCGTACCGGCCCAGACGAATCCTCCCGCCTCCGCGAGCGCGTTGATTGGTACGTTGGTGGGGAAGGTCTTGAGTGAGATGCGTTCGATTCGATTGTTTCGCTCGACGCACAAACCGGCCGCGGTTCCGATCCACATCGTTCGATCGGCGGATTCCAGCAGCGCGTTGACGGTGTCATCGAGCAAGCCATCGCGTGTCGAGATGACGCGCGCTCGTCCATGCGAGATCACGGCGGCGCCGCTGCCAGGGGTTCCGATCCACAACGAGCCGTCATGTGCTTTCGTCAGGGCATAGATCGTGTTGCTCTCGAGGCCGGGCAGCGTGGTGCGGTCGAAACGCGTAAACGACTCGCCGTTGTAACGCGCGAGGCCGTCGTAGGTTCCCATCCAGAGATATCCATCGTCGGTCTGCAACACGCCACGCACGACGCTGTTCGGCAGTCCGTCTTCGATCTTCCAGATGCGATGTCCGTACTGGCTGATGGCGCGATCCGGCTTCAGCGCGGATGCGTTCATCGCGTTGAGGAGCAGACAGCAGACAGCGGACAGCAGGAGAGAGAGCCTGCTGCCTGCTGTCTGCTGCCTGCTGTCTAGTCGGGTTTTCAATGCTCCACCGCCGCCTGGATCTCATCCAGCCGATAGCCCTTCAACATCGTGCGCAGAGCGTCCGCAATGAGCGGATCGATCTTCTCGATCTCATCAGTGAGCTGATACGTGGTTTCAATGTCGCCCGCCGTTACGGCATCGCGCAGTTTCTCTAGCGTGGAATGAGGAAGTGTCGCGAGCAGGGCAGGTGAGATGTTCGCTGGCTTCGAGCCGTTCTCCTCGTCCAGGTACTCCCACTCGATGCCGAGGTACTTCGTGAGCATGTCGAAGAGGTGTGCTTCGACGAAGGGCTTGAGGACCATGTCGTCGCAGCCGGACGCGAGGATCTTCTCGCGGTCGTGCTCGAACACGCTGGCTGTGATCGCGATGACAGGCGTCCGCTTGCTGCCTCGGCGCTCGATGTCGCGAATGCGGCGCGTGGCATCGTAGCCATCGATCACCGGCATGCGGATGTCCATCCAGACGAGATCGGGTTGCCAGTCGGACCAGACGGTGAGGGCGTCGCGCCCATTGACGGCGGAGCGCACATCGAATCCAAACGAGACGAGGAACTTCTCGAGCAGGATGCGATTCTCAGCAGTGTCGTCGGCGACGAGCATGCGGTAGCGAGGCTGGCCGGGAGCGAGCGCGATCACCTTGCGCACCGGCGCCCCAGCCACTTCGCCCTCGCCCTGGATGAGGGGTACATCGATGATGAACGTCGAGCCTTTGCCCGGCTCGCTCTCGATGCGGATCTGTCCGCGCATCAGGTGGAGGTAACTGCGGCAGATCGCGAGGCCGAGGCCTGTCCCTTCGCGCGCGGCTGCACCCTTCTCCGTCTGCACGAACGGTTTGAAGAGCGTCGCGATCTCCTCGGCGGTGAGACCGCAACCCGTGTCCTGCACTTCGAGGTGCGCGACGCCCGCGCTCCATCGTGCGCGCAACGTGACCGCGCCGCTTCGCGTGAACTTGAATGCGTTGCCGAGAAGATTGAAAAGGATCTGCCGGAGCTTGGCCTCGTCGGCGCGTACGGCGGAGGGGAAGTCCGCGCTGATCTCGAAGCGCAGATCGAGTTGCTTCGCGGCTGCACGTTGGACGAAGGTCTCGCGCAACAGCTGGAAGAGCGCGTGAGGATCGAACGTGGTGTCCGTCAGCGAGACCATGCCTGCTTCGATCTTCGCCATGGAGAGGACATCGTTGATGAGGTTCAGCAGATGATGTCCGCTGCGCATGATGATGCCGAGATTCTCGCGGTCGTCTGGATCGCGGGATTCCTTGCGCATCATCAGCTGCACGAATCCGAGAATCGCGTTGAGCGGCGTCCGGATCTCGTGACTCATGTTTGCGAGGAATTGCGACTTCGCCAGCGTTGCGGCGCGTGCTGTGTCGTAGAGCCGTGCAT
>CAZKID010000171.1:0-1009 GCA_964552405.1 uncultured Thermoanaerobaculia bacterium
GCGAAGCTATGGCTCTCGCCCACGACCATCAACGATGGGAAAGCTGCGGTCGTCGATGCAACGAAGCACGTGCACTTCGTCACGGTCGCGACAGGCGAAGTGCGCGAAGGCCGCATCGAAGTGAAGAGTGGAGTGAAGGAAGGCGACCGCATCGTCACCGACCACATCGATCAGTTGAAAGAAGGTCAGCTCGTGCGGCTGACGGAGGAATAGAGCATGGCACTCGTCGAAGTGAAAGATGTCCACAAGGTCTACAAGCGCGATTCGTTCGAAGTGCCTGTGCTGAACGGCATCTCGCTGTCCGTCGGGGAAGGGGACTTTCTCGCGCTGATGGGTCCTTCGGGTTCCGGCAAGACCACGCTGCTGAATCTCATCGCGGGCATCGACCGGCCGACGCGCGGCGCGATCTCCGTCGACGGCCGCGAGATCTCGCACTTCAGCGAGACGCAGCTCGCGGGCTGGCGCGCGCGCCACATCGGCTTCATTTTCCAGATGTACAACCTCATCCCGGTGCTCAATGCATTCGAGAACGTCGAGCTGCCGCTGCTGCTCACGAAACTCTCGAAGAAGGAGCGCCGCGAGCACGTCGAGACGGCGCTGCGCATCGTCGGTCTGGCCGATCGGATGAAGCACTATCCGCGGCAGCTCTCCGGCGGACAGGAGCAGCGCGTGGCGATCGCGCGCTCGATCGTCGCCGATCCGACGCTGGTGCTCCTCGACGAGCCGACCGGCCAGCTCGATGCCAAGAGCTCGCAGGAGGTGCTCACCCTGCTGGGTCGGCTCAACAGTGAATTCGGCAAGACCATCCTCATCGTGACCCACGACCCCGCCGCCGCGGCGCGGGCGAAGAAGATCCTGCACCTCGAGAAGGGGGCGTTCGTAGAGCAGGGGGTGGCCGTATGAAGTTCTTCCCGATGCTCCGGGCGAACCTGCTTCGCAGCAAGAAACGGACGTTTCTCACTATCGCCAGCGTGGCGATGGCCCTCTTCCTCTTCGCATCGCTCCGGAC
>CAZKID010000171.1:1019-10672 GCA_964552405.1 uncultured Thermoanaerobaculia bacterium
CCGGACCTGTTCGCCGACGGGCCGACCGGCGCCCTGGATGCAAAGAACGCCGCGGGGACGCTCGATCTTCTGCAGCACCTCAATGGTGAGTTCAAGAAGACGATCGTGATGGTCACGCACGATCCGAAGGCGGCGAGCTGCGCCAAGCGCACGCTTCACCTGGAGAAGGGACAGATCATCGAAGAATCGGCGAACGGAGAGAGCGCGCGGGCATGAAGTACTTCAAGCTGATTCGACGCAATCTCTTCCGCAACCGGCTGCGGTCGTTCCTGACGCTGGCGCTGATCGCGGTGATTTTCTTTTTCGTCGCGACGCTGCTCTCGATTCTCGAGCTGTTCAATCGCTTCGAAGATCAGGGAGGAGAGGCGAACCGCCTCGTGGTGCAGTCGGCGATCTCCCTCGCCAACCCGCTGCCGTACGCATACGAGCAGAAGATCCGCCAGATCCCTGGTGTCGCCGAAGCCTGCAAGATGCAATGGATCGGTGCGTATTACAAAGAGAAGAAGAACTTCTTCGCGAATTTCGCAATCGATCAGGATCGGATGGAGTCGGTCTTCTCCGATTACAAAATCGATCCGAAACAGATGGCTGATTTCAAGGCCGACCGTCAGGGCTGCATCGTCGGGACGGAGTTGATCAAGCGCTACGGCTGGAAGATCGGCGATCGCATCACGCTCAAACGCCAGATCTTTCCCTACGATCCCGAGCTGACGATTCGCGGCGTCTATGACCATCCGGTCAACACGGCGTCGCTCTACTACCACATGGACTACCACAACGAGGCGATCCCTCCGATGATGAAGGATCACGTCAACACGTTCTGGCTGAACGTGAAGGATCCCTCGAAGAACGCTGCGATCAGTCAGCAGATCGATGCGATGTTCAAGAACAGCGAATTCCCCACGGAGACCGTGACGGAGAAGCAGTTCCAGGCCTCGTTCATGGCGATGATGGGCAACATCAAGCTGCTGTTCGGCAGCATCTCGACGTGCGCCGTCTTCATGGTCATCCTCCTCGCCGCGATCACGATGAGCATGTCGGCGCGCGAGCGTGTGACGGAGATTGCGGTCCTGAAGGCCATCGGCTTCGAGAAGCCGCTCGTCATGACTCTGATGCTGACGGAGTTCTCGCTCCTTACGTTCTTCGGCGGAGCGCTCGGCGTCCTCGGCGCGAAGCTGATGTACATGATCGTGCCGATGGGGACAGTGACGCAGGGGTTCCTCGTGGGCTTTCAGATCTTCCCGATGACGGCGCTCGGCGCGCTTGGCGCATCGATTCTCGTCGGACTCATCGCCGGCGGCCTGCCGGCCATCAACGCAACGAAGATGAGCGTAGTCGACGGACTGCGTCGCGTGGTGTAGCGAAAGGTTAGGACAATGATCTACGTCATCTACACCGGCGCCGCAATTCTCTTCGTCATGGGCCTGCTTTCGCTGCGCCGCATCCCGTTCTCTTACATCCTCGGCAACATCACCGCGCGCAAGGTCTCGGTGAGCATGTCGATCCTCGGCATCGGCGTCGTCATCGCCGTCATGCTGTCGATGAAGGCGCTCGATCACGGCGTCGAGCTCGCAACACAGTCGAATGCGTCGAAAGACGTGCTCATGGTGATGCGCGAAGGCGCTGAGGCCGAGATCTCGAGCTGGGTTACACGCGAACAGGTCGAGATCATGCGCACGCTGCCGGGCATCGCGAAGGATTCGCACGGCGAGCCGCTCGTGTCGCCCGAGCTCACGATTCTCTTCAAACTGCCGCGCGAAGGGGCGCCGAAGGGTTCGAACCTCCTCGTGCGCGGCGTGACGCCCTCGGCGCTCGAGATCCGGCCCTACGTGAAGATCGTCGAAGGAAGGATGTTCCATCCTTCATCGAACGAGCTGCTCGTTTCGAAACGGATCGGCCAGCGCTTCAATCTGCACGTCGGCCAGACGTTCACGTTCGGACCCAACACCTGGTCGATCGTCGGCGCCTTCGAGGCGAACAACACCGCCTACGACTCGGAGATCTGGGCCGACGAGGTCTTCCTCGGCCAGGCGCGCAAGCGCGAGCAGTATTCATCGGTCTTCATCCGCCCGGTCGATCACACCACGGCAGAAACCCTGACCGCCGAGATCAGGAACAACAACCGCCTGAAGCTGCAGGTCCGCACCGAGCACCAGTACTACACCGATCAGATGAACGGCCTGCTGGGCATCAAGATCCTCGTCGCGATCGTTGCCTTCTTCATGATCTTCGGCGCCATCCTCGGCACGATGAACACGATGTTCTCCGCGATCGCGCCGCGTCAGCGCGAGCTGGCAACACTGCGCGCTCTCGGATTCAATCGGCGGACGATCATCGGATCTGTGGTGCTGGAGAGCGCGATCATCGCGCTGGCAGGCGGCGCGGTCGGCCTCTTGCTCTCGCTGCCGGTGAACGGACTATCGAGCGGCACGGTCAACTGGTCGACATTCTCCGAGCTCGCGTTCACATTCCGCGTCGACGGCGTGGTCGCACTGTTCGGCTTCACCGTGGCGCTGGTAGCCGGCATTTACGGCGGCGCGATCCCCGCCATCCGCGCCGCAAGAAAGCCGATCACGACAGCACTACGCGAAATCTAAGGTGGAGTGCGGACGCTTCGTCCGCACCTTCACTTCTTCGCTAGATAGGTCACGCCGGCAACGTTTGCAAAGTCAGCATCGCTCGTCACCAGTTCTGCCTGAAACGACTTTGCCGTGGCCAACACCATCGCATCGGCCATCGCAAGTCCGTGTGCGAGACTCAGATCAGCGGCAGTAAGGGCGATTTCCTGATCGAAATCAACGACGCGAGACCGCTGCATCGCTGAAACCGCGATCAACGCTTCTTCCTCGGAAAGCTCCCGCTTCAATCGCTTATAGACCTCATAGACAACGACGGTCGGCGTCAGAACCGCCGGCAGGCTTCGCAGTCGAGTTGCATAGTCGTTGGCGCGCGGACCGTCAGTGAAAAACTCGATCCATCCTGAAGAATCAACGACGATCACGTCCTATCCTTCTTCTCGCGAAGGTCATTCGTCCGAATACCCTTTGCGAATCCTCGCAGAGAAGAGAGTGGCCGCTCGGGGATGAAGGTCATTACGCCTCCTTTCGAGACGACTTGCAGCTCTTGCCCCACGCGTAAGCCGAGGCTTTCCCTCACTTCCTTTGGAATCACAACCTGATACTTGGGGGAGACCCGCGTTCTTGCCATCTTGCACCTCTAAGGATCGATCTGAGAAATGTAAGACGGCCGGTCGATTGGCGCAAGTCCGCGCAACGATCACTTCGTCCGCGGCCGCCGCGACCAGTGAATATCGATCACCGGCTTCGGCGGTTCGATCGTTTTCACGGCGCCGGCGAGCGGCTGGTGCGTGAAGCGGCCGCCGGCATATACGACGCCATACGGTTTGGTGTAGCCGAAGACGAACACCGCGGCGCCGATCGCGATCGCGGTCACGAACGGGAGCGCGGCCGCCGCTTCCTTCATCTCGACCTCGCGCATCGTCTCGAGCGAACGCGCCGGTCTTCTCACGAGATTCGCAAAGAGCGTGATGACTGCAAGACCGGCGGCCGCGCAGGCACCCCACATGTAACCCACGCCCAGCGACGCACCCGCGATCAAGGCAAGGCCCGGCACCAGGCGCAACAGCCACATTCCGATCCGCTGCAACGGAGAGTTGAGATCGTAGTAGCCGCCCAGCAGCGTCGTCGCGTTCCACTCTCCCACGATGCAGATCACGGCCGCGACGACTGGCGCAGCGTAAAGCCACGGATCGACTCCCTCCCAGCCGCGAAATGGAAAGATTGCAGCGCCGAACGCCGCGAGCGTCTGGCCGAGCGTCACGGCCCAGAGCCGGCTTGCGATCGACTGCCGCGCCGGCCAGAGGTACGCAACCACCAGCGCGCCGATGAGCAGCCCTCCTGTCGCGACGAGAAACGGCGTCCTGTAGTCGTACGCCTTCACGATCCGCGGCAGCATCGGCTTGAGCGTCAGCCAGGGCGTGGCGTAGAGAATCCACGAGTCGGGCATCCCGGGCGCCGCGCGCAGGACCGCGATGTCGGCGATCGACACGATCGCATTCGTGATCGCCGCTCCAAGAAGAAGGTGGCAGAGGGAAACGAGGGCGATGCGCCAGCGTTGCGGCTTCGGCCGGTAGCGTGCGTCGAAATTCGCGTACATCGGTCCGATCGTACTATCGTTGCAGCGTGCGAAGAATTCTTCTCGCGTCTCTGCTTCTCTCGTCGATCGCCTGCAAGCCGGGCGTCACGCAATGCACGCAGTTGATGGGCACGGGGCTGGACGGTGAAGCGCCGCAGGGCGTTACCGTCACGATCACGCCCGCCGGAACGACTGGCTGCCGCGCGACCTTCGAGTCGATCCCGGTGATCGTCGAGGCCAAACGGCAGGGATTTCACTGGGAGCGCGGGCGCATCTGGGTCGCTGACAAGGAAACGACCGAAGCGTCGTTTCAGGATGCGTTGCGCGAAGAGAAGGTCCGCGGAAAGGTGCGCGACGCGACAGACCGGCTGAAGAGCGTCGTCCGCGGCCTGGCGCGCGGCCTCAGCGACTCCGCGAACAGCAAGTAACCCCCCGCGAAACTCATCCGCCGTTTCGACGTATCGATATGATGACGTCGATGCCCGACTCCTCGCCCACACCGCGGCGACGATTTCCCCTCGCACTCATCGTGTGGCTGGTGGGAATCGCCGCCATCGTCACTCTCGATCAGATCGAGGGTGCGCTGAACGACGCCCACCTGGGGACCGGGCCTCTCGGTTTCTTCTCGTTCCTGGCCTGGTTCGCCGTCTGCGCCCTAACCATCTACGGCATTGCAGTCATCGTCCGCTGGATTCTCCGGCGCCTCTTCTGGACGGTGGGGCGGCGCCTCTTCCTCAGCTATTTCATGATCGGCCTGATGCCGTTCATCGTCTTTGCGATTCTGCTGGTGTTCATCCTCTACATCATCGCCGGCATCGGAAGTCAGGCGACGTTCAAGGCAGAGCGGCAAGCGAGCGTCGGACAACTGGAGGCGATGAATCTCGAGTATGCCCTGCAGGACAACGTCCCGCGCAACATCGAGCTGTACGATTCCGAGAAGGAATCAGGAAAGAAGATCCCCGAGTGGCTGCAGGACAACAACTTCAGCGGACTCGTGTTACGCGGCGAGCAGCCGCTGATGGTCGTCGGGCGGCAATATCCGTTGGCGAGCGGTACGCGCACCGTCGTGCTGGCTCAACCCCTCGACGAGGAATGGGCCTCGCAGCTTCAAGAGCGCAACGGAATGGTGATCGTTCAGACGCTCGCGGCGCGCGAGGGCGAACAATTCAATTTCAAGAAGAGCAAGCACAAGGAGATGAACGAAGACCGCGCGAGTGCATTCATGCGCACAGTCTTCGCGCTCGATCGCGTCGTGTTCTACGACATCACCGAGAAGAGCGGCCTCAACGTCTGGGAGAGCGGCAACCGCGCCGATCGCAGGCTCCTCACCTTCATCTCCACCCCCTTCTCCACCGTCGTCCAGTTCTATCTCGGCGGCGCGACGAACAGCGCGATCATGCACACGATCTTCAAAGTCCTGATGGGACTGACGACGCTGCTCATGATCATCTACTTCTTCGCGTCAGCCTTTGCGGCAATGCTGATCTTCTCCATCTCGCGTGCCGTAAACCGCATCGAGAAGGGGACGAAGGCCGTCGAGCGCGGTGACTTCTCGTATCGCATCAACATGAAGCCGCACAACCAGCTCGGCGAGATGGCACAGTCGTTCGACCGCATGACGGAGTCGATCGTCTCGCTGCTCGCGACCGTTGGCGAGAAAGAACGGCTACAGAGCGAGATCGAGATCGCGGCCGAGATCCAGCGCAATCTTCTGCCGAAGGAAGGACCGCAGTTCCGCGGAGTCTCGTTCTCGGCGCACTTCGAGCCGACGGCGTCGATCGGCGGCGACTATTACGACGTCTTCAATCTCGACAAGTCGCGGCTCGCGGTTGCGATCGGCGACGTGTCGGGTCACGGCCTCTCCACCGGCCTCGTGATGGCCATGGTCAAGGCCGCGATCACGACCCTCGTCGAAGAAGGGGCGGACGAGATCTCGCTCTTCAATCGGTTGAACGAGCTCGTCTATCGCTCGACGGAGCGCCGCGCGTTCATGACGCTCGCATTCACGATCTTCGATCTCGAGCACGGCACGATCCGCCATACGAATGCGGGGCATCTCTATCCGTATGTGCTGCGTAAGGGCTCGTCGCTCGTCTCGATCGAATGCCCGTCGCTGCCGCTCGGTGTGCGGAGTGAGATCGTCACGCACACGGAAGAGATCAAGCTGGAAGAAGGGGACGCGATCGTTTATCTGTCGGACGGCATCGTCGAGGCGCAGAACAACGAGGGCGATCCGTTCGGCTTCGATCAGCTGGAACAGTTGCTCGAGCAGCAGAGCGAGCGCTCGCCGAGCGTGATTCGCGATGCGATCCTCGACGCTGTCGCGCGGCACTCCGGGCCGCGGCCCGCGGATGACGACCGGACCGTGATGGTGCTGCGGTTCGATAATCTGAAGACGGCGAGAGCGATCACGGCAGCGGACGAAGTGCTGGCGACATCGTGACGATGGCGAGGTGACCAGGTGCAGGACACCTCTCAGGACGACGGGCGCGCTTCGGCGATCTGCTTCGTGTCGATCGCCTTGCGGATGTTTCTCGCGATGCGATTGATGTAGTTCACCGTTTCACGGAACGGCGGCACGCCGTTGTACTTCCAGATGTTCCCTTCGCCCGCGTTGTACGCGGCCACAGCAAGGTCGGCGTTGCCGTCGAACGTCTTCAGCAGCCAGCGCAGATAGCGCGTGCCGGCGTAGATGTTTTCCTCGGGATCGTAAGAGTTCGTGACGCCGAAGCGTTCCGCGGTCGCAGGCATCAACTGCATCAGGCCGCGCGCACCTTTGTTCGAGATCTCGCGCGGATTGAAATCCGACTCGGCCTTGATGACCGCGGAGACCAGCGCGGCATCGACGTCGAACTTCCTCGCGGCAGCGATGATGATCTTGTCGAACTTCGACTTGAAGATGGGACCGCTCGATTCGGCGTAACGCCAGGACCGCCGCGGGAACACTCCCTCTTCCACGATCTTCTTCACCTCGGCCACCACCTCGGGTGCGGCGATCTCATCGTCGATGATGCGGTCGATGCGCGTAACGGGCAGCGTCATCGAGCCGCCGCTCTTCATCACGAGCTGCATTGTTTCGTCGTCGACCATCTTGTACGAATCGATCTTCATGTTCCGGCCGTCCGTGAAGACGGCAATGCTCGCGCTCGCCGGGATCGCGGCGGCAAGTGTGAGCACGAGGGTGACGAGTGATCGACGCATCGGCGCGGTTTAACTGGCTCTTTCTACGGATTATGCCCGCGGATGGAACGTCTCGTACATCTTCTGCAGCCGAGCCCGCGAGACGTGGGTGTAGATCTGCGTCGTCGAGATGTCCGAATGTCCAAGCATCAGTTGGACGGATCGGAGGTCCGCACCGTTCTCCAGCAAGTGCGTCGCGAAGGAATGACGGAGCACGTGCGGCGAGATGTGCGACTTGATTCCGGCGAGCCGCGCGTACTTCACGACCTTCATCCAGAACGACTGGCGCGACATCGGGCGCCCTCGATTCGAGAGAAAGAGATGCACGTCAGGGCGTTTGACGAAGTGCGCGCGGCCGTGGTCCAGGTACGACTGAATCGAATCGCGCGCCGTGTCGCCGAAAGGCACGATGCGCTCCTTCGAGCCTTTGCCGATCGTGCGCAGGAAGCCGGCATCCATGACGAGATCGTCCACCTTCACATGAATCAGTTCGCTGACGCGCAAGCCGGTCGCGTACAACAATTCGAGCATCGCCTGATCGCGAAGGCCGTCCGGCGTGCTGCGATCGGGTGCCTTCAGAAGCGCTTCGACTTCGAACGGCTGCAGCGACTTCGGCAGCGTCGTCCAGAGCTTCGGATTTTCCATGTTCTCCGTAGGATCGATCTTGAGATGACGTTCGGCGACGAGAAACCGGTACATGCCGCGGATCGCTGCGAGCGCCCGTGCGACGGATCGCGCGGAGATTCCCTTGCCGCGGAGAAACTGAAAGTAGCGAACGATGTTGATCCGCTCGACACGATCGAGCTCGAGCTTCTGCTCGTTCAGATAAAGGCCGAATTTCTTCAGGTCCGTCGCGTAAGAGGAGAGGGAGTTCTTCGCGAGACCTTTCTCTACGGCGAGAAAATCGAGATAGAGGCGGACGAGATCATCGTTCATGTCGAGGCTGCTGCAATGGCGACTGCATCTGCCATGTACGAGCTGCGCACGAACGGTCCGGAGAAGACGGAGGCGAAGCCCAGCTCTTCTCCGATGACGCGATACTCGTCGAAGACCGTGGGATGGATGTACTCGACGACGTCGAGCTTCTCGCGCTTCGGCTGGAGATACTGACCAATCGTCAGGATCTCGCAGCCGGCTTCGCGGAGGCGCTTCATCACGTCGATGACTTCATCGCGGCGCTCGCCGAGGCCGAGCATGAAGCCGGATTTCGTGACGATGGACGGATCGATGCGTTTCACTTCCGCGAGGAATGCGACCGAGCGCTCGAAGCGCGAGCCGGGACGCACGTAGTCGTAAAGGCGCGGAACCGTCTCGACGTTGTGATTGAAGTAGTCGGGCTTCGCCTCGGCGACGATTCGAATCGCCTCGCGATTGCCGCGAAAATCAGGCGTGAGCACTTCGACCGCGGCGTGCGGCAGCAGCTCGCGAATCTCGCGAATCGTCTCGGCGAATTGCTGTGCGCCGCCATCCTCGAGGTCGTCGCGCGTGACCGAAGTCACGACGATGTGGCGGAGGTTCATCCGCTGCGCAGTCTCGGCGACGGAGCGCGGCTCGAGCGGCGAAGGAGCGGCAAATGGTCTTCCCGTCGTTACGTTGCAGAAGCCGCAGGAGCGCGTGCAGACATCGCCGAGGATCATGAAGGTCGCGGTGCCGCGCGAAAAGCATTCCGTGCGATTCGGACAGGCGAGCGACTCACAGACGGAGTGCAATGAACGCTCGCGAAGCATCGACTTCACTTCGTGCAGCTCGCGCAGGTTGAGACGCTTCTCGCGGATCCATTCGGGCAGGCGGTTCATGGTTTGGTCAACTCCGGCAGTTTATCGCGAGTCCAGTGGAGCGACGGCGACAGGCGCCTCGCCTGTCGGCTCGGTGGTCAGGCGAGGGCGCCTGTGCCCCCACCGGTGTGAACCAAAACAAAAGTGCCGCCCCTTTCGGAGCGGCACAGATGTGAGGGATCGCGAAGGTCGCGTTAGTGCCCGAGACCGAGCGACTTATCGAGCGACTTCTCGATCAGCTTCTCGGCTTCCATCTCGGGAATGCCTTTGACGATCGCGACTTCCGATACGATCAGGTATTTGGCCCGGTCGTACATTTTCTTTTCGCGGAACGAAAGGCTCTTCTTCTTCGACACTTCGTTGAGATTCTTGAGAACCTCGGCAACATCTTCGAGGCGGCCGGTCTTCATCTTTTCCAGATTTTCCCGGTAGCGCCCCTTCCAATCGGTATGGCTCTTCGGACCCTTCTCTTCGAGAAGGCTTATGAGACCTTTTATTTCCTTCGGCTGATACCGCCGGCCCAGACCGACGCGATCCGGATTT
>CAZKID010000172.1:0-10646 GCA_964552405.1 uncultured Thermoanaerobaculia bacterium
AGCGAGCTCGGAATGCGCCTGCGCATCCTGATCACTCATCGGCCCGTGCATTCTATTCAATTCGCTCGACATGCGCCGAGAAATCCTTTGCGTGCATGCGTTCGATACAACGGCGCAAGTAGGTCGAGGTCGATGGATTCTGGAGTAACTGCCGTCGGTCGCGCGGCGTCAGAAATCGCAACTGCCGCGCGGCGGCCGAGCGCGGCGTCGAAGGATTCAGGACCAAAGCCTTCCGCACCGCATAGCGATACGACCATTTTTGATCATCGGCGATCATCTGCAACCGATCGGAAGACGTTTCGCGAGATGCAATGACGGCGAGAATGTCGTCCTCACGCACTCGTTGATTTTCGAGCACGATTTCGAACACGCGAAGATCCGAATCGGCCAGAAACACTTTGATGAGTGCAGAACTGCATCGACGAGCGCTTGCGATCCGCTCACCCAACGTCAGCTTATCGACCTTGAGGATGAGCTGGGTGTCGATCGCGCGGCGAACGGGAGCGGGAACCGTGACGTCGACCGACAGCCGGACCAGATCGAACCAGTAGAGATAGTGAATCAGCTTGAGCGACTGAGCCTGCGGCGTCTGCCTGTGCGCAACAAGACGAAGACGCACCGAGTAATAGCCGGTCAGCCGCTGGTTCTGCGCGACGGCGAGCAGCATGGAAGGTGCAACGTAGGGGTTTTCGATGACAGCCCACGCCTCTTCCTCCGTGAGTGTGGCGGAGTTCTCGATCAGGAACTCCTTGAGCTCTTCTCGAGGAAGCTTCCGGATGTCGTGATACGCACGCGGGATCATCAGTCAGGCTCCCAGAGAATCCCCAAAACTCTTGCGCCGGATGCAAATCTGCAGCGAGCTCGTCGAGACAATCATCTTGCTGAACGGGTTTGTCGCGATACAATGATCGGATCGAGTTATTTTCTTAACTGTCGACGGGTTTCCGCAACGACGACAACGCGGACCGATCCGCAGCCAATGCACTGTGAATAACCCTCTCGCGAGCAAGCGACTTCCCCTTCTTGACCGGCTACTCGGCCAGACTGCGTTTGCAAGAACGCTTCTCCTGTTCGGCTTTCATGCGATGGTCTTCGCCGGCTGTTTTGCACTGGCTTATATCGTCCGCTTCGATTTCTCCATTCCGGAGGAGTTCTTCGCGATCGCGCGCAACGGGTTCATCCTCGTCATTTCGATCCAGCTCGCCGCCGGAGCGCTATTCGGCTTCTACCGTGGCTGGTGGCGTTACGTCGGAATTTCGGACGTGATTCGACTGGTCTTCGGGTTGAGTTTCGCCAATGGCATCCTCGTGGGTCTCTGGTTTCTCAGCGAGCGATTTCCCGAAGTCACGAAATTCGTCCGCACTCCTCGCGGCGTGTTGCTGATCGATTGGACGCTGTCTCTCCTCACGCTCTTCGGCGCACGCCTGATCATCCGGATCTCACGCGACAAGTGGAGAGGCAACAGCGCGGAGGCCGGAGCTCAGAAGCGCGTCCTGATCGTGGGTGCGGGCGACGCAGGCGAGACGCTCGCCCGTGAGATCGAGCACCGCCCTCAACTCGGAAAAGTCGTCGGCTTCGTCGACGATCAGCGCGCAAAGTGGGGACTCCATATCCGCGGAATCAGTGTTCGAGGCCCGATCTCGGACATCGCGACGATCGCCGACGCAACCAGCGCGGACGAGGCACTCATCGCAATTCCCAGCGCATCAGGAAAGCGTCTGCGCGAGATCATCCGCCATGTCTCGGAAGCCGACCTGCATTTCAAGATGATTCCAGGAATCGATCACCTGGTGAGCGGCAGGGTTCATGTGACCCAACTGCGGCCGGTCAACGTGGAAGATCTGATGAGGCGCAAGCGGATCGATCTGCCGGGCGATCCCGTGCGCGCGTTGTTTCGCGGCCGCCGCGTGCTGGTGACGGGTGCCGGCGGCACGATCGGCTCCGAGCTCGCTTCGCAGATTGTCGAATTCGGTCCGGCGAGCATCACGCTCGTGGAGCGTTCCGAGTTCGCCCTCTACGAGATCAGAAAGCGCCTCACACGTGAAGGCGCGATGGATCGCACGCAGATCAGCTGCAACCTGCTCGATATCTCTGATACCGAGTTGCTCGATGACCTGGTTGGGCGCGAACGGCCGCAGATCGTGCTGCACGCCGCGGCGCACAAGCATGTCCCTCTCGGTGAAGAGAACCCGCACGAGTACATTCGCAACAACACCATTGCCACACGCGCACTGGCCGAGATCTGCGCCACGCACAACGTCGAGCGGATGGTTTTCATCTCCACCGACAAGGCAATCAACCCGACGAGCGTCATGGGCGCTACGAAACGGGCGGCGGAAATCGCTCTGCTCGATCTCGCAACACAGACCTCGCTGAAGATGACGATCGTCCGCTTTGGCAACGTCATCGGCTCATCGGGCAGCGTGATTCCGCTGTTCATGGAACAGATCTTGAGCGGCGGGCCGATCACCGTGACGCATCCCCAGGTCACTCGCTATTTTCTGCGAACGTCTGAGGCCGTGTCGCTGGTTCTCCAGGCCGCAACCCTTGGCAGCTCGCGGGAGATCTTCATGCTCGACATGGGAGAGCCGGTCAAGATCGTCGATCTCGCACGCGATCTCATTCGTTTGTCGAATCACACCGAGGATGAGATCCCGATCGTCTTTACGGGGATGCGGCCGGGCGAAAAGCTCTTCGAAGAAATCCGTCTCGATGGGGAGCTGATCCGAAAGACGGTGCATCCGCATATCGTGATCACCGAAGCTCCTCAACCAGAGCATCAAATCGTGAGCAACTGGCTGGCGCGCGCGAACGCCTTCAACGACCGCCAGGCTGCCGTCCGCGCCTTGCGCAGCCTCATCGCCGAATACTCGCCGGATGGAACATCACCGGAGAACGCGACCGAAACGGCCCACGTCACGCTGTCGCAGCCGCTTCTCGGACAGGCGCCAGTCGTCCGCTGATGCGGCTCCTTCTCGCGGTCTTCATCACTGCTGCGACGGCATCCGCAGTGCTGGTCGAGGGGATTCGCCTCTGGGCGCGCAGGCATCACGTTCTCGACCATCCAAACGCGCGCAGCTCTCACGATCAGCCCACGCCGCGCGGCGGAGGTCTGGCCATTGTCGTGGTAACGATCGCCGGAATGGCGATCCTCCGCGTCCCCCATTTCTTCGCGGTCGCGATGCCGTCTCTTCTCATCGCGGCCATCAGCTTCATCGACGATCTGCGCGGATCCTCATGGCTCGTGCGGCTGAGCGCTCATCTGGCTGCAGCGATCGCCGCAATCGGCGTCTTCGGGTTCTGGAGCCACGTCCAGCTGCCGCACGTCACGATCGCGCTCGGACTCGTCGGCGCATTCGTCACTTTGCTCTGGATCGTGGGTCTAACCAACGGCTACAACTTCATGGATGGAATCGACGGGATCGCGGGACTACAAGCGGTGATTGCGGGGATTGGCTGGACCTTCCTGGCGGCGCGCTTCAACGTTCCAATCATTTCGACAGCCGGGGCGCTGCTCGCGGGGTCCTCGTTTGGTTTTCTCATTCACAACTGGCAACCGGCGCGCATTTTCATGGGTGATGTCGGCAGCGCATTTCTCGGCTACATGTTCGCGACGTTGGGCGTCATCGCCGCTGCCCACGACCCGCGCTTCGCGGCTGCTGCGGTTCTGCTGGTGTGGCCATTCGTTTACGACACATCGTTCACGTTGATCCTGCGCATCCGGCGAGGCGAGCGCCTGTCGCAGGCGCATCGCTCGCATCTCTATCAACGCCTCATTCAAACGGGCACGAGCCACGCGCGCATCTCGGCGCTGTACGGCGCGCTCGCGTTGCTCGGTGTCGCCAGCGCATGGGCGCAGTTCGAATCCATGCCGCTCGCGGTCATGGGTATCGCCACCGTGCTCGCTGCGGCATTGATGCTCACGGTCGGAGTCATGCGGCGTGAGGCGGGACGCAATGCACGGCATCCCCGCATGGAAACCAAACCTCGAAGGCTCCTCTTCGTCGTGAACCACGCCGGCTTTTTCGTCTCCCATCGCCTGCCGGTCGCGCTCGAGGCTCGCGATGCCGGGTATGACGTGCACATCGCGACGCCGGCGAGCAAACACGTTCCGTTGATCACAGAAACAGGCCTTACCTGGCACGAAGTCAGACTGTCACGCTCCGGACTTCACCCCATTTCCGAACTGAGGTCGTTCCTCGATCTGGTCCGCCTGTATCGCGCATTGAGGCCAGACCTCGTTCATCACGTCACGAGCAAACCAGTTCTCTATGGAACGCTCGCTGCACGTGTTTGTCATGTCCCAGCAGTCGTGAACGCGATCTCCGGACTCGGCCACGTTTTCGCGACCGAACGAAAACTCACACGACTGATCCGCGCCGGTGTGAGCACCGGTTATCGTCTCGTGCTTCGCCACCCTGCCATGAGGATCATCTTTCAGAATGAAGAACAACGAGAGACGTTCATCAGCTCTCGCTGGTGCGCCTCTGAGCAGGCAGTGCTGATTCCAGGGTCGGGTGCAGATACTGATCGATTCACTCCGAGAGAGGGCACGCACCCCGGACCCGTGCGCGTTCTGCTTGCTTCGCGAATGCTTCATACCAAAGGCGTCGCCGACTTCGTAGCCGCAGCTCGCCACCTTCATGATCAAGGCCTTTCCGCGACCTTCGTGCTTGCCGGCGAACCAGACCCCGACAATCCGGCCAGCATCACGGACACGATCCTGCGCGATTGGCACGACAGCGGCGCCATCGAGTACCTCGGCCGGAGAACCGACATGCCGAACGTCATGGCGGAGAGCGACGTGGTTTGTCTTCCCACCTACTACAGTGAAGGCGTACCCAAAGTCCTGGTCGAGGCCGCGGCCGCCGGTTTACCCATTGTCACCACGGACTGGCCAGGCTGCCGGGAGATCGTTACGGATGGCTTCAATGGTCTCCTCGTTCCCATTCGCGATCCGGAGAAGCTTGCCGCGGCACTGGCGCGGCTGATCGAGAACCCTGATCTCCGCGCCGAGATGGGACGGCGAGGACGAGAACGTGCGCTCGGGCGTTACTCGCTCGACTCGGTGATCCGTATGACTCTCGCCATCTACACGGAGTTGTGCGGTTGAGAGTTCTGGTCACCGGCGCGAATGGCTTCATCGGCCGTCATGTTTGCGCACGCCTTATCGAAAAAGGGATCGAAGTGCGTGCTGCAGTGCGGAACCGCGAATCTGCTCAGTCGGTGGTCTGTAGTGAGATCGCAGAGGTCGGCGAATTGAACGCCAGCACCGATTGGAGTCATGCCGTTGAACGCATGGACGCGATCATTCACACTGCAGGGCTGGCGCATCTCAAGAGCCCGGGCCATGATGGCGAACAACGCCTGCAGGTCGTGAATCGCGACGCCACAGAAGCGCTGGCTCACGCCGCGCGCCGAGCGAGCGTCGGACGGCTCGTGTTGTTGAGCACCGCAAAGGTGTATGGCGACTCCTCGGTGAGTGCGCTTGGCGCTACTACCCCTCCTGCACCCTCTGATGCTTACGCGCAATCGAAGCTCGAAGGCGAGAATGCCGTAAGAATGGTTCTGGAGGACGACCGTTGGACAATCATCCGCCCGCCGCTTGTGTACGGCCCTGGCGTTCGCGCAAATTTTCTCGCACTGATGCGGGCAGTGCGTCGAGGCATCCCGCTGCCACTGAGCTCCATCAACAACTGCCGCAGTATGGTTTTTGTGAAGAATCTCGCTGATGCACTGTGCTTCGTCTCACAGTCGCAGGGCGCGGCGGGCCGGATCCTTCCCGTCAGTGACGGAGAAGATCTCTCCACACCGGAACTATTGCGGCGAATGGCGGCGGCAATGGGGAAGCCAGCGCGCCTGTTCGGACTACCTTCGCCAGTTCTCCATCTCGGAGCGCTGGTCGCGGGAAGACGGCTCGATCTCGAAAGACTCGCCGGCTCGTTCGTCATTGACTCTTCAGCAATCGCAGCGCTCGGCTGGCATGCCCCATGGACAATGCAAGAAGGACTTACTGAGACAGCAGCGTGGCTGCAGAACGCTCAGCAACCGCCTTCATAGCGTTCACAGCGATGCTCTCGCCGTCATCCTGGTGTCGTTCATCCTCTGTGCTAGCCGCGCCTCGGACGTCGCTTCGAGCCAGGCCTCGAACATCAATACATCCCAAAGGTAGTACTGCCATTCCCGTTTGCCCTGGACGTGCTCCGTCCATTTCTTTCTGATTTCAGCAACATCGAAAAACGATTCCGAACGGAGGCGCCGCTCATCGAGCAACGCTTCAGCCCAATCGCGCAAAGGTCCGCGAAGCCAGGCGCCAATCGGGACTCCGAATCCCATCTTGGGCCGGTCGATCAGATCGGCAGGAACATATCGATCGAGAACCCTGCGCAGGAGCCATTTCCCGACGCCTCCGCGGATTTGCATCTCGAGAGGCAAACGCCACGAAAACTCGAAGATTCGGAAGTCGAGCAACGGAGCTCGCGCTTCGAGGCTCACAGCCATCGAGGCCCGATCGACCTTGACCAGAATGTCGTCGGGGAGATAACTGATCGTGTCGATGTACATCATCTGATGAACAAAACTCTGCAGTTGCGCTGAAGCTGGATCATCGATGAGCGCCGCTGGCAAATTCGAGCCGGGTACGACCTGCTGCGGGTCTTTCCAGTGTGAGATCAAACGGTTGTAGATCTGCTTCCGGCTTCGAAGAGACAGCAGCTCAGCCGCTTTCTGAAGCTTGTCGGCGGGATTCTGAAACCGGAGCCCGCGCGGAAGAACAGGGCTTGCAGCGCGGATGCAGGCCGCCAGCGGAGTGCTGCCCTTACGCATGACGCCGGCGCACAGGGCTCGAATCGGCCGAGGAATCCAACGCATCGATTTCCAGATCCGCTCGGCCCAGAGGTAGCGCGTGTAGCCACCGAAGATCTCGTCCCCTCCGTCGCCGGAAAGGGCGACGGTGACGTGTTGCCGGGCCAAACGAGAAACGAGATACGTTGGAACCTGGGACGAATCTGCGAAGGGCTCGTCATAGATCGACGGCAGCTGCGGAATGACATCGAGTGCCGCCTGCGGGGACACATAAAATTCCGTATGATCGGTTCCGAGCCAGTTCGCTACCCGCTTGGCATGAACCGCTTCGTTGAACTCGGCTTCCTGGAAGCCGATCGAAAACGTTCTCACCGGTTTGGCGCTCTGCGCCTGCATCAGCGCCACGACCACCGAGGAGTCGATTCCTCCCGAAAGAAACGCTCCAAGCGGCACATCCGAGATCATCCGAATCCCGACGGCATCGCGCAGCAGCCGGTCGAGCTCTTCCGTTGCCTCATCAACCGAAACCGTAAGCGGATTCCGCTCACCTGCAAGCGCTGCCTCCAACGCAGACCAATAAGGCCGGGGCTCCGGCTCTCGCATGTCGCGAGATGAAACGCGCAGCAGAGAGGCTGCAGGAAGCTTTCGAATTCCTTTGTAAATGCTGAGAGGCCCCGGCACGTAGCCGAAGTGCATGAATTGGCCTAACGCGTCGCGGTCGATGTCAGCCGAAAAGTCAGGGTGCGCAGCCAGGGCCTTGAGCTCAGAGCCGAACAGGAACGTGCTACCGCACCAGCCATAATACAGAGGCTTTTTCCCCATCCGATCGCGCATGAGCCAGAGCTCACGGTTCGCCGAATCCCACAGAGCGATTGCGAGCATTCCATTGACGCGGCGAATCGCGGCCTCGACGCCCCACTGTAAGAACGCCGCCAGGAGAACTTCGGTATCGGAATGGCCGCGGAAACGATGACCGGCGGCAGCGAGTTCACGCCGGAGCTCCTCGAAATTGTAGATCTCGCCGTTGAAGACGATCGTGTACCGCCCATCAGCCGAATGCATCGGCTGATGTCCCTCGGCACTAAGGTCGATGATCGAGAGCCGCCGGAATCCGAACGCTACACCCGTGGCCGGCTCGCACCAGCTGCCCGAATCATCCGGTCCGCGCGTAATGAGAGTATTGGCCATCGATGTGACCGTGGAAAGGAGCTGGTCATTGTTCGATGACCGTTTCGTAATAAAGCCTGCAAATCCGCACATATATAGTTAGCGATGAGAAACCGCGCGTCCCGAGCCGATCAGACCGTAATACAAGTCTTCATAGTGAGAGACAGCCGAGTCGAGCGTAAAGTTTTCAACGATCCGGCGACGTCCCGCAGCACCCATTGCTGCCCGCGCGTCTCTCCCCACCGCGATCATCTCACTTAGTGCCTTGCTGAGTGCGCCGCTGTCGGAAACCGGTACCACCTTGCCAGCGTGCTCACCAAGCAGCCACGCTGAATCACCCGTGTCGGTAACTACGCATGGAATACCACACGCCATTGCCTCGCCGACGGCATTCGGAAATCCCTCGCCAATCGACGCGGAGCAAACGACGTCGAGGCCGGCCAGAAGCGCAGGAACATCACGGCGTTCGCCCAGCAGAAACACTCTCGATTGAATACCACTCTTTGCGATCAATTCCTTCAAGACCTGATTCTGCATGTCGACACCACCGCCGGCGAGCACGAAATGGACGCCTGCCTGGCGCGCCACATCAGCCGCTGCGGCGAGGAACGCATCGTGACCTTTCATCGCATCATATCTTGCGATCAACCCGATCAACAGTGACTCTTCCCTGAGCCCCAATTCCGAGCGAAGACGTGCTCGCGCCGAGTCGTCCGGACTGAATCGCTTGACGTCGAAACCGTTCGGAATCAACGCCCACCGCCGCGGATTGAAACCAAGAGACTCATGAAGAACAAGGCCGGCTCGTGAGTTGACAATCACCGCTTCAGGGCGGCGAGAGAGGCGCGCGAGGAAGCGCAATGTGAGCCGGCTGGATAATCCATAGCGCGATAAATCCATGGTTGCGCACCGGATGTTCCAGATGAGCGGTCGGATTCCCATGGTTCGAGACAGCATGGTTCCAAGAAGATCGGCGTGATAGAGCCAGGTCTGCAGACCGTCCGGCCTGAACTCGCGAACGATCCTTCGCAGCGGCAACAGGCCCCGCACGTCAGGAAGGCCACGTCGCATGCCGAGAACATCGACTGTGACGCCATGGTCCCGAAGCCGCTCGCCCACCGCGCCGAGCGCCGTCATCGAGACGACACGATTTTCGAATGCGGCGGCATTCATGTGGCTCACGAGATTCCACAGCATCGTCTGTGCACCGCCGGTCTCGAGGGTCGTAATGAGATGCAGAATGCGGAGCCTTCGGGAACTCATTGGACAGCGCGGGGCTCTGCCGCGCGCCGCCGCCGAGGGGGTGACACACGACGCAACATACGATGGCTGAGCCAGGCCAGGATCATCGCGGCCAGACTGATGACCACGACCCGCTTCATCATGTTCAATTCAATGAACAGATCATTTCGGTGAATGTAGAACGCCCAATACGACGAAAGGAGTGCAAGGACAGCTCTGATGTCAGGATGCCGGATCCACAACGCGCGGGACAGCATGATCAGTACTCCAGCATGAAAGACGATAAACACACCGAGCAGAGTCCATCCGCCGCTGCTCCACATCTCCGCCCACACATTGTTGGCCATCCCCATCCAGAGGCTTCCGGGAAACAGCTTCGGCTGGAACAGGTCATTGAACGACACTGCATCCGCGCCCAACGAAGGCGCCATGAAAACGAACTGATAGCCAATCGATGCGAAGTGAGAAAGACCAACGTGGTAATCGGCCTTGATGACCTCGTTCAGAATCGCCTGAGTGACGAATGGCTCGGAAAGGGTCACGACTTCCGTGTAAAAGGACTCATTGTGGAGATTCTCGACAACGAGGTCCCAGGCACCCATTTTTACAGGGATCAGCAACTGCTTGTAGAAGAAGATAAAGAGCATGAAGAATGCCGCTGCCATCAGAGGCTTTTTCCGGAACAGGAGACGCCGGCGCCCTCCCCGCCAGAGCGCCAGGATCATCACCGCGACCATGGTGAGAGCGAAATAAACCCGCATACCAACGAATACGTCGAACAGGAGCAAAAGAAACGCCGCCGCAAAGACCGCATATTGTCTTCGTTGAAATGCCATTACGGCCGCCACTGACGCGCCTACCTCCCACAGCACACACCAACGGTTCATCGCCGCCAGAACAGTGACCTTGTCGGAGTTCATCAACGCCGCACCGGTCGTGAGCAATGTCATGACCAATCCTGCGATCCCGATCAAGAGAGCCCAGACCGGCGTCGACGCTGTTCCTTCCATGTGAATGCCATACGGTACTGACATTACGAGTGAATCGTGTACGACCGCCGCAAGTACGATCATGCCGAGTACCAGCGTCATCACCGCGTACGTTGGATCGATCAGCTCATCATGGACCAGCACACTGAAATCGATCGGATGCTGAACGAAACCGAAAAATCCCGGCAAAAAGTAAATGGCGGCAGCGAAAAACCCCACGGTCAGAACATCGAATCTACGGGCTCGAAGCAGGAAATAGCCTGCTCCAATGGCGAAGACAATGTCGAAGGCAATCTTCAAGAGAGAAGCGCCTCCAGTTCACGACTCGTTCTGCGCACGAGGGTCTCCACGCTGAAGCTCGCCACGATACGCTCTCTTGCACGTTGGCGTAACGCGCCCGCCTCGAGAACGGTAGCGACCAGAGCGTCGGCCAGCGCACGGTCG
>CAZKID010000173.1:0-10611 GCA_964552405.1 uncultured Thermoanaerobaculia bacterium
AAGGGGAAGAAATTGGAGATGGACCAGTGAAGTTCCACGCCACGGTGGGTGTGGCAGCGGTGCAGATACACCGTCACCGTGACGATGGTGAGCTGCGTCATGACCAGCATGTAGATGACCATGCACACCCAACTGGCGTGCGTGAGGCCGTTGGACAGGAAATTGAGAACTGCGTCGAGCAGCGGGAGAACACCCAGGTATATGAAATTTCAGTCTAAACGAGGGGTTTCCGTACCCGCCAGCATGGACAGCTCAAAATATTGTCGCACCTCATTGGAGCGACGAAGTTAATGTGCTGTGTCACCCAAATGACGGCCCAACCCCGTTGTGGGACGTTGGTGGCGCCGTGACAATCATGCAATGAGCGCCCCCACCGCCGTTTTGGTCGCACTCGCGATGATCCCCAAAACGAGCAATACGGCAATCGACGCGTAGAACCATCTCCGCAAACGATGCGTGTTCACCGCGACGGCAATCGCGAGCAGCGTCGCGCCCGAGAGGTACGTTCCCACATCGTTGGGATTCCCGAGGAACCCGACCGTGCCCATGTGCGTGGTGACGTCCTTCGCGCCGGAGTAAGGCGTCCAGACTCGCAGCTCCTGAGAGACGGCGAGGATCGCGTTGCAACAGGCAGCGAACATCAGCGCATCGATCAGAAACATCGATCGCGACTGGAGTGCGATGCACGTCGCGATGAAGATGATCGCCGCGGCCACAATCGTGATGAGGCTGTCGGTACTCAGCAGACGATTCGTCGACAGCAGCGTCGTCACCGCACCCCAGATCACGGCCAGCAGCGCGAGTACGAACTCGGGACGCATCGACACCGGCCACGTACGCGTGCGCGATGTCCACCAGAACACCGCGAGCATCAGCAGGAGAATCGCTTCGCCGCGAAACACGAGCTCTTTCGGCAGGCGAAAGTGATCGTCACCATTCGAGATGAGCAACCCCGTGCCGAGAAGCCCCAGCGCAAGGACGGCATGAATGGCACGCTCCACGAGTGTCAAGACGGGGAACGATACCGCAGTGCGGCGGCAGACAGCAGGGGGCAGACGAACACGTTCTCTCCATCCGTCTGCTGCCCGCTGCCCGCTGCCTGTAACCGACCATCCGGTTTGTCGTACCATCACAGAGTCCATTTAGTAAGAATGAAGAACCTCGAGCGCTCCGCATTTCGCGGCACGCAACGTTTCCTCATTGAGGGCGAGCTGGGATCCGGTGGATTCGGTGTCGTTTATCGCGCCTACGATCGCCAGCGAAACGCCGTCGTTGCGCTCAAGCGGCTGCCATGGAGCGACCCCGAGATGCTGTATCGCTTCAAACAGGAGTTCCGCACACTCGCCGGCATCTCGCACCCCAATCTCGTTTCTCTCTACGAGCTGATTTCCGAGGAGTCCGACTGGTTCTTCACGATGGAGCTGGTCGAGGGAACGACGTTTCTTCACTACGTCCGTTCGAGCGGCAGCATCATCGAAGAACCAACCGAAGTGCTTCCGCTTCCGAACTTCGACGGCAAGCCGCTCAAGCCGCAACGGCGCCAGCGCGCGGAACAGGCGACGCTCGACTACGACCGCATTCGCGACCCCTTCTTCCAACCCGCCCGGGGGGTCAAGGCAATGCAAAACGCCGGCAAACTGCATCGCGGCATCAAACCGCCGAACATCGGGGTGACCGACGAGCGCCGCGTCGTCCTGCTCGACTTCGGCCTCGCGATGGATCTGCTGCGCGATCGCGAGCGGCCGCATCCGAACGCTTCGATCGAAGGCACGCCCGACTACATGTCACCTGAGCAGGCCGCAGACAAAATCCTCACACCAGCCAGCGATTGGTACGGCGTCGGCATCGTTCTCTTCGAGGCGCTCACGGGCATCCTCCCCTTCAGTTGCGACAGCCCGCTGGAAGTGCTCAAGCGAAAGAACACGGAGTCTGCGCCGAAGCCGAGCGCATTCCTCGACGGCATTCCGGAGGATATCGACACCCTTTGCGCGAAGCTGCTCGAGCGTGACCCTGCCAAACGCCCTTCAGGCAGCGAGATCCTCTCGCGCCTCGGCGGCTCTCGCGAGGTGCGCGTCGAATCGCGCGCGCGTCACGACTTCGTCGGCCGGCACTCGCAACGTCTGCAACTGCAACTGGCGCTCGAGGAAGTGCATCGCACCCAGCGGCCCGGCGTCGTATTCGTCTCCGGACGTCCCGGCATGGGCAAGAGCTCGCTGATCCAGGATTTCACATCATCGGTGATGAGCAGCGATCCGAAGACGCTCGTCATCGCCGGCCGCTGCTACGAGAGCGAGTCCGTGCCGTTCAAAGCACTCGACAGCGCGATCGACTCGCTGACGCGGCAGATTCGCCGTATGCCGCGCGGCGAGATGCAGCAGCTCCTGCCCAACGGCACGGAGGCGATCGCGCGACTCTTCCCCGTCTTCAGAACGATCAACGTTCGTAACGAACCAAGCGAACAGCCGCGCGATCCGCAGGAGATCCGCCGCCGCTCGGTGCTCTCGTTCACCGACCTCATTCAACGTCTGACGCGCACGCGCTCGTTCGTCATCGTGATCGACGACGTTCACTGGGGGGACATCGACAGCGCCCAACTCCTCGGCGAGATCCTGAGGCAGACGAACGCGCCGCCGATGCTGCTCGTGCTCTCGTTCCGCGAGGAGTCGCGCCGCAATCGCTTCGTCGAAACATTGAATCGCAACATCCGGAACAAACGCGAGATCGTCGTCGACGCTCTCTCGTCAAACGAAGCGCGCATGTTCGCCGCACAGGCCCTCGGAACGAGCATGACGGATCCCGTGGTGCAGCGAATCGTTGAGGAAGCCGGCGGCAGCCCGCTCTTCATCGAGGAGCTCGTCTCGCACGTCGCTTGCGGCGGCGAGGAGGGCGCGGGAGGCGTGCGGCTCGAAGATGTCATCCTTGCGCGCGTCCATGCGCTCCCTTCCGACGCACGGGCCCTGGCGGAGACGATCGCCATTGCAGGGCATCCGGTGACCGATGAAGTTGCCAAGACCGTCGCCGGAATCGACAACACGATGCTCTCCGCACGAGGCGTGCTTGCGACGCGACAGATGATCCGCATCTATCGCACGCCGGATGGCGAACTGTACGAGACGTACCACGATCGGATTCGGGAAGCGATTACGGAGTCCCTTCCGGAAGAGCGCCTGCGCGAGATCCATCTGCGGCTGGCGCAGACGCTCGCGGCCGCGATGGGGGGAGAGACCGAAACGATCGCGACGCACTTCCTCGAGGGGGGAGATCGCGAACGTGCGTTCGAGTACTTCCGCGACGCCGCGGCGGAGTCGGTTGCCGCACTCGCGTTCGATCGAGCGGTCACGCTCTATCGAACGGCGATGGAGCTCTCACCAGTCGAAAACGACGGACGGCAGGAACTTCGTGTGCGCTACGCCGAGGCGCTCGCCAGCAGCGGACGTGGAGCAGAGGCGGGACACGCCTACGTGCGGGCCGCATCCACGGCAAAGCCATGCGCGGTCATGGATCTCAAGCGCAACGCTGCGGAGCAGTTTCTGCGCAGTGGTCACATCGACGAAGGAATCGAGCAGATCTCCGCCGTGCTCGCGGAATGCGGCATGTCGCTCGCCCGCATACCGCGGCGGGAGTATCTCAGCTTCATCCTGCGGCGTGAGATCCGGCGTGCGCGCGGGACGCACTTCAAGCCGGGTCGCGCAGAGGGGATCTCACCCTGGCCCCTGCGTCGTGTCGATGTGTGGTGGTCGGTCGCAACGGGGCTGGCACTGGTCGACACATTCCGCGGCGCTGATTACCAGAGCAGGCAAATGTTGCTGGCGCTGAAGGCGGGCGAGCCGTATCACGTCGCGCGCGCCATGGCGATGGAAGCAGGGTATTCATCAGCCGACGGATGGCGCGCGCGCGAACGCACTGCGGTGCTGCTGGAACGCGCGCGGGTCCTGGCCAGCGAGACGGGACATCCTCATGCAATCGGACTCGTGGAGATGGTCGACGGCATCGCTGCCGTGCTCGAGGGCCGCTGGCTCGATGGACTCGATCGCTGCGGACTGGCCGCTGCCACGCTGCGCGAGCGCTGTACGAACGTGACGTGGGAACGCTTCAATGCCGACATTTATGCACTGATCGCGCTGATGTGGCTTGGGCGCTTCGGCGAGCTGGCCGTACGAATTCCAGCGGTCATGGACGAGGCCTCCGATCGCGGCGATCTCTATGCGGAGACGTATATCCGCTCTGCGCTGCAGTGGCCTCTGCGGCTCGTCGAAGACAAGCCGGACGAGGCACGCAGCGACGAGGAGCGCGCGATGGCCGTCTGGTCGCATGCTGGCTATCACATCAACCACTATCACGACCTCCTCGCCGGCAGCGAGATCCTGCTGTACCGAGGCGATGCGATCGGTGCGTGGCAGCGGCTCGATGCGCGATGGAAGGACCTCAAGAAGTCGATGCTGCTCAGCGTCCAGATCGTGCGCATCGAATCCGCGTTCCTCAAGGCGCGCTGCGCGATGGCAGCCGCAAACGCGACGCGCGATCAGCACCTGCATCAGATCGCGCGCCAGGAAACCTCGCGCCTGTCATCCGAGCGCGGCCCCTGGGGACCAGCCCTCGGATCACTGCTGCTCGCGGCGATGGCGATCAACGAAGGCGACGCAAGCGAAGCACAGAAGCTCGAGAAGGCGGAGCAATTGCTGAATGCCGTCGACATGAAACTGCACGCGATGATCGCACGGCGTCAGCGAGGCGTGCTGGTGGGCGACAGCGGAATGGTGTTCAGCGCTACGACGGCGATGCAGAACGAGGGCGTCAAGAATCCTGACCGTTATTCACGTCATTGGCTGCCAATTTCCAGATAATCGCCACTCAGCACTTTCCCTCTTCATTCGTAACGACGATTGATGAAGAACGTCATCCTATCGCTCTGCATACTCCTGACGACGATCCCGCTCTTCGCACAAAGGAGATTCCAACGCCGCCCGCTGGCGGCCTCGATGCCCCAATTCGATCTCGACGAAGACGACACCCCTCTGACCGTTCCGCCCGGTGTTCGCGTGATCAAGGACGTCGCGTACTCTAACGATCCGTTGCAGCGTATCGATGTTTACCTCCCGCAGAACGCGCACAGTGCGCCGGTCATCTTCATGGTCCATGGCGGCGGCTGGCGGACGGGCGACAAGGCGATGAAGCGCGTCGTCGAAAACAAGCTTCGCCACTGGTCGGCGCTGGGCTACGCATTCGTTTCCGTCAACAACCGCTTGCTGCCAAACGCATCTCCGCTGGAGCAGGCACGCGACGTCGCGAAGGCACTCGCGTTCATGGAGAAACAGGCGGCATCGTGGGGCGCCGATCCGAAGCGCGTGATCATCATGGGGCACTCCGCCGGCGCACATCTCATCTCGCTCATCGAGACCTCCGATCGTCTCGCGCCGGATCTCGGAGGAGCAACCTGGATCGGAGCCGTGAGCCTCGACAGCGCGGCGCTCGATGTCGTCGAGATCATGGAGAAGCGGCACTTCCCACTCTATGACAAGGCATTCGGCAGCGAGCCGGCGTTCTGGAAAGCGGCGTCGCCCTATCACGCGTTGTCGCATCGCGAGCCGCCGTTCCTCGCAGTCTGCTCGAGCCGGCGCGCGGACTCATGTACCCAGGCCGATCGCTTCGCTTCCAAGGCGCGCTCGTTCGGCATCACCGCCTCCGTCCTTCCCGAAGATCTCTCCCACAGGGAGATTAACGAAACGCTCGGCGAGACCTCCGCTTACACAGAAGCCGTCGATCGCTTCATCAACGCATGCCTTTCGCTCCACTCCAAGTAGAACTTTTGCCCTCCTCTCTGCACCGAGGGATCCTCGGTGCAGGAGGTTCGCAATGAACAAGAAGTTGGACCAATTGAGGCGTGAAGTCGAGAAACGTGGAGGCATCATCGGATTCACACCGGAGATTCCCGACGAGATCGCGGAGATGCTGCTGAAGGACGTGCTCGCTTGTCCCGATTGCGAGGCAATCGCAAAGAGCCCTTCGATCGACCAGGTCCTGGAGACTGAAGCACCTTATTGGCGAAGGCGCGGCCACTAAACGATCTGCGCGCCGTACTCCGCGAGCAACTCGCGCAACACCGATCGATGACACCGCGTTTCGTCCGCGCAATAGCAGCCGGCGGAGAAATTGGTCTGCTGTGAGAGCGCCGCCAGGAGCTTGAGCAAACGCACGTTCTCGCCATCGCTCATCTCCTTGCGATAGGCGCGGACGAATCGCAGCCAGTCGCGGTCGGAGGCCGACGCCTGTGCACTCTTCACGAGCTCTGCGCTCGGCGCGAGCTGTGGAAGCCAGACGTCGTACCAATTGTCCGCCGCGAGCCGCTCCGTGCGCACACCGCGCGGCGGACGCCGGACTGTGCCCACGCGCAGCCCTTCTCCGCTCACGCGATCGGATCCGAGACGAACGATGCGAATGCTCAATGCTGCTAATCCTCCAACATCCGCTCATGACCTCTCGCGCAAACGCCACGAATGCAGTCGTGAAATCCTTCGTCATCGAATACATCACGCGTGCGCCAGTGCGCGCCGCAGAATGTGAGCGCGCACGTCGGACAGTAGAAAGGCGCGAGCTCGAAATCCAGCTCGAACAACGCACGTGCGGATCGCATCGCATGCTGCAGCTCGTCCATCGTTCGGTCGAGCTCGCGCACCGGCAACTTCATCTCCGACGTAAAGCTGGAGACCTCCAGGCAGACGCCGAGATTGGAGGTACGGAGCCGGACGACACCGGCGATCTCCCTGCACTCTGCGCACGCGAACGACTGCTCATAATTGCTCGCTGCCGCTTCGAGCAGCGCCTTCACTTCGGCGTACTGCTGGAGACGTGCGCGGTCCGAGTCGGACGGATTCGGAAGCCGCGTCACATCCATGTTGTCGCTGACATCGGCTAGCTTGACGACGCGCGCGATTGGATGCGCCGCGGCACGCCGGGCCGCGTCAATCCGCTGCTCGCCCTTGCTCTTCGTCAGCGCCGCGATCGCATCGAGCACCTCGTGCGGAAACCCTTCCGCCTCGAGATCGCCGAGTGTGACATCCGTATCTTCGACGACGTCATGCAGCACGGCAGCCATGCGCTCATGCGGCGCACGCACCGACATCATCACCCGCAGCGGATGAAGAATGTAGGGCGCACCAGCTTTGTCGACTTGTCCGGCGTGCGCCCGTGCCGCGATCTCGATCGCCCGTTCGAGAGTGCTCAAGGGCCAAATTCTAGCGAAGAATGGGGCCGTAGCTGCGAACGCTGTTCGCCAGCCGCCTCGGCAGACCAGATGTTCCCGTGTAAGACAGCGCAAAAGAAAAGGCGGCCTTTCGGCCGCCCTTTCGACTTGCTCATTTGATTCGTCTACTGCTCGTCGTCGAAGTCGGCCATCGACAGCGCCTCTTCGTCCTCGTTGCGCAGCAGATCCTCGAGCGACGGCTGAACCACGACCGGCTCGTCCTTCTCGAGGAACACTTCGCGATACGCCGGCATACCCGTACCCGCCGGGATCAGACGGCCGACGATGACGTTCTCCTTCAGACCGCGCAGGTAGTCGACACGGCCCGCGATCGCGGCCTCCGTGAGCACGCGCGTGGTCTCCTGGAACGACGCCGCCGAGATGAACGAATCGGTCGACAGCGACGCCTTCGTGATGCCGAGCAGCAACGGCGTACCGTCTGCAGGCTCACCGCCACGATTCATGACCTTCTCGTTCTCTTCCATGAAGCGGAAACGATCGACCTGCTCATCCACCAGGAAATCCGTATCGCCGACGCGCGTGACTCTAACCGAGCGCAGCATCTGGCGGCAGATGACTTCGATGTGCTTGTCGTTGATCGCAACCGACTGCGAGCGATAGACCTCTTGAATCTTGTCCACGAGGTAACGCTGCAGTTCCTTGATCCCGAGGACCGCGAGGACGTCGTGCGGATCGATCGGACCGTCGATGAGCGGATCGCCGGCGCGCACATGCTCCCCTTCCTGCACGTTGACGTGCACGGAACGCGGGACGCTGTACTCGTGGCGCGTACCCTCTTCGGTCTCGACGATGACGCGGCGCATGCCCTTGACCACCGGCCCATGATGAATCGTGCCGTCGACCTCGGTGATGACCGCCTTCTCGCGCGGATGACGCGCTTCGAACAGCTCGACGACGCGCGGCAGACCACCGGTAATGTCCTTCGTCTTCGTGGTCGCGCGAGGAATCTTCGCGAGAATGTCGCCCGGGTAAACCTCCTGGCCGTTCGTGACCATGAGATGCGCACCGGTCGGGAGGAGATACTTCTTCTCGTCCGACTTCTTCGTCTTGACCATGACGGTCGGTGTGCGCTTCTCGGCCGTCGGCGACTCGACGATGACCGACTGCGTGAGACCGGTCACCTTGTCCGTCTCTTCGCGGACGTTCTCGCCTTCGACGATGTCCTTGAACGCAACCTTGCCGCCGACTTCCGTGAGAATCGCCGACGTAAACGGATCCCATTCGACGAGTACAGCACCGGCATCGACATGCTGCCCTTCGTGCACGCGGAGCGTTGCACCGTAGACGAGCGCGTAGCGCTCCTTCTCGCGGCCCGGAATCTCGGCCTCGTGGGACGCGCCAGCCTTCTTCGACTTCTTCACCGGAGCGTCATCGAGGATGAGCAGCTTGCCGTTACGGTTGATGACGACGAGATCGCCGTTCTTGTTCGTGACGGTATTGACGTTGATGAGGTGAACCTTACCGGGCGATGACGCCTCATGCTTCGACTGCTCGGAAACGCGCGAGGCCGTACCACCGACGTGGAACGTACGCATCGTGAGCTGCGTACCCGGCTCACCGATCGACTCTGCAGCGATGACACCGACTGCCTCGCCGATCTCGACGAGCTTCCCGCTCGCGAGGTTGCGGCCGTAACAGCGGCGGCAGACTCCGCGGCGCGTTTCGCAGGTAAGCACCGAGCGGATCTTGACCTGCTCGATACCCGCTTCCTGAATCGCGTTCGCGAGATCTTCCGTGACCTCGTCGTTCTCCGTCAGGAGCTTGTCGCCCGTGAGCGGATCGTAGATGTCTTCCTGCGACACGCGGCCGACGATGCGATCGCGCAGCGGCTCGAGGATGTCGCCCCCTTCCATGATCGGCGTAACGACGATCCCGTCGACCGTCTGGCAGTCCTCTTCCGTGACGATGACGTCCTGCGCGACGTCGACGAGACGGCGCGTGAGGTAGCCCGAGTCCGCGGTCTTGAGTGCCGTATCGGCGAGACCCTTACGCGCACCGTGCGTCGAGATGAAGTACTGCAGCACCGAGAGGCCTTCGCGGAAGTTCGCGGTGATCGGCGTCTCGATGACTTCGCCCGAAGGCTTCGACATCAGTCCGCGCATTCCGGCGAGCTGACGAACCTGTTCCTTCGAACCACGAGCGCCAGAGTCGGCCATCATGAAGATCGGATTGAACTCGCCGCTCTTCGCTTCGGCCTGACGCATGTCGCTGAACATCTCGTCCGAGACGTTTTCCGTCGCGCGGTGCCAGATGTCGATGATCTTGTTGTGGCGCTCACCAGCGGTGATCGCGCCGTCGAGACGCTGGCGCTCGACTTCGAGAACCGCCTTGCGCGCGTTGTCGACGATCTCCGATTTGCGCGCCGGAATGACCATGTCATCGACGCCGATGGAGACGCCGGCCTTCGTCGCGTAGAGGAAGCCCGTCTCCTTCATCGAGTCGAGCATGCGCACGGTGAGGTCATTGCCGAAGTTGATGAACGCGAAGTTCACCAATTCCTGCAGCCCCTTCTTCTTGAGCAGGCCGTTGATGTACGGGATCTCTTCCGGCAGCGCCTTGTTGAAGATGACGCGGCCCACCGTCGTGTCGACAACCTTGCGATCGAGCTCTTCGATCTCGGCGTGCACGACGTCCTGATCGTTGAACTGCTTCGTGAGGTCGATGAAACGCCCGCTGATGCGAAGCTTGATTGGCGTGAGCAACTCGACTTCGCCGGCCTGCAGCGCGATCTTCACCTCGTCGAAGTGGCCGAAGACTTTCCCTTCGCCCTTCGCACCCTTCTTCTCCTTGGTCAGGTAGTAGCAACCAAGGACGAGGTCCTGCGACGGAACCGCGAGCGGCTTTCCGTTGGCCGGCGAGAGGATGTTGTTCGACGCCAGCATCAGCACCTGCGACTCGACCTGAGCCTTCGGCGAGAGTGGAACGTGAACAGCCATCTGGTCGCCGTCGAAGTCCGCGTTGAACGCGGTGCAGACGAGCGGGTGAATCTTGATCGCCTTCCCTTCGACCAGCACCGGCTCGAAGGCCTGGATGCCGAGACGGTGAAGCGTCGGTGCGCGATTGAGGAGGACCGGATGTTCCTTGATGACCTCTTCGAGCGCGTCCCACACCTCGATCGTCTGCAGCTCGACCATTTCCTTCGCCGCCTTGATCGTGCCGACGAGGCCCTTCTGCTCGAGACGGTTGTAGATGAACGGCTTGAAGAGCTCGAGCGCCATCTTCTTCGGCAGACCGCACTGATGCAGCTTGAGCTCGGGGCCGACGACGATGACCGAACGGCCGGAATAGTCCACGCGTTTGCCGAGCAGGTTCTGGCGGAAACGGCCGCTCTTGCCTTTGAGCATGTCGCT
>CAZKID010000174.1:0-10010 GCA_964552405.1 uncultured Thermoanaerobaculia bacterium
CGTCAACCCACCCCAGGGCTGCTGCGGTGTTGCCGTGTAGTGCTTCGACCAGCGACTGTCGCGATAGCGAAGCATGATGTAGGGCATCGTCTCTTCGTCATCGAGCTGAAGAAACATGCTGCTTCCGCCAAGAGAGGGGGATGGCGCAACAGGACGAGGTGCAGCGGCCTTTTGCGGTTGCGGTGACTCCGGCGGTGTCTCGACGACCGCCTCCTCTGGCGCCTCCGGCTCAGGAGCTGGCGCTGGCGCTTCGGGCTCGGGCTGATCCCCACTCAGAATCATCGCGATCAATCCCGCCGCCTCGGGATCGAGCTCGTGAAACTGCAGACCGCTTTGATAGATGAGCGTGCCGCCCTTGCGTCCGGAGATCTCCGAGCGCGCGACACGCGTCTTGAATCGCACTTTGTACGGGCCCCACTTGATCTCGAGGTCGGCGTGAGAATTGACGGTGAGTTTTTCTTCGTGCTCGACGCGCGCACCAATCGTACTCAGGTCGACGAGGCGACCCGCCTGAATCCCGACTTTGACCTGGAGCAGATCACTCAGTGTGGAGCGCGGAGCTTGCCGGCGTTCACGATCCATGTGTTGGCAAACATTATCGTTAATTCGTGCGGAAGTTCACCGTCAAGTTGAAGATGACGTCCACCGGTTTTCCTTCGAGATAGCCGGGCACGAACGTCCACTGTGAGGCGGCTTCGAGCGCCGCACCGTTCATCGCGGGATACGGCGACTGCTTGAGAAGCCGGAGATTGCGAACGCAGCCCTCGCGCGAGATCACCATTTCGATGACGACGGCCACGCTCGCGGTACGTCCCAGCCCACCCATCAAACGCCGCGCCTCGACGGGGAATTGAGGCTCGACTCGTTTCTTCACGATCGGCGCCTTCACCGCCCCACCGACTCGAACGAGGTGCTCCGCCTGGTCAGGCAACGCTTCATCGAGACAGGGATGTGCACCATCAGCCTTCACGACCACGACCGGACCACCGAGGGGACTGCGGAGTGAGGTCGGTGTTGCAAGCGACATGCGGAACAGAGCCGCGAGCGCGCGGCGGCAACGGTCATCCGTCGCGACACTCTTCAAATCGAGCTGCTTGACTCGCCCCATGGTGTCGACGCTCACGTCCGCGATACCGATCCACTCACTGATGCAGCGCGCATCGCTCAACACGACATTGGCGAGGCCCGATGGCAGCAGCGACGGAAGAACGAACGCGGGCTCGGCCACATCGCTGTTCGGAATCGTCACGCCCACGGGCCTCTTCGCGGGAAGCTTGCACTCCGACGAGAGCACGCCGCAGCGGTTGTGCCGCAGGCGGTATTCGGTTTCCGTGAAGTATTGCAGCACGGTTTGCGACTCGTTCTGCAGCAATTCGTCCGCCTCGGTCGATTCGAGAAACTTCGTCCAGCGGCCGTCGTCCTTCTTTTCTCCTCCGATCATCCGCCGCAGCAACTCGCGCCCGAAATCCTCGCGATCGGATCCAGCTTCCGTCCGCGCAAGGATCGCATTGCGCACCGGCTCCGGAAGCAGCGAAGGCTGTTCCGCATAGCCGCGTACCAGATACCAGACGGATGCGAAGCGAATCTGTTCATCAGGCATGTCGAGCGATGCGGTCATCGGACCCGCGGGCAACGCCGCCGCGGAGTCGAGTGCGGTGTGCAACAGACCTTCCCAGCCCGCCGCGTCACGCCATGCGAGCAGATGCGACGCGGTGAGCGGCAACAGGCCGCCGCGTCCCCACAACGCCTGACGGAAGAACTCGCGCCGCGTCGTCATGCGCGAACCGGCGAGGAGCGAGTGATAGAGATCGACCGCATCGCCGCGGCGTGCGATCGCGTCTGCGAGCGCATCATCCATTCCCGAGGGCCACCGCGTGCTCGCCTTTGCCGCAGCAGCGACATCGTCAGGAGTGCCGGCAATCACCAGCGCACGAATCTCTTCGCGCGCAGCGGTCGCGTCATGTTCGGCATCGAGTGTTGCGCTCACATGCGGAAGCAGCGTTTTCAAATCACGCAGCGCGACCATGCGTGCCGCAGTCGCGCGGATGAGCACATCGGGCGACGCGAGGCCGGCCTCCACGCGCTCCGGCAACGCCGCATCGCTGGCGTTGATGATCGAGCTCGCGGAGATCGTCTCCGGGGTCGCGGCCGAGAGCGAGAGCGATCCAAACAGAATGAGGAAGGAGAAGAGTCCCTTCTCCCTCGCGACGCGGGGGAGAAGGTGCCGCAGGCGGATGAGGGGGTTCTTCATAAATTGAGTCGCCGAATCATGCACTACAATCGCGCCGATCTGGAGGGCTCGATGAAAACGCTGATTCGCAATGGCCGCATCATCACCGCAGTCGACGACTACCATGCCGACATCCTCATCGAAGGAGGCCAGATCGCGGTGATCGCCAGGTCGCTGGAAGGCGTCGAAGCCGATCGCGTGATCGATGCGAAGGGACGCCTCGTCATCCCCGGCGGCATCGATCCGCACACGCACATGGAGCTGCCGTTCGGCGGCACATCCGCATCCGATACGTTCGAGACCGGCACGCGCGCCGCGGCGTTCGGCGGCACGACGACGATCATCGACTTCGCCGTGCAATACAAAGGACAGTCGCTCGCGCAGGCCGTCGACGCATGGCATGCGAAGGCGCAGGGCACGACGTCGATCGATTACGGCTTCCACCTCATCTGCACCGACATCCCCGACGACCGCCTGCCGGAAATGAAGTCGATGATCCGCGAGGGCATCAGCAGCTTCAAGCTGTTCATGGCGTATCCCGGCGTGTTCCTCGTCGACGATGCGACGATCTACAAGGCGATGAAGATGGCGGGCCACAACGGTGGCCTCATCTGCATGCACGCGGAGAACGGCGTCGTCATCGACGCGATCGTTCGTCAGGCGATCGCGGATGGGAAGACCGATCCGAAATACCACGCATTGACGCGGCCGACGAAGGCGGAGGCGGAGGGAGTGCATCGAGCGATCGCGCTGGCTGAGATCGCAGAGACTGCCGTCTACATCGTGCACCTCAGCTGCAGCGACGCGTTAGAGGAAGTCACCCGCGCGCGCGACATGGGGACGCCGGCGTACGCCGAGACGTGTCCGCAGTATCTCTTCCTCGACTACTCCGTGTACGAGAAACCTGACTTCGAAGGGGCGAAGTACGTGATGACGCCGCCGATCCGTGAGCAGTGGAACCAGGAGAAGCTGTGGCGCGGATTGAAGTTCAACGATCTGCAGGTCGTGTCGACGGATCACTGCCCGTTCTGCTTCAAGGAGCAGAAGGAGCTCGGCCGCGGCGACTTCTCGAAGATCCCGAACGGCGGTCCCGGCGTCGAGAACCGAATGTCACTCGTCTTCAACGGAGGCGTGGCGCAGGGGCGCATCTCGCTCAATCGGTTCGTCGAGATCACGTCGACCGCGGCGGCGAAGATCTTCGGCCTCTTCCCCCGCAAAGGCACGATCGCAGTCGGCTCCGACGCCGACCTCGTGATCTTCGATCCGAACGAAGAGTTCGAGATCAGCGCAAAAACGCACCACATGAACGTCGACTACTCCTGCTATGAAGGGTGGAAGGTGAAGGGTGCGACGAAGACGGTTCTGTCGCGCGGCGAGCTCGTGATCGAGGAAGGGAAGTACGTGGGCAAGCCGGGGATGGGGCAGTTCCTGAAGCGCGGGGAGGCCGGCACTTTGTCGTGAGCGCGGCGAAGGATCCCCAAAGTGGGTGAAGGGAACGAAAAGCAAAATGCAGAATGCAGAATGCAAAATTCAGAATGCAGAATTGAGGTGGCGCTTCGCGCGTCATTCTTCATTCTGAATTCTGCGATTCTGAATTCTGCATTTCGCTTTTCGTCTCCTCCGCCATCCCGAGCGGACGAGGCTATCCGGAAACCGCCCGCTTCAACGCTTCGAGCAGTACCGCCGGGCTTCCCTTCGCGACGATGGCGCTGGTCGACGCTCTCCATCGCTCGCGATCGGCGTGCGTCAGATCGGCCGCCGTCATCGCGACGATCGGCAGGTTGTGCATGTCGGGATCGCGACGCAGCGATTCCGCGACCTTGATCCCGTCGATCCGCGGCAGCATGAAATCGATCAACACCACGTCCGGCGGATCGTTGCGCGCGATCATCACGCCTTCCTCGCCTGACTTCGCGCACTCCACCTCATACCCGGCATTCGTCAGGACTTCTTCCAGAATGATCCGGGTGTGCAGATCGTCATCGATGAGCAGGACGCGAATGGGCATCTCGCATCATCATACGGTAAGCTGTTCCGCCACACATCCACCCAGGAGCCAGCCAATGTCACGAATCGTGAAAGCAGGTCTGATCCAGACCGCACTCGCCTGCGGCACCGACGAGAATCTCGAAACCATCCGTAACGCGCAGCTCGAGCGCACTCTCAAATACATCGATCAGGCCGGGCAGCAAGGCGTGCAGATGATCTGCATGCAGGAGATCTTCACCGGTCCTTACTTCTGCGCCGAACAGAGCACGCGCTGGTACGACTCGGTCGAGAAGATTCCGGACGGCCCGACGACGAAGCTCATGCAGGAGTACGCGAAGAAGTACAGCATGGTCATCGTCGTTCCTCTCTATGAAGAAGAAGCAACGGGCGTCTACTACAACACCGCCGCCGTCATCGACGCCGATGGCACCTACCTCGGCAAGTACCGCAAGAATCACATCCCGCACGTTGCGCCCGGCTTCTGGGAGAAGTTCTACTTCCGTCCCGGCAACCTCGGTTATCCGATCTTCGACACGCGCTACGGAAAAGTCGGCGTCTACATCTGCTACGACCGCCACTTCCCCGAGGGAGCGAGAGAGCTTGGATTGGCCGGAGCGGAGATCGTCTTCAATCCTTCGGCGACCGTCGCCGGACTCTCCGAATATCTCTGGAAGCTCGAGCAGCCGGCACACGCCGTCGCCAACGGTTACTTCGTCGGCGCGATCAATCGCGTCGGTTATGAAGGACCATGGAACATCGGCGAATTCTACGGACAGAGCTACTTCGTCGATCCGCGCGGCCAGTTCCTCTCGGTCGCGAAGCGCGATGAAGATGCGCTCGTCGTGGCCGAGCTCGACTTCGACAAGATCCGCGAAGTACGCAACACCTGGCAGTTCTTCAGAGATCGCCGGCCGGATACGTATACGGGGATCGTGAAACCATAGTCACGGGGATACGCGGGCTCGCGGATACGCGGTGAGGGAGCCGCTTACCACCGCGAGCCCGCGAGCCTCCCGAAACCGCGAACCCATGTCTCGAGACCACCTCAAACTCCTCATCAACGCGCGCGAGCACATCATTCGCGGCGGCGACATCTACAAGACGCTCTCGAACTATCTCCGCTACGACTTCGGCGCTACCGGCACGAAGATCGTTTGCGAAGAAGGCGACTGCGGCGCGTGTACGGTGCTCATTCGCTATGCGAAGGGTGAGGATTTTCTCGCGGTCAACTCGTGCATCCAGTCGCTCTTCCAACTCGACGGCGCGAGCATCATCACGGTCGAAGGATTGAAGAAGGATGGCGCGCTCACGGCGGTGCAGGAATCGATGGTCGCGTGTCACGGTGCGCAGTGCGGCTACTGCACGCCGGGCTTCATCATGGCGATGTCGGCGCTGTTCGAGAAGTGCGATCGCGTGAACGAGCAGCAGACGCGCGAAGGGCTCGTCGGGAATCTCTGCCGCTGCACGGGTTACGAACCGATCATCAAGGCCGCGCTCGAAGTCGACGGCTCGAAGATGCAGAAACTGCGCGAGCGGTATCCCGAAGTTCCTGATGCAAGCGATGCGGTGCGCATCGGCGACTTCTATGCGCCGTCGACGCTCGAAGACGCGATCGCGTTCAAGCGCGAGCGCAACGCGACCATCGTGCGCGGCGGGACGGACGTCGGAGTCTGGATCAACAAGCGCGGATTTCGCGCGCCGGCGATGTTGTCCCTCGCGAAGATCGAAGGGCTGAGCGAGCTGCGCGAAGAGAACGGCGAGATCCTCGTCGGCGCGAATGTCTCGCTCTCGAGTCTCGAGTCATTCGTACGCGAGCGCATTCCGGAGCTCTACAAGATCCTCTCGATCTTCGGCTCACCACAGATCAAGAACGCCGGCACACTCGCCGGCAACGTCGCGAACGGCTCGCCGATCGGCGACACGCTGCCGTACCTCATGGTCGCCGACGCGCAAATCGAACTGAACGGCGGCGCGCGCGTCGTGCCGATCAACGCGTTCTACCAGGGCTACAAGAAATTCGACCTTGCGCAGGACGAGATCATCACGCGGCTCCGCGTGCCGATCGTGCGCGACACGCTGCGCCTTTACAAGGTGAGCCGCCGCCGCGATCTCGACATCTCCGCATTCACCGCCGCGATCCGCCTCAGCTTCGCGAACTCGCACATCGAGAAGGCGTGGGTCGCATACGGCGGCGTCGCACCGACTGTCGTGCGCTTGCCGAAGACCGAGGAGTTCCTCGCGGGGAAGGCGGTGTCGGTGGATGTGTTCAAGCACGCCGGACGCATTGCGCGCGAAGAGGTGAAGCCGATCTCCGATGTGCGCGGATCCGCCGGGTATCGTTCGCAGCTCGCCGAGAACATCATGGCGAAGTGTGCTCACGAACTGCTAACGGCGTCCGGCGTCTAAACGCCTCCGTCATCCCGAGCGAAGTCGAGGGACCCAGGTGGGTGGGCGGTACGAAGATCATGTCGCGCGCCTCCCACACACGCGAGATCCCTCGACTACGCTTCCAAGAAACTTCCAGTGTTTATGCGGGTTTGAGCCGACTAGTTCCTTCTCCCCGCACGGGGGAGAAGGAAACTGACGGCCAGAGCACCGCGAGTTTCTCTTACTCAGTCGCGGCGCGTGCGCGCGCCTCCGCTTACCTGCTTCCCGAGTACACCGTCCCTGCTTCTACGAAGCAAAGCGGATTGCCCCACGGATCATCGGCATAGAACGAGCGCTCGCGCCACGGCCGTACCGCGATCTCGCCGCCCGGCGCATCGTGTACGGCCTCCGCCGAGAGACAATTCAACGACTTCGCGCGCGCAAAGATCGCGTCGAGATCCCTCACGGTGAAGTAGAGCGCCTTCGCTGCGGGATGCGGCTGCGACACTTCGACGACCTGCAGCATCACCGGCCCTGCGTCGTAGTAGACACGCGCGCCGCGATCGCGGCGGCCGGCAATACCGAAAAGGCAGTCGTAAAACGCGATCGCCGCTTCGAGATCGCCGACTTCGACGTTCAAGCGAAACAGCTCCGGAATGTCGCTCATCGTGCACACATCCTAATGGAGGTCACCGTCGTATTCTTGAACGGATGCAACTCGGCCCCTACGAGCTCACCACCGCCATCGGCGCCGGCGGCATGGGTGAAGTCTGGCGCGCTCGCGACGAGCGCCTCGGCCGCGACGTCGCGGTCAAGATTCTGCCCGCTTCGTTCGCCAATGACGCGGAGCGCGTGAAGCGCTTCGAACAGGAGGCCCGCGCCGCGGGCTCGCTCAATCATCCGAACCTCGTCACGATCTTCGATGCCGGCACCGACAACGGCATCGCCTACATCGCGATGGAGCTGCTCGAAGGGGAGACAATCCGCGAGAAGCTCCAGAACGGACGCATCCCCCTGCGCAAGGCGGCCGACTACGCGATTCAGGCTGCGACGGGTCTCGCTGCCGCGCACGAAAAGGGCATCATTCATCGCGATCTCAAGCCTGAGAACCTCTTCGTCTGCCGCGATGGCCGGGTGAAGATTCTCGATTTCGGTCTCGCCAAACTAACCAGCAACAGCACCAACCCCGATGCGCCGACCGAACGGCTCGCTACGACTCCGGGCGTCGTGATGGGCACCGTCGCGTACATGTCGCCGGAGCAGGTGCGCGCCCAGAAAGCCGACCATCGCTCGGACATCTTCTCCTTCGGCGCGGTGCTCTTCGAGATGGTCACCGGCAAGCGTGCATTCGGCGGCGACACCGCGGCCGATCTGATGAGCGCGATCCTCCACAGCGATCCGCCCGAGCTCACGACGATCAGCGGCGACGCGCCCCCCGCGCTCGCCAGCATCGTGCGCCACTGTCTCGAGAAGAGCCCCGACGAGCGATTCCAGTCCGTGCGCGATCTCGCCTTTCATCTGCAATCGATTTCGGGAAGCTCCGCCACAGCACGCACGACCGCACTGCCCGCGAAGAGCCGCTCGCGCATTCCTCTGATCGTCGCGGCGCCGGTCATCGCCGCGATTCTCCTCACGATCGGATTGCTGTATCGCAGCGGCTTCCGCGTGCGCAAGCCGCAGATGATGGTCACCGACGCGGCACAACTCACCTATCAGCCGGGTGAAGACGCATACCCCAGCATCGCTCCCGACGGCAAAACCTTCGTCTATGTGAGCGGACCGTTCGGCAGCGGAGACATCTATCTGCAGCGGATCGATGGCAGGAACGCGATCAATCTCACAAAGGAATCGAAGAGCGACAACTGGGAGCCTGCATTCTCGCCAGACGGCTCGCAGATCGTGTTTCGATCGCAGCGCAGCGGCGGCGGGCTCTTCATCATGGGCGCAACCGGCGAGGCCGTGCGCCGCATCAGCGATTTCGGCTACAACCCTTCCTGGTCTCCCGACGGCTCGCACATCGTCTGCGCGACCGAGACGACGGAGTTCAATCCGCGCGGCCGCAGCACCAACAGCGAGCTCTGGATCATCGATGTGAAGAGCGGGGAAAAGCGCTTGCTCACGCGCGAGAACCGTCCCACGCAACCGAGCTGGTCGCCGCATGGCAATCGCATCGCGTACTGGATCGCCGACAGCAAGACCTCGCAACGCGACATCTACACGATCGATCCCGACACGGCGAATGCGAAGCCCGTCGCGCTGACCCGCGATGCGGCACTCGACTGGAATCCGATCTGGGCACCGGACGGCCGCACGATCTACTTCGCATCCGATCGAGGGGGCACGATGGGACTCTGGCGCATCGGGATCGATGAGAAGAGCGGGACGCCACGAGGCGAGCCTCAGCCGATCAACCTCCCCGCACGTTACGCCGCACACTTCACCATCGATCGGTCCGGACGGCAGTTGCTCTTCGCATCGCATGAGCGTTACGACGGCATTCGGCGCGCGCGGCGCGACGGGAGCGAGCTCTCGACGATCGTCGGCGGCTCCATGCCGATCTTTCTCTACGATCTCTCCCCGGACGGACAATCGATCGCCTATTCAACCTTCGATCGTGACGAACAACTCTTTGTCGTCAAGACAGACGGAACTGATTCGAGACAGATCACGGACAGCCCCGAGCGCAAGCGCGGCGTCTCGTGGACACCCGATGGAAAGATCGTCTACTACTCGAATCGCTCGGGCACCCAGCAGATCTGGCAGATCAATCCTGACGGAACAGGGTTGCTGCGCATCACCGATACACCGCAAGGACTCTGGTATCCCGTCGTCTCTCCCGATCGCAAGACGCTCCTTACGAACAACGAGACAAAGAGCTTTCTCCTTTCGCTTGCGTCGTTGCCCGCAACAAAGCCGGTCGAGTTCCCCCCTGCGCCGATTGCTGGATTCCATTTCGTCGGCACTTCCTGGTCTCCCGATTCGCGCTACATCCTCGGCAACTTCGAGCGGACTGCCGACGAATTTTTCGAACCCAAAGTCATTCAGTACGACACGCTCACTCATCAGTATCAGGAGATCCTGAATTTCGGCAGCACCGCGGATTGGACGCCCGACGGGAAGGGTCTCATCGTCAACGACAAGAACCGAATCAAGCTGGTCGGCCTCGACACGAAGTCCGTCACCGAGCTTCCGGTCCAGGTCGACTCCGCCGATCCCTCGCGGGTGAAGATGTCAGCCGACGGCCAATGGATCTACTGGTCCGAGCGCCACTTCGAAGGCGACATCTGGCGCGTCACGCTCGACGAGCGCTAGCGGCGCGTTACACTACGCGGATGCCCGCCGTCGGAAAGAACATCCCCCATTATTCTGCGCGTGGTCACGTCCCCGGTGACCGAATTCGACGTGACAATCTCGCGCAACAAGC
>CAZKID010000174.1:10020-10552 GCA_964552405.1 uncultured Thermoanaerobaculia bacterium
ACACTTGTGGTGCACAGCAGGAGTAGCGTTAGCGCTGCGGTTAGTCTCGCGGATGCCCGCCGTCGTAAACAGCATCCCCCCATGTTCTGCGCGTGGTCACGTCTCCGGTGAGTCGGTCTATATCGACGACATCCCGCTCGCGCGCAACGAATTGATCGTCGACTTTTTCTTCTCGCCCGTCGCACATGGGCGCATCCGCTCGCTCGAGCTGGGCGCCGCGCGCAACGTCCCCGGAGTCGTCGCGCTCTACACGCACAAGGATCTTCATCACAATCGCTTCGGCGCAATCATTCAGGACGAGCTTTTGCTCGCTGAAGACGAGGTCACGTTCATCGGCCATCCGATCGTCGTGATCGCCGCGGAACATCGCGAGGCCATCGCTGCGGCGAAGAAGGCGATCACGATCGACATCGAGAAGCTCGAGCCAATCTTCACGATCGACGAGGCGAAGCGCCGCAGGGAGTTCATCGGACCAGTGCGCCACATCCGTCGCGGCGATGTAGATGCCGCATTCGCCAGCGCCGATAACACC
>CAZKID010000175.1:0-10534 GCA_964552405.1 uncultured Thermoanaerobaculia bacterium
TCTTCGTCCCCGGCAGTACGCTGGCCTCGGTGATGACCGCCGGCTCTTTGCGCACGATGAGACGCTCATCGTTCTGACCTTTACCAATCATCAGACCGAACGCGAAGGATGCCGAAAGGGAGAGCAGCAGGAGCACGAAGGCGAGAAAGGCCTGGCCTGCCGTCAGTGAGATTTCGTAATGGGATTGATCGTCGTTGAGCTCGTCAGACATCACACCCTCCCTCCCTGGTGGGAAATTGAAAATTGAAAATTGAAAATTGAAATTTCCGGAATCGCGATCTCATCGTCATTTTCAATTTTCAATTTTCAATTTCCTGCCCGCGAAGCGGCAGGACCGGCTGCGTTCCAGTTTGTGTGATACACGACGCCATTGTCAAAGTAGATGGCGGACGCTCCGCCGTCGGATTTCGGATAGATCCAGACTGAATAGACGCGGCTGTTCTGCACGACCTGCTTGATCCAGTCTTCGCGCGGCAGTCCGACCAGCTTGCGCACTTCGTCTTCCTTCATCCCCTGCTTGACGACTGAGAAGGAGGTCATGGAAACGAAGCGCCGCTGTTCCGCCTCCCCCGCTTTCTTCAGCGCGTCGGCATTCTGCGGCTCGTATTTGAGCGCCTCGCGATAGAGCTCGAGCGCGCGGTCGTAGCGCGAGAGGATGTTCATGTACTCATCGCCGAGCATGATCTTTTCTCTTGCGAACAGCGTGGCGGCGCGCGGATCGGCCGTCCGTTTGTAGTACTCGTCGAGTTTGTCGATGAAGGAGACGTACATCGGCTCGACTTTGGAGTGATTCGAAAGAAGGATTTCGATCTGCTGCTTGCGCGACGCATCGGCAGGCGGCCTGGGCTGCGCGTTGCGCAGAGTCTGCAGCCACTGATAGTCGGCCTCGATCAGATTCCACTCATGTTCGTTCGGAGCTTTGGCAGGGGCGGAGGAGACACAAGCTGCGAGGATCGTCAGAAGAAGGAGAAGGGATTTCCGCATTGGATCGTGGTTATTGTAAGGGGAAATGGGGCGCCCTATTTCTTCAACGCATTCGCCAGCCGAACCACTTCCGCTTCCGACTCCGCGCCGAACTCTGCCTTGATCTCCAGAATCCATCCATAGAGCAACTCATCGAGCACGTTCTGCACGACAGCCATGTGGTTCTGCGAACCGCTCGCGATCACGTTGTTGTAGAGCTGATCGAAGTCGACGCGTGCCTCGTTCACGAGATTCAGCCCCGACAGATACGGCGTCGTGTCGGGCGAGAGATGGAGGACGACACGATCCATGAAGTCATAGACGTGATCGCCGATCTTCTGAAAAGCGAGGGCGAAGATCTGCTGATAGAGGCCGTTGTAGCGCTCGACGAGCCCCTCGAGCTCGTACTCCGACTCGACGGTCGCGCGCTTCTCCGCCATCGCCTCGCCGCCCGCGTCCTGCACCAGATTCACGGAGAGCAGACCCCACAGCGTCCGGCAGGTGATGAAGTTCGCGAGGTAGCTGCGCGCGCAGATCTGTTCGACGGATTGAGGCTCCGCGAGCAGTGAGAGCACGAGCGTTTCTTCGTCGCCGAGCTCGAGGTTGTACGCCTTCATATCCGCGCCGGGCGTCGACTCGAGCATCCGGTCGAGCCGCGCGAGGCCGCGCCAGATCAGCGACCAATGCTCGATTTGTCTGACCCCTTCGAGGATCAGCCGCTCGGTCGGCAGATTCAACTTGACGATCTCGGAGGAGAACTCCGCGCCGAATTCCATCGTGTACGTACCGAAGCGATAGCGCAGCGCGTTGAGAATGATCGCGTTCGCCTGACGCTCGAGCGCACGGCTCAATTCCTCGGGCCGCAGGTAGCCGAGCTCGCACAGCAACGCACCGATACGATGCGAGACCACGAGCCGCCCCATCGCCGTCTCATACTCGTGCAGAGTCAGATCGCCGGAGCGCAACAGCGTCTCGGCGAGACCCATGTCCGGATCACTGCTCGCGGCATACACGATGCGCCCTTCTTCGAAGTAGATCGTGTCGTTGCGGCCGTCCGCCTGCAGCGAGACGATCCCCGTCTCACTGCTCCGCACGAGCGAGCGAAAAAGATCGGGGACGGTCGTTTCCTCGAGGGCACCCTCGATACTGAGATTGTCTTCGGACATGAGGAGTAAACGATAGCAGAGGAGTTGCGAGTGACGAGTAGTGAGTGACGAGTAGTGAGTGACGCGTGGCGACTTCAACTCGCAACTCAGCACTCGTCACTCGGCACTGAGCCTCACATCGTTGCGGGGCGTGTGGCGTCTTCGATCGTCGCGACGCCGACGGCGTTCTTCGTCGTCGATTTCACGCGGTACATCGCGGCATCGGCCTGACGAATGAGTCCGTCCTTCGTGATGCCATGCGTCGGGTAGGTTGCGATGCCGAAGCTTGCGGTGATCGAGATCTCGACCGTCGGCTCCAGCCTGAACGCGCTCGCGGTCATCGACTTCTTCACGCGGTTGGCCACGAGCATCGCCTGATCGGAATCGGTCTGCGGAAGGATGATGCAGAACTCATCGCCTCCGAAGCGGACGACCTTATCGATGCCGCGCACTGCGCTGAGAATCCGCTTCGCCACTTCCTGCAGCGTGCGCGATCCGCTGAGATGTCCGTAGAAGTTGTTGACCATCTTCAGATCGTCGAGATCGAGGAAGATGATGCTGAAGAGCGATCCGTAGCGGCGCGCTCGTTCGATCTCCTCATCGAGGTACGACTCGAAGAAGCGGCGGTTGTAGGCCTTCGTCAGATCGTCGCGCATCGCGAGATCGCGGCTGCGCGTCAGCTGATAGATGTTGCCGAGGACACCTGTCACCGCGGTGAGATAGCGCGTAACGCTGTTGCTCGTCTCCAGGTCGAGCTCGTCGTTCGCCGTGACCGGCACTTTGATCACGCCGATGAGATCCTGTTCGAACTGCAGCGGCATCACGATCATCCCCGCCTGCCGGTCGAACTCGATGAACTTCCCCGAGGCGAGGGCGCGCTGGAGAATGTCGGGAGGGATGCCCGGCAGGAACTCGCCTGTCTCGTGATAGCCCATGTCGTTGCTGAAGCTGACGACATAGCGCTCCATTCGAGGATCGTGCAGAAACAAGGTGCCGCGCGACATGCCGAGGATGTTGAGGACCGTGCGTGTGATGCGTTCGGAGACTTCCTTCGCCTCCACCATCGACATCAACTCATGGATCTGCGTCAGGTAGCCGACCTCCGCCTCGAGCTGTGCGGCATGAACAGCGGCATCCGCAAGATCCGTTGCGAACTCGAGGTAGCCTTCGGGCGATGCGAGGAACGTCGCGCGGTCAATTACGAGCTCGCCCTGTCGCCGGCTCGCGTGGGGCCCGAGGATGAGGCGAACCAGGCTCTTGCGAGGAGGGTCGGCGAAGAGTGCCGCGTGATCGTCATCGAGGATCACGACGCGCGAAAGGTCGCGCTCGCTGTCGGACGAGAAATCTCTCCCCGGGCACTTCTCGCGAAGCGCGGCGACGAGATCGGTCCGATCGCTGTACACGCCGACGGTCTGACTCATTGGCCGTAGACGACCATTCTACAATGAGTTAAGAGTGGCGAGTGACGAGTCGTGAGTGACGAGTCGGAGTGACGAGTCGCGGTAACGACCACTCATCACTCATCACTCGTCACTCGCCACGAATACTTCATGCGCATCGCGCAACTCATTCTCGCCGATTCCTCCTCCTACGAGCGGAAGTGCCAGCGCCTCGATGCGACAGCGCTGGCGGCCCGGCACGAGGTGGTGCTCGTCACCGATCCGATGGACGCGGCAGGCTTCGATCTCGCGCATGTGTATGGCCCACGGCAGCTTCCGGCTGCGGCGTTCGTCGGATTTCCGGTGCCGTACGTCGCGAACGGCGATGTGCAGAAATCACGCTTCGCGTTTCGATCGCCGGTCGAACCGGATTACGTCCTGGCGCCGGTCGAGGGCGCTGATGTGACGCTGCTGCCGGAGGCAGTGGCAGATGAATATTTCAATGGGAGTCCGATGGGGGCACAGGAAAGAGCATTCCTCATCGGCTCCATCGATCGTCCTTCCACACGCAACATCGTCGAGCAAACCCTCGCACGCATCCGGCGCTTCCGCGAAGACATCGAGTGGCAGCTTTTCACGCACGAGCCTCGCCCACACGAGCTCGCGTCGCTCAACGCGTGGATCGATCCCGCGATCGATGATCACGACTATGACGGCTGCAGCGCGGAAGCCCTCGTCGCAGGCCTTCCCGTCGTCGCGTCGCGCACACCCATCAATACCCAACGTTGCGAACAGGGACGCACTGGGTTTCTCGTTCCGCCCCGCGATCCCAACGAGCTCGTTCATGCGATACTAGCCGCCCTGTTCAAGCCCGAGTCGGTCGAGCCCAGAATCAACGCGGCACGACAAACCGCGTCTAAGTTTCGTATCAGACAACGGCTACGTGTGCTTGCACAGATCTACGAGAACGTGACCACATGACTTCGCTCTCCGAGCTACCCAATCCCCAACGTCGCGCCCTCGAGCTCGTGAGACAAGCAGCAGCGGAAAAGGGACTGAGGGCCTTCCTCGTCGGCGGCCCCGTTCGCGATCTCCTCCTCGGCCGTCCCGCGATCGACATCGATCTAACGCTCGAAGAAGGGGGCGCGGAGCTCGCACGCGCAGTCGCGAAAGCCGTCAACGGGCGCGTCCGTTCGTTCCCGCAGTTCCTCACCTACAAGGTCGAGGGTGATGGACTGCCGGAGATCGACATCGCGACGGCGCGCAAGGAGAAGTACCGCACGCCGGGCGCGCTCCCCACGGTCAGCGCAGGGAAACTGCGCGACGATCTGCTGCGCCGCGACTTCTCGATCAACGCGATTGCGATGAGTCTCATCGATCAGTCGCTGCACGATCCGCTCGATGGCGAGAAGGATCTGCGCAATCGACTCATCCGCGTGTTGCACGAGAAGAGCTTCATCGACGATCCGACGCGCATCTTCCGCGCGATCCGTCTCGCAACGCGGCTCGACTTCACACTCGATGATCCGACGTTCCAGTTGATGAGCGAAGCCATCGCCAGCGGGGCGTTCGAGACCGTCTCAAAGGAACGAGTCTGGCGCGAGATGTTCCTTGCGATGGATGAGCAGGCGGCACCACAGGTGCTGACTGAACTGCGCAACAGCGGAGCGCTGGATATCGTGTTCGGGCCTCCGCACAGCGATGTGCGCCCGCAGCTTGCCGAAGTCGCGCGAGTCGTCGCGAGCGAGCCTGAGCTCGATCGCTATGTTCTCTACACCGGCGTACTGCTGCGCGGAGATGCCGAGGCTCGCACGCGCCTGGAGGGCTCCGGCTTCTCGCAGAAGCGGGCGAAAAACGCGCTGCACATCGCCTATGACCTCTCGCGATTCGAAGACGCCCTCGGAATCGCGCGCAACGAACGACAGCGCTTCAGGCTGTACAAGAGCGCAACGCCGGAAATGCGCGCACTGATCGGAGCGCATCATCCGGAAGAAGCCGCGCGCCTCGCGCGCTTCCAGGAGTTTCTCGACTTCAAGCTGCCGCTGCGCGGCAACGAGCTCGAAGTCCCGGGCGGACCGCACGTCGCGAAGGCGCTGGAGCGCACACGCGAGGCCGTATTCAACGGCGAGATCAACGCCGACGACGCCCGCGAATTTGCGCGGGAAGTCGCGCTGAAGTACATGAATGAAAACAGAATTGAAAATTGAAAATTGAAAATTGAAAATAGAGCCGTGCAACCCTGCAGGAGACTCGCCGTCGCCCTATTTTCAATTTTCAATTTTCAATTTTCAATTTGTGTTTGCGCGTCAGCGCAGACCCAGCCTCACGACATCACACAGGTCGACGTCGCGCCAGCCGGCGGCGCCATCGCCGTGCCGCTTCCGCAGGAGCAGGCGAAGCGGCTGAAAAAATACGAGATCCCTGAGCTCGTCGGCACGCGCCAGGCCCTCGGCTCGCAGTTGATCAGCGGCCGTCTCCCCCGGCCGCTCGTCGACTTCCGCACGTTCGCCGGTCCTATCGAGCAGCGCCTTTCGCTGTTCGAGGGAGGACTCGTCGCGATCTCGATGAACGGCGCCGGCGGCACGATCCGCAAGAAGATGATCATTCCGCAGGACGCGCTCACCGCGTACCTGAAACTCGTCAACGCGACGAACCTGAGTGCAGTCCAGGACCGCTGGCTCCCGTCGGCTACCGGGACTGCGAGCGCGCAACTGCGCGCGTACGACGAGCGCGGATCGTTCGTCGAGCGGCGTTTCGATCCGACGGCAGTTCTCCCGAAGGCGCTGCAGGATGAAGTGCTGCCGCTGCAGGATCTCCTCCGCGCAATGTCGGAAGACCGCACGGTGACCAACACCGTTGCCGGCTACGATCCGCAGGTCGGCGATGAGCTCATGGGCGACGACAAGAAGGTCTGGCGTGTCGTCCGCGTCATTGCCGATGCGAACATCGTCGTGCTGCACTGCACGACGGATCCGACGACGATCTACGTCCAGAAAAAGGATCTGTACAACTACTTCATCGGCGCGGCGCCGAAGGCTCCACAACAACCTTGATGCCGGCGCTGCGCGTAACAGCAGGAACACTGCGCGGACGGCGCATTCCCGTGCCGCCGAAGGACGTTCGCCCCACCTCCGAGCGCGCGCGCCAGGCCTTCTTCAACATCCTCGGCGACCGCATCGCCGGCGCGCGGTTCCTCGATCTCTTCGCGGGGAGCGGCGTCTTCTCGTTCGAGGCGCTCTCGCGCGGGGCGGCATCCGTGCTCGCCATCGACACCTCGCGGCGGAACATCGAGATGATCGAGAGACACGCGAAGCAGTTTCAGGTCGTCGTTCCGACAATCGTCTCGGACGTGCTCGAGGCGATCCCCCGTCTCCGGCAGCCCTACGACATCGCCTACGCAGATCCCCCCTACGACTATGCGCAGTACGATGCGCTGATCGCGGCATTGGATGGGACGGTGGGGCTCGTTGCGATCGAGCATCGAAAGGGAACGTCGCCCTTCACCACGGCAACGAAATCCTTAACAGAAATACGCCGTGCAGAGTACGGTGAGGTGTGGATTACGCTATTCGAATAGGAGAACCATGGAACTGACTCTCGACGAACAGGGAACGCACACACTCTTCGGCCATCACGATGAAAACCTGCGCATGCTCGAGGATGAATTCGCGGTCAAGATCTCCTCGCGCGGCGGCGAGATTTTCGTGCAGGGCAATCCGGATGGAGTTGCGACCGTCGAGAAACTGCTGGCAGAGATGCAGCAGTTGATTCACCAGGGCTATCCCCTCAAGCGTTCCGATATCTCGACGGGCATGCGCGTTCTGCGCGACAAGCCCGAAGTGAACATCGTCGATTTCTTCACGGACGACTCGCTGGGCGCCTCGCTCAAGCGCGTCGTCACGCCGCGCAATCTCGCACAGAAGCTCTATCTGCAGGCGGTGCAGGAACACGACATCGTCTTCGCGATCGGCCCCGCGGGAACCGGCAAGACGTTTCTCGCGGTCGCAGCTGCGGCAGCGGCGCTCGCGGAGAAGACGATGAAGCGCATCATCCTCTGCCGTCCCGCGGTGGAAGCGGGCGAGCGGCTCGGCTTCCTGCCGGGCGACATCGCGGAGAAGGTGAATCCGTATCTGCGCCCACTGTACGACTCGTTGTACGACATCATCGGATTCGAGAAGGTCGAGAAGATGATGGAGCGAAGCGTGATCGAGATCGCGCCGCTCGCCTTCATGCGAGGACGGACGCTCAACGATTCGTTCATCATCCTCGACGAAGCACAGAACACGACTCCGGAGCAGATGAAGATGTTCCTCACGCGGCTCGGCTTCGGATCGAAGTGCGTCGTCACCGGCGACGTGACACAGGTCGATCTGCCGACCGGCAAGAAATCCGGACTGCGCGAAGCGCGCAACATCCTGGGCCACGTCGAAGGCATCCGCTTCTTCGACTTCAATGAGCGCGATGTCGTGCGCCATCCGCTCGTCGCGAAGATCGTCGTCGCATACGACAAGATCGATCGCGAGCGCAAAGACAAGGAATCGGATCAGGGGCCGGCCGCCGAATGACGACGATCGACATCACAGGCAACGTTCCACGATTCGCGCAGAAGGAGATCGTCGCATTCACGCGCCGCGTGCTGCGGCATCTCGATGTCTATGCGGATGACCTCGCGATCGCGTTCGTGAAGGACGCGGAGATGAAGAAGCTCAATCGCGATTTCCGCCACAAGAACAAGACGACGGATGTGCTGACGTTTCCCGGCGACGAGCCGGCGCATCTGGGCGACATCGTGATCTCCGTCGAACAGGCAAAGCGACAGGCCGCGGACGAGAAGCACTCGCTGGCGACCGAAGTGCGCTACCTGATCGTGCACGGCGTCCTCCACGCCCTCGGCTACGACCACGAAACGGACCACGGCGAGATGAACGCCCTCGAGCTCGAGGTCCGCGCAAAAGTGGGCCTGTCCTAAGAGAGCGGGGTCTCGCCCGCAGCCGGGGAGCGTCTCGCTCGGCGACGATTGCGTGAGTTTCGTCGCCGGCCGGGACGGCCAGCGACTGCGGGAAACTCCGCCCGCTCTCCTAACTCAACGCGATGATGCCGTCTTTCCAGAGCTTGTGGAAGATGAGCAGCGCATCGGTTTCGCGGATCGGGCTGATCTTGATCAGTGAGCCGATATCCCACTGCCCGTTGATGCGCGAAAGAATGAATCCCTCGTTTGGCGAGAAGTTCATCTGCGTGATCTCCTCGAACGTGCGAGAGACGCGCGGCACCTTCGTATCGAGCAGGCCATCGCGGCGCAGCTCGTTGATGATCAGCGTCTCCGCCGACTTGATCGCCGTTCGCACCTTCGAATGATTCGGATCGAGATTCTGCGCCGCACGCAATAGCCGCTGTGCCTTCTCGAAGTCGCCCGTCCGGATCGCCGCCTGCGCGCGCCCGAGCATCCCCACGATCTCATCCTCTTCCGTCACCGCGACCGGCGCGGGCGCAGGTGGTGGCGCCTCCGTCTCTGCAACGACCGCGGCTGCGCGTTGCGCACTCGGATCTTCGAATCGCACGAGACCCTGCCGCGCAAGCGCGCAGAGCGTCTCCTCCACGCGAAATGCGGATGACCGGCTCTCGACGATGATGTCGGCGATCGTGCGCCTGCCATCGATCGCACGCACGACGGACTCCTGCACTTCCTCGAGATCGAAATCTTCGGGCAACTCGTGTTCCAGGATCGGGATCACGACCGTATTCGGAATCACCTCGCGGATGCGCGTCCATTCGTCCACGCGGCGCGTGCCTTCCATGATGATGCCGGTGACATCGACCTGCAGCGGCACGAGCTCCTGCTTCGGCAGCTCGCCATCCAGAAACTGAAAATCCCCTTCGGTCCAGAGGAAGATGTCGTAGATCTCCTCCTCCGCCTTGAGCCGCATCAACCGGATCAGCTCCGACTCGCTGATCACCTCGATCATCACGAGGATCTTGCCGAGGAGCATGCCGGACTGGCGCTGGACATCCATCGCCTTGGTGAGCTCCGGCTCGGTGAGGTAGCCGTAGGACATCAGGAACTGCCCGAGGTATTCGCGGGGATCGTTGGAAGCGGACGAAATGACACGGCCGCCTTTGAAGAAGATCTTCTTCTCCACGGCCTTATTCGTCAGCACGAGCGTCCCGGTCTTCTGTCCAAGGCTAAGCCATTGGAGCAGATCGCCCGGGAGCATCGTTTTCAGATTTCCGGATACGCCCATCGAAAGGGTCAAAATTATACGTGTTCGATAAACTGCGCCCGATGAAGACTTCCTCTGAACTCGAAATTCCAGTCGCTTTCGACGAATCGTCACTGCGGGACCGCGGCTTCGAACCCTCGCGGGATCTGGGCAACCCGGGCGAGTTTCCCTACACGCGCGGGCCGCAGGCGTCGATGTACCGCGGAAAGCTCTGGACGATGCGGCAATACGCCGGCTTCTCGACCGCGAGCGAGTCGAACAAGCGCTATCGATACCTCCTCGAGCGCGGGACGACCGGCCTTTCGGTTGCGTTCGATCTGCCGACGCAGATCGGAATGGACTCGGACGACGCACTCGCGCGCGGTGAAGTCGGAAAGGTCGGTGTTGCGATCGACTCGATCGAGGATATGGAGCTCCTGCTCGATCAGATTCCGCTCGACAAGGTCTCGATCTCGATGACGATCAACGCGCCGGCGTCGATCCTCCTCTCGCTGCTGCTGATCGTCGCCGAGCGCCGCGGCGTTTCATGGACGAAGCTGAACGGCACGATTCAGAACGACATCCTGAAAGAGTACGCAGCGCGCGGCACGTACATCTTCCCTCCCGCGCCGTCGATGCGCATCGTGACGGACATCTTCGAGTTCTGCGCGAAGGAAGTGCCGCGCTGGAACACGATCTCCGTCTCCGGCTACCACATCCGCGAGGCAGGATCGACGGCTGTGCAGGAAGTCGCGTTCACGCTCGCGAACGGCTTGCAATACGTGCAGGCCGCCGTCGATCGCGGGCTCGATGTCGACACCTTCGCACCGCGCATCTCGTTCTTCTTCAA
>CAZKID010000176.1:0-10310 GCA_964552405.1 uncultured Thermoanaerobaculia bacterium
AAGCCGGAGAAGAAAAAAAAGGCGAAGGCGAGCCAGGGAAAGGGAATCATCCAGGATGTCGGGGGGCTCGACTGGAAGTTCGCGTTGAACGAGACGCGCACGTTCTCCCGGAACGGCGCGTCGGGACGAAGGCCAAGGAGAGTGAGGATCGCTTCGCCCGCAAAGATCTGCGCGACGGTGAGCACCGCGCTCGCCACGACGTGCGCGGCAAGCGCGCGGCCCCAGCGCGTGCTGTCGAATCGGAGGCGCCGCGCGATCGTGACGACGATCGGCGTGGTCAGCGCCCAGAGGTAGTAATACGTCAGGTTGACGCCGAACGCGCGCGACCACGAGATGCGCGGTGAGAACGCAGGATTCCAATGCGCCTGCAGCGCAAAGTAGATCCCCGTGACCGTCCCGGCCACGAAAACAAAAAGCGCAATCCGCGCACGGCGCATTGCGATGATGATAGAGCCAGAACTTCCGGTGACGAGGTGTTCACCGTTCGTTCCGAGAAACGACCGCTCGTGACAAGAAGATCGATGGCAGGATGTCGGAGTTTTATAGGACGGATCAGTCCCATTCGTCTGGAGGTCACATGAAGCGCAGTCTGCTGGTTCTGGCTCTAATCCTGATCACCACCACCGCCGCCTTCGCCGATGCCCGCGAAGAGGTCCGCAACGCCGAGCTCTCGTTCGCGAAGGCCTTCGCCGACCGCGATCAGGCGAAGTTCTTCTCGCTCGTCCTCGACGATGCGACGTTCCTCGGTCCGGGCGGCACACTCGCCGGCAAGAAAGCTGTGATGGATCGCTGGTCGCGCTTCTTCGCTTCGCCGAAGGCGCCGTTCAGCTGGGCGCCGGATCGCGTCGCGGTCAATTCCGCGGGAACGATCGGCCTCACCGCCGGTCTCGTCTATGACGCGAATGGCAATCACATCGGCAACTTCAACTCGACCTGGGTGAAGCAAGCCGACGGCACCTGGCGCGTGCTCTTCGACGGGCCCGGGAGCGCGGCAGCGTGTCTCGCAGAGTCCGCGGCGCCGGTGGCGGAGGGCGACATCACGACGCCTGATGGAGTGAAGCTGCACTACAAGAAGGTCGGCGAGGGCCGCAACACGCTCGTGATCCCTCTCGGATTCATGCTCTTCGACGACTTCAAACAGCTGGCCGACGCCGGCACCATCATCACGTACGACCCGCGCAACCGCGGCCGCTCATCGCGCGTCGAAGCGGTCAACACATTGACCATCAGGCAGGACGTGCAGGATCTGGAAACAATCCGCGCGTTCTTCAATGCCGACAAGATCGTGCCGGTCGGCTTTTCGTATCTCGGCTCCGTCGTCATGCAATACGCGATGGAACATCCGGAGCACGTGGCACGCGTAATTCAGCTCGGCCCCATCGCCATCAACCCCGACACGAAATTTCCGGCGGCGCTCACCAACGAGAACGACGAGCCGGTGAAGCGCTGGCACGAGCTCAACATGCAGAAACGCGACCCCTCGAAATCGCAACACGACCTCTGCCTGCTGCAGGACGCCGCTCTGCGCTCGCTGCTCGTCGGCAATCAGGATTTCGCGCCGCGGGTGAAAGCGACGTGCGACCTCGAGAACGAGTGGCCCGCGAATCTGGATCGCCACTTCCGCAATCAGTGGCCGTCGTGGAGAAACGTCGTCATCGCACCCGCTGATCTGGCGAAAGTGACGATGCCGGTCCTAACCATCCACGGCACCAAAGACCGCAACGCGCCGTATGGCGCAGGACGCCAGTGGGCGATGTCGGCACCCGACGCCCGCCTCGTCACGATCGAAGGAGCAGGTCACGCGATGTGGATCGACGACCCGCTGACGGTCTTCGGCTCGATCCGCGAGTTCCTGCGTGGGGGTTGGCCGCTGGGCGCGGAGAAGGTGACGAAGATGGAGAGGTAGGGCGCTGGGGCGCTGGGAGCAAAAGCGAAATGCAGAATGCAGAATTCAGAATGCAGAATTCAAAATTGATGTGGCGCTTCGCGCGTCATTCTTCATTCTGAATTCTGTGATTCTGAATTCTGCATTTTCGCTTTTTGTTTCAAGGCGGCCCGTGGGTGTGTGGCACGAAGCTCATGTCGCGCGCCTCCCAACCGCCCAGGTCCCTCGACTTCGCTCGGGATGACGGGGGCTCGGTTACCGAGAATTAGTCAGAGTTACCCACTGAAGAGTCGGAAGCCCCAGAATTCTTCTTTCTGCATTCTGCATGTTCTGAATTCTGCATTTCGCTTTTCGTCCCATGAAATGATCCCGGCTGGGGTGCTCGGGCGCTGCGGCTTATCATCTTCGCGTGTTCCACTTTCTTTTTCCGACCGATCCGCTGAACGAGCGAACGATCGACGAATTCTTCGAGCCTCAGCGCGCGGTTTTGGCGGCGGCTGGCTTCTCGACGTCGCTCGTCCCTGACAAAGCGCTGCAATCGGCTTCGGCTCTTCGCGGCACACCTGCGGGAAGCACCGTCGTCTACCGCGGTTGGATGCTCGACTCGGATCAATATCGCAATCTCACCTCATCCATCGCGATGAGCGAGGCAGCTCCTCTGACATCGCTCGAGAAATACCTGCTGACTCACCATCTGCCGAACTGGTACCAGCAGCTCGCCGATTTCACACCGGCGACGGTCATCTTCAACGAGGACGCCGACTTCGCCACCGAGCTCGCGAACCTCGGATGGCCCTCGTTCTTTCTCAAGGACTATGTCAAATCGCTCAAGACCGGTTCTGGTTCAATGATCACGGAACCGCAGCAGGCGGCGCACGTCATTGACCAGATGCGTCAGTATCGCGGCTCGATCGAAGGTGGCGTCTGCGTGCGCCGCATCGAGCCATTCGTGGCTGATAGTGAGCAGCGATACTTCGTTCGCGACGGCCGAGCACATGGAGCAGCTGGCGAGGTGCCGCCAATCGTCAGGGAAGTCGCCTCCCGCATCGCGAGTCCGTTCTTCAGCGTCGACGTCGCGCAACGGGACGACGGTGCGTTGCGTGTCGTGGAAGTTGGCGATGGCCAGGTGTCAGACCTCGTTGGCTGGACGCCGCCGCAGTTCGCGGCGATCTGGTGAGAGCAGGCATAGCTCGGGTCCGTCGCCGTCTTCGAAAGAGCCATCGAGCCATGCGAGCGGCCGATCATCTCCTCGGTGATGACCGTGCCTCCGGCCTGTCGTCGACAGAATCTGCGGCGGGGCGCCCTTCGAACGCGCAGAGGCCGAAGAGGAGGACAACCCAATTCATCTTCATGTCGTTTGAACCTCCGTCGAACGCGTGCGTAGCGCGCTCGCCGCCAGGATGCCGCCCAGGAATCCGAAGAAGTGTGCCGTCCAGGAGATGCCGGCCTGCGGGATCACCGACATCAACAGCATCACCCCGTAGAGCGAACCGACGATGAGCGTGACCAGGAGCGACATCAGCTTGCGATCGAACGCGGGGCGAAACAGCAGAAAGCCGACGTAGCCGAACACGATGCTGCTCGCACCGATGTGATTCGCGTGCGAGCCGAACAGCCAGATGCCCGCGCCGGCAACGACCGCGCTGACGAGCGTGACGAACAGAAAGTCTCCGATCCCCTCGAGCAGGATCAATGCGCCGAGGATCAGGAGCGGAACGGTGTTCGCGATGAGGTGGTCCCAGTTCGCATGAATGAACGGTGCGGCGAGGATGCCGAGGAAATGGCCGGAGGTGCGCGGAACGACACCGGTGCCGGCAATCGATCCGCCGTCATGGCGAAACGTGTCGGCGATGCGGATGGCCCACATCGTTCCCACGAACAAGAACAGCACGAGTGCGCGACGGATCATCCCTCAGCCCTCAGCCCTCAGCCCTCCGATGATGCGCACATCCCGCTTGCCGAGCAACTGTCCGGACGACCAGACCTCGATTCGATACAAATCCGACACAGGGTTCGCCGGCAGGCGCAACGAGTCCCAGATGCGGAACCCGCCGCTGTGCGCGGTCAGTGCGGAGATGCGCGACGCGCGGAGCACCTTCCCCTTCTGCAGAAAGCGCACTTGAATCCGCGCCGGAATCTTCTCCGGCGAGAAAATCGTCGCCACGACGTACAACCTTCCATTCTTCAACTCGGCGGCGGGGATTTCCTTGTCGAAGTCGTGCGGCGTCTTGAGCGTGCGCAGATTCAGCGTGCCCGACACGCGCAGACTCGTCATGCGTAGCGGCACCGGAGGGAGCAGCGGACGAAAGAGGAAAAGCGCGAGCAGCGTCACCGCAAATGCGATGCCGATCGCGGCGAGCTGCCGGCGGTCGCGCAGCTCGTCCACGCGGCGCGCGAGCGCAAGCGCGGCGAGAAACGAGATCGCCGCCGCGAGGTATTCGCTGTTGTCGATGCGCGTCCGCAGCACGAGCGGCAGGAAGAATTGCAGCGCGGAGAAACTGACGAACGCGAAGAAGCCGGTCGAAAACCAGCGATGCTCGCGCAGCAGCCGGTCGAACAACAGGTCGAAGCACGACAGAACGGCGAAGGCCGCCAGCGCGATCACATAGAGAAAGTTCCACGACGGAAACGTCGCCGAATAGAAATAGAACGGGATGAGGAAGAAGAGCGTCTCCTGATACATCACGCGCGTCAGATAGGAGACGAGCCCCTGCGCGAAGCGGAGCACGCGCGACTCGCCGGCGGCCAGACGCGAGAAGAGCAGCGTCGAGCCCCACGTCAGCGCGATGAAGAGCACGACCCAGCGGAGGAATCCATAACGGTTGTGCGCGAGCACCAGCACGGCGATGCCGCTGACGAGCGCCCATGCCGAATGCAGCGCCCAGAACAACCGTGCAAACTTCGCGTGCAGCTCCTGCCACGTCATGCGCGGCGCATTGTAAGGTGCTCGAATGCGCTTGCTTCCACTCCTCGCCGCTCTGCTCCTCCTCGGCGCGACGCAGGCTCCGACGTTCGACGAGCTGAATCACCGCGCCCTCGAGCAATCCAAGGCGAAGGATTACGCCGGCCTCCTCGTCACCTTGCAAGCGATGGATGCGATGAATCCGAATCATCCGCGCATCCTGGCCAACCTCGCACGCGCGTACGGTTTCACCGGCCACAAGGATGAAGCCTTCGCAACGATGGACCGGCTGCTGCGCATGGATGTTCTGTTCGACACGAAGGATGAGGAGTTCAACGCGCTGCGCGAGGATCCGCGTTTCCACGACGTAGCCCAACGTCTCGCTGCACTCGCGTCACGGCGCGTTGCCGGAGCGCGCATCGCGATTCGCATTCCGCGCAAGGGATTGATCACCGAAGGTCTGGCGCGCGACGAGAAGAGCCGCTCGTGGTTCGTCAGCAGCGTCCGCAAGGGATTGATCCTGCGCATCGATTCGAAAGGGCGCGTCACCGATTTCGCATCCGGGCCGCACGGTCTCAGTGGAATCGGGATCGATTCGAATCGCCGCCTGCTCTGGGCCTGCAGCACAGCCTCGCCGCGTGTCGAGTCGTTCAAGCAGGGCGACCCGAACGATGCGTCCGTCGTTGCCTTCGATCTAGGCAGCGGGAAACTCGTGCATAGAATCGCGATGGAGCCGAAGGCCTTCTGCGATGACCTCACCGTCGCGCGCGATGGCTCGGTCTATGTCTCCGACTCGACAGGTTCCGTGCTCTGGGTGCGCGCCGGCACGGAGACGCTCGCGACGGTCGTGCCGCGCGGGATCATTCGCTCACCGCAGGGATCGGTCCTGTCGGCGAGCGAACGAATCCTCTATGTGAGCGATTACAGCGGCCCGATTCGCGCGATCGATCTCGCGACCGGTGACGTCGTCGCATTGCGAATGCCGCCCGACGTTCAGCCACGCGGCATCGACGGGCTCACGCGGCATGGGCGCGAGCTCATCGCGGTGCAGAACGGAATCGAGCCCAATCGCATCGTCAAACTCTCACTCACGCCCGATGGTTTCGGAGTCGCCAACGCAACGATCCTCGAGATGAATCATCCGAAGATGGACGAGCCGACGATCGGCAAAGTCGCCAGTGACTCTTACTACTTCATCAGCACGAGCCAGGGAAACAAGTTCGATGATGGGCCGGCCGATGAGAAGAAGCTGACGGACGCGTATGTGATGCGCATCCGTCTTCCGTAGCGTTTCAACGCACGAAATCTTCGATCGCCTCATTGACCTCATCCGGCTTGTCGAGCATCAGCCAATGCCCGGCATTCGCGATTCGCACGGAGCGGATTTCTGGAAATTGCTTCTGAAAGGACGCGGGCGTCTCCAGATCCGCCGCAACGATCGCGAGCTTCGGACCCTGATACGCCGAAACGAGCCGCTTCGCATCGTAATCCGCGAGGCTGTTCAGCGCGGCGATCAGGCTGTCGACGGAGGTTTTTTCAACCGAGGAGAGGACCTGCTGCTGGACTTCGGCCGGGGACTTCTTGAGCATCGGTGCAAACCACCCGCGAACCACCGCCATCTTGTCCTTGCGCAATGCCGCTGTGAACTGCGCCTTCTGTTCCTCGGGCAACTTCACGGCACCCGCCGCAGCATCGACGTAGACCACGCCCGCAACATTTTCAGCGTGCGACGCGGCGTAGTTCGCGACGACCGCTCCGGCGTAACTATGACCGACGATCACGAATCGATGGAGCGCGAGCCTATGAACCACGCGATCGATCGCCGCGGACATCGCATTCAGTGACTGATCGTGATCCTCCGGCAGCGGCGACTGACCGAAGCCGGGAAGATCGATCGCCACCGCGCGGTGTCCGCGTTGACGAAAGTATGCGAGCTGCGCATGCCACTGTTCCGAATTGCCGCCATTCCCGTGAATGAAGAGGAGAGGAACACCACCGCGTCCGCCGTCATCGACGAAGATCGAGGCGTTGTGAAACGGCACTGTGGTCGGGTGAGGATTCGAGGCACACGCTACTGCGAGCAGAAATGCGAGGAGCGGCAACAGACGACTGGACATGAAATTCTCCTGAATTCGAAATGTAAAGCATGCTTGACACTGTAAAGCATGCTTTACATGGGGTCAAGAGGCAAAGAGCCCTACACTAGTCATGTCCAATGGCCACGCTCACGGTCGTGAAGCCGTCCACTCTTGCTGCGACGCAGTTCCGCCTCGACGGAGTCGAGACGACGATCGGCCGCGCGCCCGAGAACAAGATCGTCGTCGACGATCGCGGCGTGTCGCGTCACCACGCGAAGGTCGTCAACACCAACCGCGGATTTCTTCTCGTCGATGACAGCAGCCGAGGTGGAACGTACATCGGCGGACGCGAGGTCAAGTCGGAGCTTCTTCACGAAGGCGATCTCATTCAAGTGGGCGATACGGTTTTCCGCTTCGCGAGCCGTGATGACTCCGACGCGACGATGATGTCGCACGCCGGCGAGCTCGGTGAGCAGACCACGCTCGACGTGCCGGCGCCGGAAGCGCCCGAAGAATCCGTGCCGGCCGCGCCGCCTCTCCCTCCGCCCCGCGTTGCGGCTGCAACACCTCTAACAGTTCGCTGCATCGCATGTTCACACGACATCCCAACCGACACCGTCTTCTGTCCCCCCTGCGGAAAACCCCAGCAGATTTCCCAACCCGTCATTGCACCACCGCCCCCACCACCTATCGCCGTTCCACCGCCACCTCCGCCTATCGCCGCTCCACCGCCGCCCCCGCCAATTGCGGTGATGGCATCCTTCGTATCGCCTGAGACCCTCTCCAGTTCCTACACGAACTCGATCGTCGTTCGCCGCTGGGCGGGCACCGTGGTCGACTTTCTCTTCCTCGCGGCGATCAGCTTCGCGGCGTGGATGTTTCAGAAGCTGCTGGTCCTCTGGGTCATCCTCCTCCTCGGCTACTACCCTCTCCTCGAAGCCTTCCTCGGCGCCACGCCGGGCAAGTACGCAGCCGGAATCCGCGTCGTCGATGAGAACGGCGGACGGCCCGGACTGTGGAAGGCCATCCTCCGCACACTCGCGCGGCTCATCGAAGTGAATCCCGTACTGTTCGGCTGCATCCCCGCCGGCATCATCGTGCTCACCTCGAAGAAGAAGCAGCGCCTCGGCGACATGATGGCCGGGACCTTCGTGCTCACCTCAGCCGACTCGCGGCGCGTGCGGAAAGCGTAGATCCGCTCGGCGGTTTGTCCCGAATTGTCCTCATCGCGTCCGCACGCGCACGCCTGGAATCCCTACAGTGATTGCAGGAGGATTCAATGCTCAACCCCGAAACTGTTCCCGTTTCTCAGTCCGCACTCCTCGTCATCGACGCTCAGGATTCCTTCAAGGCCGGACCGCGGTGGGACCGCCGGAACAATCTGCAGTTCGAGGAGAACGTGGCGGCGTTAATCGCTGCCTATCGCGCGGCGAAGCTCCCGATCGTCTACTTCCTTCACACCGACGAGGATGACGCGTTCACGATCGACAGCCCCTTTTTCAAGCTGATGGATTTCATCAAGCCGCAGGCGGACGAGCCTGTCCTCATCAAGTCGACGCGCAACTGCTTCACGAGCACGACGCTCTTGCCGCACCTCCTCTCGCTGAACGTCCGCCGGCTAACCATCAGCGGCATTCAGATGGAACAGTGCTGTGAGACCACGACACGCGTGGCTGCCGACCTCGGCTTCGCCGTCGACTTCGTGACCGAGGCGACGATGACGTTTCCGATTCCGAACTGGGACAAGCCAGGTGAAGAGCTCGGTGTCGATGCCATCAAAGAGCGCACCGAATATGCATTGAGGAGACGGTTCGCACGCATCAGCACGGTCGCCGGCATCACGGCTGAGTTGAATAAGGGGGCGGCGGTGCTTGTTTCGTAGACCATCCAATATGCAAAAAACACTTGCTGCATTGCTCCTCGCGGGAGTCGCATCTGCTCTGCCTCTTCGCGCTGAAACGCTGAACTATTCGTGGCGTCTCAAAGGCGGCATCACGTGGGCGGCCAAGATGGCGTTCCCTGCGTCGGGCAGCGGGACGTTGCAGACGGATGAAGCCGGCAACATCCATTCGCAGCTCACGATCCTGGGCAAGGATGACCCGCGGTCGTTCTATCTCTACGAGTCGCTGATGGCGCCGGACGGCGCGAAAACACTCTCCAGCCGCAATGCCTACGCGTATCGCGACGACCATCGCGACGAGCGCATCTTTTTCGATACGGCGAAGGGGCAGACGCAAGTGCATCGCGTCGACAACGATACGAACGAGACGCGCATCAAGAAGCTGAGCTCACTCGAGCCGAAGGATGTCCTCACCTCGATCTATTACCTGCGGCAGCATGCGGATGAGCTCCGGATGCCGAAGCGCGCGGAAATCTTCTCCGGCTCGAAGGGCTATGGCGTGCTGTACATTCCTCAGCCTGCGACGGTGCTGAACAACATCGCGGTACGCCCCTTCAAGATCCAGCCGATCGGCAGCGAAAAGACCGGCGAAGTGCGCGTCTGGCTGAGCGATGACGCGCGGCATCTGCCGGTGCGAATCGAGATCGATCAGAAGTACGCGACGCTCAAGTTGGATCTAGTTCGCTGACTTCTCCGCGTCTCCGCGTCTCCGCGTGAACGTCTTAATGAAGGCCCCCGTAGTCACGGCCGTGGTGGTGGCGGAGGACCGCCAGGCCCTCCCGGACCACCCGGCGGCGGGCCGCCCATCGGAGGAGGCGGAAATTGCGGCTGCGGCTGATACTGCGGCTGCTGCTGCACCGGTTGTTGCGGCTGCTGCGCGATCGGCTGCACGGTTGGTGCAGCGGGTTGCTGGGCTGGCGTATACGCGGCGGCCGGAAACGTGAAGGACGGCGCGCTTTCCGTCTGTGCCGTCGCGCTCGTGACCGTCAGCGCCGTTCCCGCCTCCACCGGCCTGGCCTGAACCGCAGGTGTCGCAGCCTCAGGCTTCGTCGTTCGTCTCGCAAGAAGCAGCACGGCCATGACGATCACGACGCCCACCAGCAGCGGGACTAACCATTTGTTGCTCCCGTTCGCAACCGGCCCGGAGGCGGCCTTCTGCACCGGCATCGACACGGACGTCGGCGCCGACTCTGCGAGGATCTTGTCGACGTCGCGCAGCAGCAAGCCATAGGACGCGTAACGCTTCTGCGGCTCCTTCAACGTCATCCGCTCGACGATCGTCGCCGCACGGCGGTACCAAAACGGGCCCCTGGTGTCCCCGCAACGCCTCGGCACCCTCCGAATTCCCGCGGGCCTTCAAATCCGGGACTCCGACGTCTCGAACTTCCCCGCGCACGAGGTCCTGTGCCTGGCGACCGGATCGCAGGGCGAACCCCTCGCCGCGCTTCCCCGCATCGCCATCGACGATCACCGGTCCGTCAAGGTCGGGCCTGGGGACACCGTCGTGTTGTCCGCCCGCGCGATTCCGGGCAACGAGAAAGCCAT
>CAZKID010000177.1:0-10273 GCA_964552405.1 uncultured Thermoanaerobaculia bacterium
CCAGGCTGAGGTCATCGCCTGCCCGCAGCTTCCGACCACGCTGCCGACGCTCGACGAGCTGATCGGCACCGAGGGCATCGACACGCATAACGTGGTCGACCATCTGCTGGATTGAGCAAGGACATGCCGGCGACCGGCCACGTGTACACGCTGCACGCCGAGCTCGAGGGCCGGAAGCTCGCCCCACTGTTCGAGCTGCTGCTGCAGGGATGGCGCGACATGGGCTTCGTTCCACTCGCCGACCACCGCACCGGATCGTTTTCGTTCAATCCTTCGCCAGACGCGCCTCCAACTTCTGCAGCCGGTCTTCGAGCGATTGGATCACTTTCTGCTGCTTCTGCACTTCATTGAGCAGCATCGGCGCGAGGTACTGGTACATGATCGCATCGGGCTCACCGTTGCGGTCCCTCGTCACCATCTCGGGATAGATCTTCGCCACTTCCTCCGCGATCAAACCGTATTGCAGCGGTGCATGATCCCCATGTGCGAGATAGCGAAACGTCACTGGACGCAGTCGCAGCACATTGGAAGTTGCGTCGCCCATGTCTTCAATGTCGTACTTATAGCGGCGCGACGACGAAATGGTTCCAAGCTGGCCATTGGAGTCGATCACGACGCCGAGTGCATCGGCGCTGCCTGTGGTCACACCGCGAATACCGGAGATGAAGGTGTTCGCTTGTGCAAAGCCACCGATACGGATCGTCCCGGATTCGGCGGCAACACCAACATTGCCGATGTCAATATTGTTACTGCCCGTCGTCAGGTTGTAACCTGCTCCAGGACCCAGACCGACATTGTAGTCGCCCGTTGCATTGTAAAGAGCACTCTGGCCGATCGCCGTATTGAAGCTTCCGGTCGTATTGTAGTAAATGGCGTTGTAGCCAACCCCGGTGTTATAGCTCCCTTGACTGTTGAAAGGGAGCGCGTTGAAACCGCTGGCCGTGTTGTAACTACCGCCCGTGTTATCCACGAGCGCGCCGGCGCCCGTAGCCGTGTTGTCATTACCGATCGAGTTGAGCACCAGGGAACGGACGCCGATAGCCGTGTTACCCTCGCCCGACGAGTTGTTGGTCAGGGTTGAAAATCCGACACCGGTATTGTTGACGCCCGTCATTGAGAAATTTCCGGCGATTGTTCCAAGGAACGTGTTGTAGATGACTGGGAAACGGTGAAGAAAACGGTTCCCGCCGATCATGATGACCCCGGCCGCGGCAGATCCCGTCGTGGGGAGATTGAGATTGCCGGAACTCGTGATCCCGGTGCTATCGATCATGAATTGATAACCCGCCGCATCGGAACGCGGCGCGAGGATTCTTCCTGCAGTGGTGCGTGTCCCACCGAGATTACCTTCGCTCACCACCTGTCCACCGGGAATCTGGCGAGACCTTTCGATGGTCTGCTTTTCTCCTGGGAGACCCACAGCACTCGTCAGAATCGTCCCGTCGGGAAACATCACTCCTTCGCTGGTGCGCATCAGTCCTCGCACATCGAGTGTCGCCAGCGGCTTGTCGGTTCCGATTCCCAACGATCCCGCAGCGGTGAGGCGCATCCGTTCGTTGTCCCTCCCCGCCAGAAAGTTGCCGAAGCGGAAGCTGAGATCGCCGCTGGTGCTGACGACCGCGCCGCGCGTGCCGTCGTGCGCGAGCATCGTGAGCTTCGGGGCATTCTCATCGGAAGCGATGATCGTCAGCCCTTCCGCTTCGTTGTCCTGTTCGATGGAGAGCTCTCCGCCACGGATCGCGAACGCAGCGTGCTTCTCGATGACCTGGCCATCCAGATCCCTGATCATCACGGCGCAGCGATACACACCGCCATCGAGCCACTGTGGCTCGGCCGGCCAGTCGAATACATTGCCGTCCTTCCATTCCGAATCGAAGAGAGATGCACCCGAGGGCGCGAGAATGCGTACTCGGATCTGGCAGACGGTGTCCGCGGTGCCGAAGCGGATCCTCTCCCCATTCGTTCCCGCCGTGATCGCCGGCGATGCTTTCATGGGAATGCCCGGATCCTGAGCATGAAGAGCGATCGAAACGGACAGCAACGACAAACAGAACGCGGAAGCGCGCGCGGAGAACATGAGACCTCCTTGCTTGCCCACCGGGGACCAGTCGGTTGGCGGTGTAATCGAAACTTAGTTCCGCGGGCGGCGGACGTCAACGTTCACGAAAACAGCCCTGCGCCTGCCCCCGCTCCCATCGGCGGTGCGGGCTGCACGCCGTGACGCCAGAGGCTCTTGTAGATCTGCCAGAAGGACGGCTGTGGTGCAGTGGCCTCGACGAGGCGCGGGAGTTGCGTCCATGGTGCAGCAGGATGTGCGTGATGTGCGAGGTGCAGTTGATAGTTGAGGGTCAGCCAGCGCACCACGGCCGGGACGCGCAGGTTCCATGCGCCGCGCGTCACATCGCGCTCACTCCAGGCGTGATCGACGTACTGCAGCGCGGACCAGTGCATCGCGAAGAGCCAGTGTGCGAGCAGCCAGCCTTTCCAATGGAGATCGAGCGCGAGCCAGAGGGCGAGCTGGAATCCGAACGCGCACGCGATCTCGAACCAGACTCGCCAGGGATTGATCTGCGCAATCTCCCGCACATGCGGCCCGAAGCCCATCCTCGGCGCAATCCGTTCGATGAAGCGCTGCGAGCGATAGAGCGGCGTCGCGATGAGATAGAAGAGGTTCGAGAGCGGGATGCAGAACCAATACAGGCCGAGTAGATTTCCCCCATACAGCCAGAGGTTCCGGACGAAGCGCGACTCGTGCGGAAGGTAGTAGTCGTAGAGATCTGTGTCAGTGCGATTGCGTGCGTGATGGCCGAGGTGTGCCACACGCTGGAGGGAGAAGGATGTTGGGAACATGCAGGCCGCGAGGAAGCCGAAGAGCGTGTTGCGGGTTCCTTTCGCGGCGACTCCGTGGACGGCCTCGTGCATCAGGACGAAGGGAAGATTGTTGACGAATGTGAAGGCTGCACAGGCGGCGAGCGCGATCGGCCATGGGGCATGGCAAGCGAGCCATAAGAGAGCGGAGGTGGTGATTGCGGCAATTGCCAGGAGGAGCCAGTTGAGCGTTTCCGGTGGATTGGCAGTCGCCTCGCCTGGCGGCTCGGTGGACAGGCGAGGCGCCTGTCCCTCCACAGGACGAGGACGAGGCTCGAGGCCGGTGTGGCCGTGCGCGATGAATGACCAGAATATGTAGAGTGTCGTCGGAACGATGAGCGAGAGTCCGAGTACCAGCCAGAAATCCTTGTGCAGACCCCAACCATAGACTGCACCAAAGCCGCCGAAGAACCATGGCGCGTAATCGAGCGCGATGAACGTCGCTGACTTTCCCTCCGCCGCCGGCTGGTTGTAAACGCGCAGAACCCCTGCCTGCAGCGCCTTGATGTCGTACGCGACGTTGATGATGCCGAGGAGGATGGGCATCAGAATGACGTAATGAGGCAGGAGATGCACGCACCAACCGAGCATCGACGTCGCCGAGCCGAAGACGAATCCGTGATGGGGCCGGAAGCGGCCGAGCCGCAGACGCGTGTCGAATTCCCACATCTTCAGCGCATTCGTTCCGATACCAGGAACGATGTACGCCCAGAGAATCGGCACGAGCCACGGCACAGCGACCGACGTCCAACGCCCATCAAACCATAGATAGAACGATAACGGCGTCAGGATGGCCGGCGCCGCGTACTGATACCAATCAAGGACTCGCGAACGACTCAATGCAATCCGAACCTCATCCCATGCTTCTTGGGAATTTCTTTCTTGAACAACAACGTGTATTTCCAAAACGCGCCGATTCGTGAGATCGAGCGCAGATGCGTCTTCACGTCGGCGAATCGATGGAACAGTGACGGCACGCTATTGAAGCGAGTCCGCGCGGCGTGACAGGCATCGGTCAGCTCCTCCGGCGTCATCAGCTTCGGTACGAATGCTGCGTGATTGAAGCGATACTGCGGATGCAGCCACCACTTGCCATCCCACAGATGCCGCCGCTCCTTCTCCAGCTTCTTATAGAGCGGCGTATTGGGATACGGCATCAGGATGTTGTACGCGGCCAGCGTGAAGCGGCTCTCGAGTGCGAAGTCGACCGTTGCTTCAATCGACTCCTTCGTGTCGTGGTCGTAGCCGAGGGTGAAGGCGGCCCAGCTCTGCATCCCATGCTCGCGCAGGATCCGCACTTCCTCCTTGTATTGTGAAAAGCGCGGCAGGTTCGGCGACTTTCGCGCGTCCTTCAGACTGCCGGGCGTGATCGTTTCGAAGCCCGTCACGTTGCCCCAATTACCCGACTTCTCCAGGAGCTTCATCAGTGGCAGATTGCGCGTAACGTCGAGACTCGCCTGACTGACCCAGTGCAATCCCAGCGGCTTCAGCGCATGACAGAACTCGGCGAGGAGCTTGTGATCGCTCGCGATGTTGTCGTCGATGACGAAGATGAACTTACGATCCTTCGCCTCGATCTCGCGCGCCACTGCATCGAGTGCGCGGTCATGGTGCTCCTTCGCGAATCATTGTCTCACCTCCCAGAAGGTGCACGCGAAGCGGCAGCCGCGCACGAACTGCATCAGCGTGAGCGGCAGATAGCCCTTCCCTTTGAAGAGGTCGCGGCGTGGCAGGACGCGGCCGAGCTGGCCGACTCCCGGCGGGCCTTCGTAGCGCGGCTTCAACTTGTGGTTGCGCGCGTCCTCGACCACCTGCGCCCACACCGTCTCGGCATCGCCGAGAAAGATGCTGTCGGCGTGTCCGGCGGCTTCTTCCGGCAGCAGCGTGATGTGCATGCCGCCGAGGATGACGGGGACGCCGCGCTGGCGATATTCGGCAGCGATCTCGTAGGCGCGCCGCGCCGTGTAGGTCTCGACTGTGATCGCCGCAAGATCCACCGGCTCGTCGAACGGGATCGGCTCCATGCGATCGTCATAGAGCACGCATTCGACGTCCGGCGGTGTGAGGCCGGCAAGCACCGAGAGCATTAGCCGCTCCATGCGGCCTACGTCGACATAGAGGCTGTGCCCCATGCTGCCGATATTTGGTTTGAGGAAGGCGATCTTCATCCCAACCGCCTGAACTGCTTCTTATAGATCTCGCGCCGCGAGATCACGTTCGCCACTGCCGTCATCGACGCGCAGAAGAGCGATAGCTCGCGATACGCGCCGACGATGCGGCTGCCGATCGAGCTCCAGCGATAGAAGCGGCGTTTCGCTTCGAACACGCCTTCGACCAGCTCTTCCGCCGACATGCCGCGCGGTTCGAAGATCGCGTCGCCATAGCGATAACCCGGCTCGAGCCACCATTGTGGGCGCAGCAAGCGGCCCTCCTGAGAGAGACGGTCATAGAGCGCCGATGCCGGCGTCGGGGTCAGCGGATTGAAGTTGGCGATCTCCAGCCGCGACTCGAGTGCGAAGTCGAGCGTCCGCTCCATCGTGTCGCGCGTGTCGGCGTCGTAACCGAACACGAACGTGCCATAGATGCCGATGTTGCGCTGGTGCAGCGCCGAGACAACATGCGCATACGAGCCGCTGACGCGATTCCACGACTTGTGCATCTGCACGAGACTCGCCTCGTTGAGCGATTCGAAACCGATCAGCACGAACGCGCAGCCCGCGGCAGCCATGCGATCGAGGAGAGACTCGTCGCGCGCGACGTCGATGCTGATCTGGCACGACCAGCGGCGCTTCAACGGCGTCATTGCGTCGAGCAGTGCGAGGAGATCCGATCTCCGCCCAAAAAGATTGTCGTCGACGAAGAACAGCAGGCGATTCGGAGGCAGCGTCTCGATCTCCGCGACGAGACTCTCTACAGGCCTTACGCGGAGCGAGGCGCCATAGAAACTGTGAATCGAACAGAAGTCGCACGAGAAGCGGCAGCCGCGCCCGTATTGCACGAGCTCGACCGGTGCGTAGTCCTTGCCGCGATAGATCGAGCGATCGAGCTGATAATCGTCGAGCGAGCGCTCGCTGCCACCGGCATAACGGCGCTGCATTGCGCCGCGCCCGGCGTCCGCGAGCAGCCGCTCCCATACACCTTCGGCATCGCCGGTCACGATCGCGTCGCAATGCATAAGGGCTTCATCGGGCAGGAACGTCGGGTGGTACCCGCCTAGCACGACGCTCACGCCCAACGCTCGATAGGCATCCGCGATTGCGTATGCGCGATGCGCGGTGAAGGTCTCGACGCTCATGGCGACGAGATCGGTGTCTGCACTCATCGGCACTTCTTCCGCCTTCTCGTCATAGAAGGTGACGTCCCAGCCCTGCGAGCGCGCGGCGAGGATGCCCATCGCGAGCGGCGGCATCGCGTCGGACGAGCGATAGTCGCCGAGGTTGGGGCGGATCAGGGTGAGTCTCAAAGGAGTGCAGCCTCCGGTTGGGCCGGGAGACCGCGCATGTTCGGCTGGCCGTTGAACGTGACCGCGTAGAGCTTTGCCGGATAAGAGATCGGTTTGAAGCGTTCGATCGTGTCTCGAAGGGGATTCGTCGCGTGCATGCCGATGCTGGCCACGGGAGTTTCACAATGCAGCAGGAGACTGCTGATCAGCTCGTGCGACGGTTCCTTACAGGCGAAAAATGCGATGAATGTCTGGTCGAGCGGCTTGCCTTCTCCTGGCAGCGTGATTCTTCCTGTCAGTCTTGCCCAGGCGTTGTAGAGCTTGATTGCGGCAGGGCTCTTGTAACGCCGCGCGACGATTTGCTTGAACGCGCGTTGATCCCAGAGGGCGGCGACCGCGTCGAGGTTGCCGGCGATGTAGAAGGGTAGACGCTTGACTAACGCGCCGTCGATGACAGGTGCGTATTGGTAGCTGCTTGCGTGTTCATTGTGGAACGTGACGATTGACGCGGCATCTTCCGAGGTCGCGCGTCGCCAATTCCAGGGCGCCTCGCCTGCCGGCTCGGTGGACAGGCGGGGGCGCCTGTCCCTCCACCTGGACTTTGCCGAAATCGCGAACGTGATGTAATCGCCCTGGGGGTAATACGTCGGGAGGCCTGCGATTCCGGCTTCCAACAACCGGCGTGCGGGCTTGTTTTCCGCTGCGATCACCGTGAACCACAGCGGCACCTCCTCGGGCGCGAGCCGCAGCACTGACTCGTATCCACCACGTAATTGCCGGATCCGATTCCGATGCCGCGGATCGACACGCAATCCGCCGAGATACCCAACCCGCGATTGCACCCCGTTGAGATGCACAGGCATGACCGCGGCGCTGTACATCCCGACGACTTGCTCCTGCTCCTCCGCGATCACGGCCCAGTCGCGGCCGAATTGATTGTGGCCTGCGAAGTACGACGGCTCGCGCTCCATCGTCATCTCAACCCAGGCCGGCATCCCGTTCTCGCGCAGGAGCCGGCGGATCGCCGCGTCGTCCGCTTCGGTCGCGAGACGATAGGTGCTCACCCGACCTCCAGCAATTGACCGCGCCAGGTCTCGTCGCCGAGCGGATAGCCATTGCGCTGCGAGATCTCGTTGCGATGCATCGCGTTCACAAGGAAGAAATTGCGGAATACGAACGCGTCGTGCAGATGCCGCCTGCTGCGGCGCACGATATTCGCCCACCCATAGAAGCGGCGCCGTGCATTGACGCATCCTGCTGTGACTTCATCCGGCGTCAATTGCTTCGGCACGAATGGCAGCGCGTTGTAGCGATATTGTGGATCGCGCCACCAGGCCTCGAAGCGCAGCCGCCCCTCGCTCTGTAGTCTCTTATAGAGCGGCGTCCCTGGAAACGGCGTCAAGTGATTGAACGCCGCGATGTACATCCCCTCCTCCGTTGCAAAATCGACAGCCTCATCAAACGATGCCGGCGTGTCGTGCTCGTAACCGAAGATGAACGTGCCATAGACGAAGATGCGATGCCGGCGCAGATTCGCGAGCGCCTTGCGGAATCCGCCGCGCATCGTGTTGAACCGCTTATTCATCACTTTCAGATTTTCTTCGTCGAGACTCTCGAAGCCGATCAGCACGCCGCGGCAACCGGCGCGATGCAGCTCCTCGAGAAACGCTTCATCGTGCGCGGCATCGATGCTCATCTGCGTGATCCAGCGCACATTGAGCTTCGCCAGCTCTTCCAGCAGGGGGCGGCCTGACTGGAGATCGGCGGCGAAGTTGTCGTCGACGAAGAAGAAGACGCGCTTTTCGTCCTTCAACTCGCGAAGCTCGGCGATGACATCGTTCACATCGCGGCGGCGATAGGTGCGCGAGAAGAACGTCTGCACCGCGCAGAACTCGCACGGGAAGCGGCAGCCGCGGCCCGTCTCGACGAGTCCGATCGGCAGATAACGCTTGTCCTTGAAGAGACGGCGATCGACGCGGATGCGCGACAGCGGCTGCTGCTCCGCGTGATAGCGGCGCTGCAGCGTCCCGTGGCGCGCATCATCGATGACCCGCTCCCACACCCCCTCGGCCTCCCCTGTGACGATCGCTTCCGCGTAGCGCGAGACTTCGTCAGGCACGAGCGTCGCGTGAAAGCCGCCCATGATCACGGGGATGTTGCGGCGCCGATACTCGCTCGCGATCTGATAGGCGCGCGCGGCGGTGTAGGTCTCGATCGGGATCGCGACGACGTCCGCCGGCGCATCGAAGTCGATGCGTTCCATCCGGTCGTCGAAGAAGCGGACGTCGACGTCCTTCGGCGTGAGGCCGGCGAGGACCGCGATCGGCAGCGACTCCATCTGCCACGTGCGGACGTAGCGCTCTCCGGCGCGATGGCCGACCGCGGGATGGATGAAGGTGAGTTTCATGAGCTCGCGCCGAGAGGAACGACCCCCTCATCCGCCTGCGGCACCTTCTCCCCCGCGCGCGGGGGAGAAGGAACAAATGCGTCGCATGTGTAGAACTCACGGAGGTGGTGGGCGTAGAAGCGGTAGCCGAGATTGGAGGCGAGGCCGAGGGGCTCGAGGGCGCCGGCGTTCCAGAGGCGGCGCGCAATCGCACTGTAGCGATACACCGACTTCCAGACGCGCTCATGGCCCGCGTAGAGCTCGTCCACGCTCATCTGCCGCGGCTGAAAGACAACATGTTGACCGTCGTACAACTCCCAGTTGCGCGTCAGGATCCTCCCCTCGCTCGCGAGACGCGAGTGCAGCGGAGTGCCAGGGAACGGCGTGAGAATCGCGAAGCGCGGCAGATCGATCGCGTTGTCGATCGCGAACTGCGCCGTCTCTTCGAACACATCCTTCGTTTCGTGATCGAGGCCGAAGACGAAGCAACCCTGCAGCGCGATCCCGAGCTCGGTGAAATGGCGGATGAACGACCCATAGTCGAATGACCCGTTTAAGAGGTTTTTCGCGTCCCCCGGGCCGGCGGGGGAAACGCCCCCCAGACCGAGGAGGAGACCGCGGCATCCGGAGCGGGCCATGAGCTCCATCAGTGAGGGATCGTGCGCGATCAGCACTGTCGACAGGCCGAACCAGCGGACCTTCAGCGGAACGAGCGCGGTGAAGAGCTCGCGGGCGTACGCCTTGTCGGCAACCAGATTCAGATCGATGAAGAGGATGCGTTTCTGGCCGGTGCGGCGGATGTCTTCCACGACCCATGAGACCGGCTTCTGAAACTGGCGGCTTCCCCACGCGCTCGGCACGATGCAGAACTCGCAATCGTGACCGCAGGCACGCGTCGCTTCGAACACGGCTTGCGTGAGGAAGTGGCGCTTGTCGAAGAGCTCGCGGCGGGCGAAGGGCATGTCCGGACGATCGAGCGAAAAGTCGTGCGCCTGGCGATAGACGCGCTGCAACGAATGGTTAGCGAAGTCGCGCAGGAGTTGCGGCCAGGTGTCTTCGGCATAGCCCACGCAGATCGCATCGGCATGCTCCACCGACTCGTCAGGAACGAGCGTCACATGCGGGCCCCCGAGGACGACGGTCTTGCCCTGGGCGCGATAGCGGGCGGCGAGCTCGTAGGAGCGCGGCGCCGTGCCGGTGATCACCGTGAGGCCGATGAGATCCGCGTCGAGCGACTCCGGCACATCCTGGATGCCTTCGTCGTAGACCGCGACGTTCGCATCGAGCTCGGGAGGCACGAGTGCGGCGAGGGTCGTCAGCGTGAGCGGTTGATAGCGGAGCGACTTGCGGAAGATCCCGCCGCGATGACGATAGAGCGGGCCTTTGGGAGAGATGAGAGCGATCTTCATGATTGCTGTGCGGACGAGGCGTCCGCGCTCCACTCCGTGCGAAGGATGGGCACTTTGATATCCCCCAGGCGCGCGCCGCGCGCGAGCTGCGAATCGACGAAGCGCTCGAACAGCCGTGGCACCGTGCGCACATCGAGCGGCTCGAGCTGGCCGATCCGCCGCGCGTAG
>CAZKID010000178.1:0-10272 GCA_964552405.1 uncultured Thermoanaerobaculia bacterium
CCAGGGCTACACGGAGGGGAAAGCACAGACGCCCCCCCCTGTCCAGGCGACGACGACAGGCGAGGAACCTGTCGTAAACAAAGCGCCTGCACCTGTCCCTGCGGCGACGACAGGCGAGGCGCCTGTCGTACACAAGGTACCCGCAGGCACACCCGTTTACGCACAACTCCTCTCCAGTGGCGACCAGAAGACCGCGGAAGCGCTTGCCGCGAAAGTCATCGGAGCAGGTTTCACTGGTGCCTATGTCGATCGTGGGTCGAATGAGAAAGGTCCCGTCTTTCGTGTCCGCGTGAAATTCGCCAGCGAGGCGGACGCGCGCGCGGCGGAGGCGAAGCTCCGCGAGTACGCGAAAGACGTCTGGATCGTGAAATGAGAGGACGAGCTCTGAGTTCTGAGTGCTGAGTTCTGAGTAAGACCAACAACGGGCACTCAGAACTCAGAACTCAGAACTCAGAACTCAGAACTGAAACAACTCCATGAGTAGCGAGAAAGATCGGACGACCACTCCTCAACTCGAGGAGCTCCGTAAGGCGACGGCGAAGAAACGTTCTTCGATCGACCCGAGTCACATCCTCGATCGAGCGATCTATCACCTCTGGGACACGATCAACGATCTCGATCAGATCCAGCCGGAGCGCGTCGAGCACTACCGCGTGTCGATCTTCGGCAGCTCACGCATTCAGCCCGGCGACCCGATCTACGATGAGGTGAAGAAGCTCAGCCGCGAGCTGGCGCGATTGGGCGTCGACATCGTCACCGGCGGCGGCCCGGGACTGATGGAAGCCGCGAACGCGGGCGCGGTCGAAGGTCAGGTGGAGAGCCACTCGCGTTCCTTCGGCCTCGCGATCCATCTCCCGAAAGAAGAAGCCGCGAATCCGTTCGTCAACAAGGTCTTCCGCCATCGCACCTTCTTCTCACGGCTCCATCACTTCGTTCGCCTCTCCTCGGCGTTCATCGTTTTCCCGGGCGGCATAGGAACCGCGCTCGAGCTGTTCATGGTCTGGCAGCTTCTGCAGGTGAAGCATGTCACCGAGCATCCGCTCATCCTCGTCGGTACAATGTGGCCCGGTTTGATCGACTGGATCAACGCGACGATGGTCGAGCGGGGTCTGGTCAGCCCCGGCGATCTCGGCGTGGTGTCCATCGTCTCCTCCTCAGAAGAGGCGATCCCCATCATCCGTGCCTCGTACGAGCGCTTCAAAGAGGAGAAGAATCGAAATGGCAACGCAGGAAGACGTACTTGAGGCGCTGAAGAAGGTCCGTTTCCCCGGACTCTCACGCGACATCGTCGCGTTCGGGTTCGTTCATGATCTTCGCGTCGATGGCGGCAACGTCATCTTCACGATCCGCTTTCAGACCGAGAATCCCAAAGTTGGCGAGCAGATCGCGCATGATGCCGAAGAAGCCGTGAAGGCGCTGCCCGGCGTGACGAACGTGCATGTGTCGCTCGACATCGGCGCGCGTCAGACAGCTGCTGCAGCACCGGCAGGTCAGGGCGGAATCCTCAGCGGCGTGAAGTACAAGATCGCTGTGGCATCGGGCAAGGGCGGCGTCGGCAAGTCGACTGTGTCGACGAATCTCGCGCTCTCACTGCGCTCGCTCGGCTACACGGTCGGTCTGCTCGATGCGGACATCTACGGACCGTCGCAACAGATGATGCTCGGCATCGAAGGCCGTCCGCAGATCGACGAGTCGGACGAGAAGATCATGCCGATGGAGAACCACGGCGTGAAGACGATGTCGCTCGGGCTCATCACCGATCCCGATACGCCGGTCATCTGGCGCGGACCGATGGTGATGAAGGCGCTCGATCAGTTCCTCACTGACGTGAAGTGGGGCGAGCTCGATTTCATGATCATCGATCTGCCGCCCGGCACCGGCGACGCGCAGCTCACGATGACGCAGAAAGTTCCGTTGACGGGCGCGGTCGTCGTAACGACGCCGCAGGATGTGGCGCTCATTGACGCGCGCAAAGGCCTCGCGATGTTTCGCAAGGTGAACGTGCCGGTGATCGGCATCGTCGAGAACATGAGCTTCTACATCTGCAGGCACTGCGGTGAGCGCGAAGAAATTTTCGGCCACGGCGGTGGCCGCAAGACCGCCGAAGTCCTCGGCGTCCCCTTCCTCGGCGAAGTGCCGATTGATCCGAAGGTCGTGGTCGGCGGCGACAGCGGCGAGCCGATCGTGGTGCTCGATCCGCAGTCGGCGGCGGCGGCGTCATTCCGCGATCTCGCGCAGTCGATCCTGAAGCAGATCGAGAGCGGGATGCTGGGACACACGCACGGTCCGGACGAGCATCACCATCATCATCACGATCACGATCACGCGCACGCGCATTGAGTCGTGACCGGTCAACAATCTTTCGATCGCTCCATCACCGACGGTCCGCTCGCGCGGGCCGTCTGGATGCTGGCCTGGCCCACGATGCTACAGAACGCCGTGGCCGGGCTGCAGGGGATCATCGACCACATCATGGTCGGCCACTACGTCGGCTACACGGCGAATGCGGCGATCGGCGTGAGCTGGCAGCTCATCATCGTCGTGATCGTCTTCATCAACTCGCTGTTCACCGGCATGGTCGTACTGGTGTCGCGGCTCGCTGGCGCGAATGAACCGGAGAAGGTGAACCGCGTCGTCTATCAGGCGATGCTCACCGCCATCGCGCTGGCCGCGATCATGGGCGTTGTCGGCTGGTTCTCCGCGCCGGCGCTGCTGCGCATCGTGAATGCGGCGCCGCCAGTGCAGCATGAGGCGCTGCCGTTTTTGCGCATCATGTTCGTGGGCATCGGCGGCATGATGCTGCTCTTCATGGCTGGCACTGCGTTTCGCGCTGCCGGCGACGCGCGCACGCCGCTCCGCCTTGGCATTGCGGCGACCATTCTTACGATCGTCTTCAACGTGTTGCTGATTCCGCGGCTCGGAACCACGGGCGCAGCACTTGGAACCGTGGCGAGTAACGTCATCGTTGCCGGACTCGGGATCCGGCTCTTCTTCAAGCCGGGATCAGTGATCCGCTTTCATCACGGCATGAATCTTCGCCCTGATCCGGAGGTCATTCGCTCGCTGTTCCGCTTCGGTTTGCCGGCGGGTTTTCAGGGCATCGCGATGAACGTCGCCGGCGTGCTGCTCGTCCGCTTCATCGGCTCGCTGCCGCAAAGTGCCGCGGCGCAGGCGGCCTATGCGGTCGGATACACGGAGCTCTTCTCGCTGATCACCTGGCCGTCGTTCGGCTTGATGGGCGCGGCCGCGACGATCGCAGGACAGAATCTCGGCGCCGGAAAACCGGAGCGCGCCGCGCAGGGAGTGGCGATCGCGGCACGCCTCGGTCTGGCCGTCGCGGCAGTCGTCGGCACGGCATTCCTTCTGATCCCGAATCTGCTGCTGGGGATCTTCGGCATGACCGAGCCGCTCGTGACGTCGATCGGCTCTCAGTTGCTGCGTTTCCTCAGCGTGTCGGGACTGCTGGTGACGGTCGCGCTCAGCTACACCGGCGGATTGCAGGGAACAGGCGACACGCGCAGCCCGCTCTACATCTCGATCATTTCGCAGATCGTGATTCCGATCGGCATCTGCGCAGGATTGCAATCGATGCACAGTCTCCACGCCGCGAACATCTGGACGGCGATCGTGCTCGGCCATTTCACGCGCGCGACGCTGAGCGTGGCCAGGTTTCGGATGGGGCGCTGGAAGGACATCGAGGTTACTGTCGAACGAAGTGCGGCGTGACGTAGAGCTGTAACAATGTCACCGCCGCGCAACGGCGCCGCTACAAACCTAGATCGGTTGCGCGCGACGCCTTGCTTGCTGGAGTGATGCGACCAATTGTGGAGTATGCCCACCACTCAGGCCGTCTACGCCCAATCTCAGGAAACTCCGGTCACCACCATCGAGCCGCTGACATCATTTGCGCGAATCGCGCGCGGCGCCGCGCCACACCCGACGATGCCCAGCCTCAACTTGCAGTTCGCGAGTGCTGTTGCTCAGCTCGGAAGCTTTCTCACGATTCGCGGCGAGGCGGCGTGCGAACACTATTTCGCGCAGGCGCTGACGCTGGGCTGCATCCGGCCCCTGGGAAGTGACGTCGCACCGTGGGAACGGACGCTGATGTTGTTCGTGCTCTTCGACCGCCGCAAGCCGGTGCTTCCGGCGCTCTCCGTGATCGGCGACATTGCCGTGATCGAACAGGCGGCGATTCACTTCATCCAGCTGCTCCGCGATCAGTCGGCATTTCAGCCGATCTATGACAGTGCGCGCCGCCTCGACCGCTTCGGCGCAGTGTCGCGCGCTCGCAGGAAGATCGAGAACATCGTGCTCCTGTCGCGCGAGCTCGCAGGACGGTCGTTGCTGTCGGCGGCAACGCCGGCGGAAGAAAACTATTTGCGGCTTGCGTGCGAATGATCGTGAGGCAGGCAGCTCTGATATCTTCCTGCCGCCATGATCAACAAACTCGTCGCCTCCGCTGAAGAGGCGGTCAAGGACATCAACGACGGCTCGACGCTCGTCGTCGGCGGCTTCGGACTCTGCGGGATTCCAGAGAATCTCATCAACGCGCTCGTTGCGAGCGGCGTGAAGAATCTCACCTGCGTCTCGAACAACGCCGGCGTCGACGATTGGGGTCTCGGACTTCTCCTCCAGACGAAACAGATCCGCAAGATGGTCTCGTCGTACGTCGGCGAGAACGCGGAGTTCGAGCGGCAGTATCTTTCCGGCGAGCTGGAAGTCGAGTTCTGTCCGCAGGGGACGCTTGCGGAGAGGATGCGCGCCGGCGGTGCGGGCATCCCGGCGTTCTTCACGCCGGCCGGCTACGGCACGATCGTCGCGGACGGGAAAGAGACACGCGACTTCGACGGCAGGATGTACGTGATGGAGCGCGGCATCGTCGGCGACTTCTCACTCGTCGCGGCGTGGAAGGGCGATCGCTACGGCAACCTCGTCTATCGGAAGAGCGCGCGCAACTTCAATCCGATGGCCGCAACCGCGGGCAGGGTCTGCATCGCGGAGGTCGAGGAGCTCGTCGAAGTGGGCGAGCTCGATCCGGATCACGTCCACACGCCGGGCGTCTTCGTACACCGGCTCGTCGTCGCTCCGCGCAGGAAACGGATCGAGCAGCGCACGGTGAGGAAGGGATAGACGATGCCACTCAATCGCGAACAGATCGTCCGCCGTGCCGCGCAGGAAGTGCGCGACGGCTTCTACGTCAACCTCGGCATCGGCATGCCGACGCTCGTGGCCAATTGCATCCCGGATGGAATGGAAGTGATTCTCCAATCGGAGAACGGCATTCTCGGGCTCGGCCCGTTTCCGAACGATGAGGAGGTCGATGCCGATCTCATCAACGCAGGCAAGCAGACGGTGACGACACTGCCCGGTGCGTCGTTCTTTTCGAGCGCCGATTCCTTCTCGATGATCCGCGGCGGCAAGATCGATCTCTCGATCCTTGGCGCGATGCAGGTGTCGGAGCATGGCGACATCGCGAACTGGATGGTGCCGGGGGCGATGGTCAAGGGGATGGGCGGCGCGATGGATCTCGTGGCCGGCGCGCGGCGTCTCATCGTCACGATGGAGCACGTCACGAAGAAGGGCGAGAAGAAGATCCTGCGCAAGTGCGCGCTGCCGCTCACGGGCGTGCGCTGCGTGAATCGCATCATCACCGATTACTGCGTGCTCGACGTGACCGACGACGGACTGCAGTTGATCGAGGTGGCACCGGGCGTGACGCCGGAACAGGTGCAGGAGATGACCGAGCCGCGCGTGATCGTGAAGGGTGATGTGCCCGTGATGAACGTCTGATGCACCTCGTCGCCGCGCTGTCGGGTGTGATTGCACCCGACAGACAGGTCGTATTCACGGGTCTCGTGATGCAGATCGTTCGCTGACCTACTCGATCACCGCCACCTCGATCTTGTCATTGGTGTTCGGCAGCGCGACGACGAAGTCACGCCGTTCGCCGCGTACCCAGACGATCACGTGTGCCAGCGTCTCTCGCATGACCCGTGTGTTGTCGCCGGAGTACGTCACGAGCACGATCTTGTACGCCCCCTTTTCCCGATGCGCGATCGTGTAGGTCTCCGGGCCGAAACCTGTCGTGACGTCCTCGTGCAGGTGTCCGCCGTGTTTGCTCTGCAGATGGTTGTAGAAGACTTCCTCACCGTCGGGTTCGATGACGTGCAGATCGACATCGGTGTAGTTCGAGTCCCACATCGATTCGATCTGAATGTCGGCCGAGGCGTCGATGCGCGGATCCGTTCCCGCGTGCCGCAGCCGCAGCTCCTGCTCGAGGTCGCGATCGATCTGCGCCATGCGCGGATCGTGCGTCGCCGCCTGGTATCGCCGCTGCAGCGCGGTGAGTGCCTGATCCTTTCCCTCTGCCGCGACCAGCAGCATCAGCTCGCGCCAGCTCTGGGTGCGATCGGGCTCGAGCTCGATCGCGCGCTCGAACAGCAATTGTGCGAGATCTTCACGATGCCAACCAACGAGCACCCGTCCGATGAGCCGCAGCGTCGCGGCGTCATCGGGCCACGCCTCGACGAGATCCGTCAGCACACGCACGGCCATCTCGGGCGACTCACCGCGTAGCGCAAGGGCAGCCGTTGCCTGGAAAAGCTTCTCGCCGCCGAGGATGGAGCGCGCGGCTGCGTAGTAGCGATAGCGCTCGCTCGGCGATTCCAGCGTCTGCAGTTTGGCGATCACTTCCTTGATCTTCGTAGTTCGCTCCACGATCGTCGTCTTCTGTGTGTCTTCGTCCGTCATCGCGAGCGCGTCCTCCGAATCGAGAGACCCGAGGAGGCGGTCGGCGAGTGCAAGAGAATCGCTGTGGGCCAGGGAGCGAGAGACAGGGAGTGCATCCATCTGTGCGCTACCCATCACCAGCGGGGATTCCGCCGTCACCGTGATTGCTTCGGCGACGGCCGCGAAGCGCATTGAGATCTGCACGATCGCACCGCTTGGTGTCCGCGCGTCGAATGCGCGGGTCGTGCGGCCCACGCCTTCCAGTTCCGAAGTCAATGTGAAGCCCGAAGGGGGTCGTGACAATGCGATGAAAAACGAACCGTTGGCGTCCGTTACAGTCGAGCGGTTCTGACCATCCTGCGAGATGAGCGTGACCGTGGCGCCCGGAAGTGGATTCCCTCCAAGTTCGACGTTCCCTCGAATGAACCAGGAATGGCTCGTCGGTGGATTGTCGCGCGACCGGCCGACGATATTGACCGTTCCTGCAGGCGGCGCTTTGGGGCGCATCCGTTCTGCTTGCGCGATTTCTGCGGCTCGCTGGTCGAGTAGATCCTTCGGAATCGGCACCTGCCACAGCTCATAGTCGCGCCATGTCTCGAGAATCAGCAGCGAGGTGCGTGGTGTCAATTGATTGAAGCGGCGCCCATGCTCGAGGAGTTCGTCCGGGGCCGCTCCCGTTTCGAGAAGATCGTGCAGACGTGCGCGAGCCCACGCACGCCGTACCAGATCGACTTCTTCATCGTTGTCGAGGCGGCGAAGGGGAATCTCGTGACGCGCCGCGCCCGAGATGATCGGAAGCGCCGCGAATTCTTCGCGAGAGCGGGCGTTCACGACGACGGGTTGATCCTTCGTCGCAACGAGGAGTTGCGGGAGTAGATCGCGAATCAACGGGGATGCACTTTGGACGGCGATGCGCGAGGGGACTTGCATCGCGGTTTCCGCCGCGGCGCCGGGATCGATACGATTGAGATCGAGCAGCCAGCCCCCGGACGCGCGTGCGAGCTCGCCCATCACTCGGTCGTCGGCATCGCGAGACGCATTCACGATCGTCACTTCGCGAGGAGCTTTGGTCATTCCCGCGATCGCATGGCCGAGACGGGAGGATTCGCCGATGTTGTTCACGCCGTCGGTGATGAGGAGGACTCGGGAGTCTTTCCGAACGTTCGCGATGGAATCGATTGCGTCCGCGAGATTCGTCGCGCCGGCGATCGGGATCTCGCTCAGAAGCGAGTCGAGGCCCTGTGCGGTCGAATCGCGTCCGCCCTCGACCAGGACATGGAACGGGACGACGGAAACACGTACGTCGGGATCCTGGCGTGCGAGGAAGGCGGCGAGGAATTGGCGAAGCTTCGCCGCGTCGCGATGCACGGCGCTCGCGGATGCGTCGTAGAAAATCGTGATGTGGCGCGCGGGTGCAACGGAGCGTTGAGAGCCGCGCACCTGCACTCGTGCCGATGCGTACCAGGTCTTCTCGGAAGGAGAGAACACCACGTAGCCCGATTCGCCGTCGGAGGCCGTCGCCTTCACGAACGCGTCGATGTTCCTGCCGCTCGTCTTTACGCTGCGGGTGTCGCCGCTCCTTCGGACATCGAGCCCTTGCACGTCGACGTCCGCATGTCCGTCGATCGATAGTCGAAAGTCCGGAAGGGCCTTGCCGTAGCGAAGATCGAGCTCGTAGGGCGAGACGGCGATCTCCTGGTCGTATGCGATGTGGACGAGCTTGGTGCCGCGCGCGGGAATGGGGTAGACGCGGAAGTGAAATGCGCGGGAGACCGACGACCACTCCGCCAACGCAGGATCGACGCGGCGACGATGGATCGTCTCGTCATAGGCCGTGCGCGCCTGTTCGCGTTGCACGGCGACGCCGTGGCGCAACACGGTCCCGAAGTAGAGCGCAATGTCGCTCACCTCGGCATCGGGTGGCAGCGGAAAGGAGAAGTCGCCATCGAGATCGCGATCGAGATTGTTTGCGTAGGTGATCTCGTAGGTCGTCCGCGCGAGATGGCCGCGGATGATGACGTCGATGTGCAGCGACTGAATCGAGAGTGCGGTGTTGCCGTTTTCGTCGTTGACGGTCAGCGTGGGAAGGGAAGGGTGCACCGGCGCTGCGACTGCTGCGAGGGAGAGCGCGATTGCGGCGAGCACTGTTACAAAACGCATGACGGCCTCCTGATGCGTTCTGTAAATCGCAGCGGATGTGCCACGCCCGTTTCTCTTAGAGAAACCGAGCGACGCATTCGTGAATTCGTGAATGCGATTCGGAAATGCGAAGCGCGCCGGTGGCGAAGAGGTGAACGTTGTTACGGATCGAAGACGTCAGCCGGGGCGCTTCTTCATGTCGAGGAAGAGCAGTGCGATGCCGATGCAGATCGCGGAATCCGCGACGTTGAACGCCGGCCAGTGATGGTCGCGCACGTAGACGTCGAGGAAGTCGACGACGTAGCCGAAGCGGAATCGATCGACGAGATTGCCGATCGCGCCGCCCACGATCAGATGCAGTCCGATCTGCAGCGTGTGGTCGTTCAAGGGCGTCCGCAACGCATACGCCACGACGATCAGAAACACAAGGATCGCGCCGCTGTTGAGCAGCAGCGGTACGAAATGCGACTCCGCATTCGCGCCGATGCCGAACGCCGCGCCGGTGTTGCGCACATGGACGATCGAGAAGAAGTCGGGGACCATTGTGATCGCATCGTGCAGTGCGATGCGGGAGCTGACGAGCCACTTCGTCACGGCGTCGAGGATGATGATGACGGCGGAGATCGCGAGGTAGTGAATGCGCTTCATGCGGAGGTGACTGCCGCCTTCTCTTCGATCAGTTTGTCGAGCTCCTGCCGAAGCCGCCCGAGAATCTCGTCATACGTGAACGATCCGATCGACTCCGGTCCGCGCTTCAGATTCACGAAGCTAGGCGCGCACCACATACCGAGATCGGCATCGTCCGTTTCCCCCGGGCCGTTGACGCGGCAGCCCATCACCGCAATCGTGATCGCGTGATCCTTTGCGTACTCGGTCATCTCTTTGACCTTGTGCGCGAGATCGATGAACGCCTCGTTCTCGACGCGCGAGCAGGAGGGGCAGCTGATGATGTTCATCCCCTTCTGCTCGAAGCGCGGTACGGAGCGGAAACGCCCATGCTCGATGTCGTCGAGAATCTGGCGACCGACCGTCACCTCATCGCCTTTGTTGTCGAAAGGAAGAGTGAGCGAAACGCGAACCGTATCGCCGATGCCGCGCGTGATCAATTGCTCGAATGCGATACGCGTCTTGATCACCCCATCGGGCGGCATCCCTGCCTCGGTGACTCCGAGGTGCAGCGGAACGTCAGGCCGTGCCTCGGCGAAGCGGATGTTCGAATCGATGACCTTGTTCGGGTCGGAGTCCTTCAGCGAGACGCAGTACTGGTCGAAGCCGAGGTCGTCGAGCATCGCGCAGTGCTCGAGTGCGGAATCGAGCATCGGCGAGATCGAGTCTTCTTTCGAATACTGCGAAACCTTCTCCGGATCGACGGAGCCGGCCTTAACGCCGAATGGCATCGCGCAC
>CAZKID010000179.1:0-10269 GCA_964552405.1 uncultured Thermoanaerobaculia bacterium
CTCATCCGCCCTTCGGGCACCTTCTCCCCCGTGCGCGGGGGAGAAGGGACTATCGTCATCGGCAGCCCTATTTCTTCATCCCCTCTCGCGCCCTCACGACAAAGTGCACCGGGCACCCAACCAGCCCCAGCGCTTCCCGGAACTGGTTGTCGAGATACCGGCGATACGAAAAGTGCAGGGGCTCGGAGATGTTGGAGAAGAGTGCGAACGTCGGCGGTCCCGACTTGAGCTGCGTGCAGTAGTAGAAGCGGCGCGGGCGGCCCTTCACAGCGGGCGGCTGATGGCCTCGCACGACCTTCTCCAGAATCTGGTTGAGCTCCGACGTCCGGAAGCGGCCGCGATAGCCGGCCGCGATCGTGTCGATTTTCGGGAAGATCTTTTCGACGCGGCGGCCGCTCTTCGCGGAGATGAACTCGAGCGGTGCGTACTGCAGGAACTTGAGGCGGAAGCGGACCATCTCCTCGAACTTCTTCGCATCGTCCTGTGCGTGCTCGTCCACGTCCCACTTGTTGACGAGGATCAGCGCGGCCTTCCCTGCTTCGTCCGCGTAACCCGCCACCGTCGCATCCTGCGCCGTCACTCCCTCGGTCGCATCGATGATGACGAGCGCGAGCTCGCAGCGCTCGATCGCCTTGCGCGCGGAGATGACCGCAAGCTTCTCCGCTTCATCCGTGGTCTTTCCTTTGCGGCGGATGCCGGCGGTGTCGATGATCAGGTAGCGCTTGCCGTTGCGCTCGATCTCGGAGTCGATCGCATCGCGCGTCGTGCCCGAGATCGGCGAGACGACCGCGCGCTCTTCGTTCAGCAGCCGGTTGAGCAGCGACGACTTGCCGACATTCGGCCGTCCGATGATCGCGACTCTGAGTGGCGCCGACGCCTCGCCGGCGCTCTCTTCATCGGAGAGGTCCGGAACGATCTCGCTGATCGCATCGATCAAGTCCTGAATGCCGTCGCCATGCTCGGCGGAAATCGGGAACACGCGCTCGAGTCCCAGCTCGTAGAACTCGGGCACGCTCGCTTCCGCATCCTTGCGATCCGTCTTGTTGACGATGAGCACGGTCTTCGCCGCGACGGGCCGAAGTTCCTCGGCGATGTCGCGATCCTCGGCGAGCAGTCCCGCGGCGCCGTCGACGACGAACAGCACGAAGTCCGCTTCCTCGAGCGCGCGCTGCGCCTGCGCTTTGATCTCGCCGGCGAACGCGGACATCGGCGTCTCGCCATATTCGAGTCCGCCCGTATCCGTCAGCTCGTAGGTGCGGCCGTCATCCAGCGTCACGATGTCGCTGAGGCGATCGCGCGTCATGCCCGGCAGATCGTGCGTCAACGCGCGGCGCCGCCCCGCGAGGCGGTTGAACAACGTCGACTTGCCGACGTTCGGACGGCCTACGATCACGATTCTCTTCACAGTGTGAATCCAAACATCGGGATGAAGTGGATCGCGACGTAGAACAGCATCGCCCCCATCGCCGTGTTGAAGAAATTGAGAACACCGTTCGGCACGATGCTTCCGTGCCTGCGATTCCAGACACCGGCGAGACTCTCGAGATACGAGCCCAGAAACGCACAAACAGTGAGCACGAGAACGGTGCGGCTCTTCGCGATGACGATCCCTCCCATGAATCCCTGCGCGAGATGATGCGACATCGCCGCCACTCCGGTGAGCGCGACGAGCGAGCCGCTGATGATCCCCGCCACTGTGCCTTCGATCGAAAGAGCGCCTTCCGTTCCCGGCTCGACGCGGCGAAGCGTCGTCGCGAGAAATGCGCGCCGGCCGAAAAGCTGGCCGATCTCGGAGCCTGTCGTGTCGCATGCGGCGGTCGCGAGCGAGGCGATGCCCATGAGCAGCGGCACCAGCACATCGACACCGCGCCACATCGCGATCGCACAGAGTGCCGCGACACCGACGTTCGCGATCGCATGTCCCGCTCCTCGTCTTCCTCCGCTTTCCTGCGCGAGCCCCGCCGCCGCCTTGCGGCGAAAGCCGAGCTTCGTGCCGAGCGTACCGATGATGAAGAACGCGAGCAGCGGCAGATACAGCGCCGGCCCGCCGCCGATCACGATGATGCAGCCGAGGATCCAGCCGGTGACCATGCCGGAAAGGTTGACGCCGCGCAACGCGTAACCGATCACCGCGAGCAGTGTGTTCGCCAAGATCCATTCGGTTGCGATCGGCGGAAGCTGATGACCCGGAATCGGCGGCGTACCGAAGATCGCAAGCGCGGTTGCTGCGGAGAACAACACCGTGATGTTGTCGTCGACGCGCAGTGGCAGTGACTCGACGATCGCGGCGGCAACCACCGCGGTGATTGCCGGGACGCCGAACGGAAACGCGAAGAACCGCGCAACGGCAAATGTCGCCGCGCCGCCGCACGCGAGGAACGCGAGCGTGCCGCCGAGGCTCTTGTCGCGATTCCAGGGGAGCGGTGCGATGCGGACTGCGCGGCCGATCAGTCCTGCCGCGCCGTCGCCGAACGCGAGGAGCACCCATGGAATTGCGATGAACGCGGACTGACGTTGAAACAACAGGATGAGAATCAGCACGCAGAACGGATAGAGCACGATGCCCGCATCCCAGCCGCGCTCATGGCGCGACACCCGTTTCCCAACGATGCGATGCAGCACGAGCCAGTTCGAGATCGTGGCCAGCGCGGCGATCGCCGCGGCGCCCTGCCACGTCAGGAACTTCAGCGCGAACGCGCCAAGTCCGGCGAGGATGTGAACTGTTTTGCGCAGCGTCTCGTTGGTCTCGTGCATGGGAGGTGGCGGCGACGGATGATATCGCTTCAGGCAGCAGACAGCAGGCAGCGGGCAGCAGGTTTTCGTGCTCCTATCCTGCTGCCTGCTGCCTGCCGCCTGCTGTCTGACTACAATACGCGCGCCGTGACCGAGACCACCACACCGATTCTCTCCGTCATCGTCCCCTGCTACAACGAGCGGGCGACGGTCACGGAGCTTCTGCGCCGCGTGCGCGCCGTGAACATTCCGAAGGAAATCATCGTGGTCGACGATCGCTCGACCGATGGCTCGTACGACATCGTCGAGAGCCTCGCGAAAGAGTGGAGCGAGATCCGGCACGTGCTGCAGCCGGTCAATCAAGGCAAGGGTGCGGCGATTCGCAGAGGCATCGACGAGGCGCGCGGCGACATCGTCATCATTCAGGACGCCGATCTCGAATACGACCCGGTCGACTATCCGAAGCTGATTCAGCCGATTCTCGACGGACACGCCGACGTCGTCTTCGGCTCGCGCTTCGCCGGCTATCCCCGCCGCGTCATGCTCTACTGGCACCGCCTCGGCAACACCTTCCTCACGTTTCTGTCGAATGCGACGACGAACCTCGATCTCACCGACATGGAGACCTGCTACAAGGTCTTCCGCCGCGAAGTGATTCAGTCGATCAAGCTCAACTCGAATCGTTTCGGCATCGAGCCGGAGATCACAGCGAAAGTGGCGAAGCGCGGCTATCGCATCTTCGAAGTCCCGATCTCCTACTACGGCCGCGATTATTGGGAAGGAAAGAAGATCAACTGGAAGGATGGTTTCAGCGCCCTCTGGACGATCCTCAAGTACGGTCTGTTCGATGATCCGTCGACGGAGCCGGCCGGCTACACCACGCTGCGCCGCCGCTCCGCGCTTTTCGAGTACAACCGCTGGATCTGGGATCGGGTGAAGCGTTACGTCGGGCAGCGCGTGCTCGAGATCGAGGCGGGTACCGGGGCAATGACGCGGTTCCTCTACGGGCGCGAGCTCGTCGTAGCCACCGACATCGAGACGCCGTATATCGACCGCCTCCTCAATGCGTTCCGCCGTCATCCGGGCATCCGGATCGAGCGCTTCGATCTCGAAGAAGACGATGCCAGGCAGCTCGATCAATACAGGTTGGACACGGTGCTCTGCATCAATGTCCTCGAGCGTGCGCACGATGACGGCAAAGCGCTGCGCAAGGCTAACCAGCTATTGCAGCCGGGAGGTCATGTGATCGTGTTCGTGCCGGCCGACCCGTCACTCTACGGCGCGCTGGATCAGGGCATCGGCCACCTTCGCCGCTACACGCGCGAGGAGCTCGAGACGAAACTGCGCGATGCAGGATTCGAAGTCGTCGACAGCGGCTACCAGAACCGCGCCTCCCGTGCAGCGTGGATCCTCAACTCGAAGATTCTCAATCGCACGGAGCTGCCGTCCGCGCAGTCGAAGCTGTTCGACCGCTTCGTTCCTCTGTTTCGCGCACTGGATGGGCCGAATCCGCCCACGGGGCTCAGTCTCATCGCGATCGGGAGGAAGAGCGGATGACACGCGCAGCGCTCATCCTCGCCGGCGGCGCCGGCACGCGGCTGCGCCCGCTCTCATCCGATGATTGTCCGAAGCAGTTTCTTCGCCTCTGGGGCGGCCGCTCGCTGATCGAGCTGACGTTTCATCGCCTGGCGCGCGTGGTGCCGGGGGAACAGATCTTCGTGTCGACGAACGAGCGCTATCGCGAGCTCGTGCTCGAACATCTGCCGCAGCTGAATCCAGCGAACGTGATCACGGAACCTGCGCGGCGCAACACCGGGCCCGCGATCGCGCTCTGCTGCTTCGCGATCGCGCAGCGCCTCGGCGATGTAGCGATCGGCTGCTTCGCCTCCGATCATTTCATCGCCGATGAGGCCGAGTTCGCACGCGTCGTCGATCGAGGCTACCGCTTCGCGGAAACGCACGACGAGCTCGTCGCAATCGGCATCTCACCGACGGAACCGAATACCGGATTCGGGTACCTCGAGTTGGGAGAGAAGCTCGAGCCTGGAGTGATCCGCAATGTGCGCTTCACGGAGAAGCCGTCTGCCGAGATCGCCGAGGAGTTTCTGCGCGCGGGAAATTACGTTTGGAACGCGAGCATGTTCATCTGGCGGGCATCGGCGTTCCGTGCAGCGTTGCGCGCGGCCTCGCCGGAGATCGCAGAGGTCACGCTGGCGAACTACGAGTCGATGCCGAACATCTCGATTGATTACGCGCTGATGGAAAAGGCAGCGAACGTCGCGACGATCCGCGGCGACTTCGGCTGGAGCGACGTCGGGTCATGGGACGCGTTGCGCGCATCGGGGGCGGAGATTCCGGAGGTGTAGGACAGGCGCCCTCGCCTGTCCTAGCCTCGCCTGTCCATTCGGAGTCCGGAGCGGACAGGCGAGTGCGCCTGTCCTACACGCGCCAGTATCCGAACAACCGCTCCGCATTCTCGAGCAGAATCTTCTGCTCGATCTCTTCCCCAAGCCCCAACGCGCGAAACTCCTCCACGTTGCGCTTCGGCGAGACGACACCGGGCGACGGCCAGTCGGTTCCCCACAGCGCCTTCTCCGCCACCGACGCGAGGCGCGGAATGTAGTGCAGCAGCGACTTCGGCGGGATGCCGGAGAGATCGAGATAGACATTCGCGTGGCGGCGCGCGAGAAAGAACGCGGTCTCGCCGTACATCGGCCGTCCCGCGTGCGCGAGGATGATCGGCAACGCTGGAAAATCGATCGCGACGTCGTCGATCGGCATCGGATCGGCGAATACGTTGCGCGCCTTCGGGAAGATCGACGTACCGGTGTGGAACATGACCGGCACTCCCCTCGCCTCGCATTCGCGATAGATCTCCGCGAGCTGCCAGAGATCTCCCCGCTTGTACGCATTCGGCGCGAAGAGCTGATGCGGCGGATGAATTTTGATCAGGCGAATCCCGAGATCGAGCACGCGGCGGATCTCGTCGCGAACGTTCATCTCGTGCAGAGGATTGACGGAACCGACCGGCAGCAGACGATCGCGATGCTCGCTCGTGAAATTCGCGATCCAGTCGTTGACGCTTCGCGTGAAGCCCATGACGTCGGGCGACACATAGTTGATGCAGCAGGCGCGCTCGATGTCGTTTTCGTCGAGAAAGCGCACGACGTTGTCAGGCGACGCGAGGATTTCCTTCGCCCCCGCATGCGATGCATCGTCGATCAGCGCCAGTACCTCGGGGCTGACCATCTCCCACGGCTGGATGTGCAGGTGAACGTCGAAGACTCTCATGGCAATCAGACAGCAGGCAGCAGGCAGCAGACAGCAGACAGAAACACTGCGGGCTCAGCATATGCCGATGATTCTGCTGCTGTCTGCTGTCTGCTGTCAGTCACCCTACACCAGCATCACCAGCCGCATGCACACCGCGCTGTCGGGACACTCGCCCGAAAACTGCCGCGAGGCGAGGATCTGCGGATGCACTTCGTCGCGGTCGATCGTCTTGAAACCGCGCTTGCGAAAGTACTCTTCGCCATCCACCGTCAGCAGATAGAACTCGCGCAGTCCGCGCGAAGCGAGACGGTCAATGAGTTGACGAACGATCCGCCGTCCGATTCCCTGCTTGCGATACGACGGGTCGACGGCGATGGAACGGATGATCGCAGCGAATTGATACGGTTCCGAGCCGCCGCATCCGATGACTTTCGAGCCGTCGCGCGCGACCACGAACATCTTCCACTGATCATCGATCCCTTCACTCGCCAGCTTCGCCTCGATCAACAGCGATTTGATGAACGGAACATCGGCCTCGCCGGCGGCAGTGATTCGAATCTCGTTGTCCATGGCTCAGTCTGCAAAGTCTATCCTGAGCGGCAGCGAAGGATCTACGGTCATACCGCACGGTTCTTCACTCTTGGGCTCAAATCAGCGCGGTGTGACCGTAGATCCTTCGCTTCGCTCAGGATAAGAGACGACGACAAAAAAAAGGGCCGCGCGAATCGCGCGGCCCCCTTCCAAATCAATTCGAGCGTCGTTCGTTAGTGTTCGCTGCTTCCGCTGCTTCCGCTTCCGCGACGCGAAATCTCCTGCTTGTCGAGGTTGCTCTTACTCGACCCCTGCATGCCTGACGACGAGTCTACTGAGCCCGAGCGCCGGCTCGGCTCGCTACCGACATTTTCGGAACGGCCGATGTTCTTGCCGAAGTCCACCTGGGACTCGCTGTTCGATTTCGACTTGTCGAGGTCCGACGACGTCTTTCCGACATCCTTTCCGACATCTTTGCTCATCTTGTCTCGATCACGGTTCTCCATGCGATACCTCCCGTTTTTTGATTTTGACTTCGGGTGCAAGACCCTTCCATCCAAACTGCAACGGAGGTGCCGAGATGTCGAGCTAAACCATTGATTTATCTACTTCAACTCGAAGATCACCGAAATGGAATAAGAGTTCTCCTGGACCCCTGCCTCAACCGGAACCTGACTCACGGCCTCGGCCTTTGCCGCCATGACCATTCCATAGGGACGAGGTTGCGGAGGAACCGCAGCGCCGCCTTCGACGATTTGAATCGCAGACCCGAGCGTTCGTCCCGAGGCCTGCGCGAGCAGTGTCGCCTTCGCTTTCGCATCTTCGTATGCGGCCTTCAGTCCCGCATCGCGGCCCCGCGACGGATCGGAGACTTCGAACGACAAACCGGAAGCCTGATTCACCCCCGCTCCGATCGCGGCCTGCAGCAACTTACTCGCTTCCGCAGGATTCGGCCGGGTCACCGTGATGCTGTTCGACACGTTGTAGCCGAGAATGCGGGGCACCTGGCCCTGCTGGTAATCCTGCTGCGGGTAGATGCTGAAGTTCGACGTCTTGATGTCGCGCTCCGTTGCCCCTGCCCTTTTGAGTGCCGCAATCGTCGCGGCTACTTTTGCGTTGTTCTCGTTGACCGCCTGGTCGACACTCTGCCCAGTGGTCTGAACCGCGACGTTGAATGTGACTCGATCAGGAACAACCGTCGTCCGGCCCGTGCCGGTGACCGAGATCGTCTGCTGCTGCGCAATCGCGCTTGCCGCAGCGAATAGGAACAAAATGAACAAACTCCGCTTCATCGAACAACCTCCATCCACTAGAATGCGCCGTCCTCATGCCCGACCCCAACGATAGAGTCCCAGGTCAACCCGCCGGCCGCTATTACGTCGACACCCAGTGCATCGATTGTGATCTCTGCCGGGAAACGGCCCCCGACAACTTCGTCCGAAATGACGAAGAAGGTTTCTCGTACGTCTACAAACAGCCCGAGACCGAGGCCGAAGAAACGCTCTGCAAAGACGCGATGGATAACTGCCCCGTCGAAGCAATCGGCAGCGACGGATGAGGACAGTGATGAGTGACGAGTGACGAGTGACGAGTGATGAGTGACGAGTAAAGTCGGTCCCACTCGCTACTCGTCACTCGCTACTCGTCACTCGCTACTCGTCACTCGCCACTCTCAGTGCAACTTCTTGTCGACGCTGACCTGCTCGTGCCAGTCATCGGCCAGCAGTACCTCGATCAGTTCCTGGAGCTCTTCCATGTGGAAGGGCTTCGTCAGCGCGGCGGTCATGTTGTTGCCCTTCGTGATCGTCAGAATGTCGCCTTTCCCTGAGGCAACGACCACAGGTGTGTGTTTTCCCTGTTGGAGATACCAGGCGATCCACTCCTCGCCGCTCATGCCGGGAAGGTTGAGGTCGAGCAGAATCAGCCGCGTGTCCGGATGGCTTTGCAGGAGGTTCATTCCCTCGAGAGCACCGGACGCCGAGAGCACCTGATAACCCCGCTTCTGCAGAAACGACTTATACAGGGCGAGGACTTCGGGATCGTCCTCGATTGCGAGAATCTTCTGGTTGTTCAGCATCTGATCTCCCACGGCTGAGCCCAATGCGATAATCGCGCCGGATGGGCATCGCTCTCTGGCTGGCCGCGGCAGGCATCGCGGTCCTCGCGGCTCGCCTGATCCCGTTCCTGAAGCTGCGGCTTCGCTGGGAACTGGCGGGCCTGATCCCTTACACCTTCATCCTCGGTGCCATCGCAAACGCACTCGACTTCGGAGGCTGGCGAGAGCCCGACTGGCGCGCCGGCGTCTTCGTGCTCATTGGCTCATTCGCCCTGATCGGCCTGCAGCGGCTTCTCTTTTTCCGCCAGCCGCGGCCACTCGATGCGTGATCGGTCGCCGCGCGAGCGCGCTGCGATCTTCGGCAGCAACGCAACGACATCCGCGCGCAGCCGTACGAAGTCGATCCCGAAGTCATCCTTCACTTCGTCGATCGCACGCACACCTTCCTGCAGCCGTTCGATCGCCGCGCGCAGTTGATTGCGCTCGACGTGGTGAATGCCCGTCGCCACCTGCATCAGCGCACGGATAAACGGCACCTCGCCGCGAATCGCCTCGAAGAACAGCTCTTCGAACGCGTCCGCCGCAAGATCGAAGTCTCCCGCGTTGAAATGCGCGACCGCAGCAATGAGGCGGGGATCATGTCGCAGGCCACTCATCACTCGTCACTCATCACTCGTCACTCACTTCAGTGTATTGTCGCCGCTGATGCTTCGCGGCCTCGCGACGATCGTCCTTCTCTTTTTCAATCTTCTCTTCTGGGGAACGCTCGTCGCCCTCGGGGGACTCGTCAAGCTTTGCATGCCGACGAAGGCGAGCCGCACACGCGCCGTGCGCGCGCTCGCCTGGCTCGCGGAGCATTGGGTCGGAGGCAACGATGCGATCTGCGATCTCATGCTCCCGACGCAGTGGGACATCAGCGGGGTCGGCGAGGTCGAATACGAGGGACGCTATCTCATCATCAGCAATCACATCTCGTGGGTCGACATCTTCGCGCTCTTCCGCGTCTTCCATAATCGCACCGCGCTCATCCGCTTCTTCCTGAAGTCGCAACTGATCTGGTTTCCGATTGCCGGACAGGCGTGCGCCGCGCTCGAATTTCCGTTCATGCACCGCTACACGCCGGAGTATCTGGAGAAACATCCGGAGAAGCGCGGAAAGGATCTCGAAACGTCGCGGCGACTCTGCCGCCGCTATCGCTTCATCCCCGTGGCGATTCTCAACTTCGTCGAAGGAACGCGCTTCACGCGCGAAAAACATGCGGACCAGGCGTCGCCGTATAAGCATCTGCTGCGACCGCGCATCGGCGGCGTCTCCTTCGCCCTCGCTTCCCTCGGCGAGAATCTCGATGCGATGTTCGACGTCACACTCGCCTATCCGCAGCACGACATCACGATGTGGGATTTCGTATCAGGGCGCATCGATCGCATCGTGATTCGCGCACGCAGGCTGGATGTGCCCGCGCAGTTTCTCACCACGGCGGTCACGGAGCCCGGGCCAGTGCGGGAAGAGTTCAAAGGGTGGATCGATCGCGTGTGGCGGGAGAAGGACGAGCTGTTGGATGTCCTCGTGAGGCGCGAAGACAACCGATAAGGATGTCCCATCTCGACTTCGCTTCTAGTGACACGACCCTCGTCCGAGCCTGAGATAGTCCCTTCTCCCCCGCGCACGGGGGAGAA
>CAZKID010000180.1:0-10242 GCA_964552405.1 uncultured Thermoanaerobaculia bacterium
AATTTGGTGACCTTCCCTTCATTGGAACGGAAACCAATTCGGCCAACAACCCCGCCAGTTCACTCACCCGGGTTGCTTGATCTCGAGATCGGTCAACTCCCAACCGAGCGCCTTGCCGCTAGCCTCTGCGCACTCGAGACAGCGAATCTCGTCCTCTTCATGAAATCCCCACGCAGAGGCATCGATCGTCCACCACGGATAATCCATATCAAGCCTCGTGAACAACAATCACGCACGGCGGATCAAACACCGAAAGCGCGCGCATTCATATGCACGATTCCCGCGAACATGCCGCGCGTTTCGACGAAATCGGCGCCGCACGTGTAACAGTGCATCTCCGGATGCGTGCCATCCAGCTCATCGATGTGCCTGAGATGAACGAGCAGGTTCCCAACGTCATCCCTCCCTCGGACGTCGTAGACCGCGACGATCAGCTCGGAGTAGCGGAGATCATCACTTCCGCAATCCTGGCAAAACAGACGCTGACGAGACTCGTCCATGGCTTCGATCGTAGGCACAAAGACAGCGCGCTCGAACGTCGCTCCATCGATTCCGAGAAAGGCGGGCGCGACGGATGGCGATCACTCCACGACCTGTAGAAGTATTACCCTCGCAATGGTTGATCTCGAAAGCGACTCTCGACTCGGTGCGGCGCGTGGAATCGTTCGTCTCGCGTTGAAACCACTCCCAAGCTGCGGAATGGCAAACGCGCCCGGGCAGGTTCTGAGCCGTTCCAAATCTCTGGAAAGGCCGCATTTCATTGGAAACTCGCACCACGCTCGACAAACGCGCGATCGCTGCCCTGGCAAAGAGTCGCAACATCTCCACCAGTGCCGTTCACCTGCTTCTTCGCACCAAAGAGATGCTCCTCCTTGGCAAGGCCGCTCTTCTTGCTGAGTGGCGCGAGTCCGATCATCGCTTCGCTCACCAGTTCGCCGAGCATTCTCGCGCCGAGCTCAAGACAATCGAGCAACGCGAGGAGCTCGACATCCTGCGCGGCCGCCTTCGCCGCATGCTGCCTGCGCAGCGCAAGCGCTACTCACCCGAAGAGCGGTTCCGCATTGTGGAGTTCGTCCGAACTTACAGCCTGTCTCATGTTGAAGCAGCAGAGCGATTTCTGGTCGATTCCATCACGATCGGTCGCTGGATTTCGGAGGCGACTCGCGAGCCGGACGCAAAGACCGTCGGTTCACTACTCAAGGCTACGCCACCGCTTCGAACGAAGAGTGACGTGACGCGACGGCTCGTCGCGATGCTCGACGAAATGAAGGTCGGCGGCAGCAAGACGATCGCACAAATGCTCATTCGTGCCGGACATACGATCGGTCGCGAGACCGTTCGTCGTTTTCGAAAAGCACCCCGTCCTTCTGCGCCAACTCCTCCAGACCCGACCCCCACCGACAAGCTGCTGATCGCCACCGCGCCAAATCACGTTTGGATGACCGACATCACGACAATCGCGAGCTTCCTCAAGGCGTGGATGCTGAAAGTCGTCGTCGTGCTCGATGTCTACTCGCGCTTCCCTGTCGCCTTTCGCGTGTTCTGGAGCGAGCCATCGAGCGCGGAGATCGCGGAGGCTGTTCGCGAAGCCATCGATCGCCACGGCAAACCAAAGCATTTCGTCACCGATCAGGGCTCGCAGTTCAAGGGTCAGGCCTTTGCAGGCCTTCTTTCTCAACACGGCATCCTGCATCGATTCGGCGCAGTAGGTCGCAGCGGTTCCATTGCCATCATCGAACGATTCTGGCGGACGCTGAAGGAGATGCTGGATGTCCGTTTTCGCCCGCCGCTGCATCGCGCGCATCTCGAGGAGCGTGTTGGAATCGCCCTGAAGTACTACGCGACCCTTCGTCCGCATCAAGGACTCGACGGCGCGACTCCTGCCGATGTGTACTTCGGTCACTCGACCAAAATCGAGACGCTCAGACACGATGTCGGCATAGAGCTACCGTTCAAGATCGTCTACGCCGATCCTGAACGACTACTTCCGCATCTCGTCCCAACCGCCGACGCGGCGTAATCGAGACAGTCCCCGCCCGTTCCGCGAATGCGTCCTTCCGAGCGCCGTGGCAGCGCCCTGCCTTCAAACCCCATTTGCCGCGCAAACCAGATCGTCTCCGATCAATTCACATCAGTTGTCAACGAACGGACCATCTTCGCGTCGCTCACAATCTTCCAATTCTGGTCGCTGCAATTCCCATTGGGGCACTACACTGCTCACCTTGAGATCTCACGCGAGCAACTTCTCGCCCGCATTGCGTGACACTCGCCTATGACACAGTACTCGGCCAGAACTCGGCCATTCGCTTCACGATCAATGGATCATCAGGACCTGCAGGCATCCATCCAGGCGGAGGAGGATCGTGTGAAATTGAACGCGTAATACCCATAACGGCCTGCCGCACTGAAGGCTCATCGGTAGCCCAGAGCACTGTACTACCCCAATCACCCAAACACGATAACCGAGGTGACTCATAAGCATCGCCTATCCGCCAGCCCTCGGGGAAGTGTTCGACGACCTTTCGAGCGAATATGTCGCGGGCCACCCAGAACAGGCAGCCCTCACGCACGGCCTCCTCATTGGCCAAATACTGCAATTGCACCTCGGCAAACGGAATACCGATTACACCCGTAAGATCAGCATAGGTTATTGCCGGATTCACCTTTAGCAGCTCAAGCACGCTGCCGTAACCTTTCGCGAGTATCGCAGCCGAAAGTCGCTCCTCCCATCCAGGCTCCCAAAGCGGATGCATGAATCAGCGCCTCCCCTTTGTGTACGGATGCCATTCGACGTCATCCACCCCAAATCTTCTTAACAGACCGCGACCAACTTGCTCGAGTTGTTCATGCGAAAGGGGGCGACCGCCTTGCGCCTCTTCCATGACCGCGATTCGTTCGAACAGCAGCTTCTCCCACCATCCGGCCTTAAACCCAAACCCATTCTTCCCACGCCCCAAATGAACCAGCTCGTGAAGTGTCCTATCAATATCTACGGCATATTGCTGAACGTCAAACTCCTCATAGTTCTCATTGAAGTAATCATCTAAATGATTAAGAAAGACGTGATGCTCATGCGGGACATCTTCGCGAATTAGCGGTGATCTCTCGGTTATTACGCGCAAATTTCCCGATTCAATTTCTTCAGCGACGCCCGGAAGACGCCGACGAGAAATCTTCAAGTAGCCAGGGTCGAATCCGCCAATCGTGACCGGCATCGGCGGACGAAAAGTGATCTGGTAGTTTTCGCGGAGGTACAGCGCTGCGCTTTCGCCTTGCCCAAATCCCTTAGCTCCGGCGAAGAGGCCCGTCCCAAATCCAATCACCGTGCCGGTGCGTTGTCCCTTTTCCTCTTCGGTTAGACGTTCGCCAGTTATGAGATTGAGACCTGTCATTCGCTCTGCGATCGCATTGAAAGGAATGATGAGATCACCCGCGGCAAATTGGATCGCGTGCCACGTACTGTAATCACCTTCATCAGTCAGCTGATTCATTCGATCGGCAGTAGCCTGGACACCGAAAACCGCAATCGCGCCTATTCCAGCAATACCCGCGGCACGGGCACCACCGATGCCCTTGATGAAGCCGAGCACCCCGCCACCGGCATATGCGACCGCAGTGTGCCACGCGGCCGTTTTAGCTGCAGCCACCGCCTCTGTTCCACTCATTCCAACTGGATCCGAACAGGAAATCGGCTCCGACCCACAGAACGCATACAGTGAGCTCGAGTCCCGATATCCCGCCTTGTCATCGGTCAGAAACTGACCGTCATTCGGCGAATACCACCTCTCGCGGAAGAACGCGTATGACGACCCCGGATCGATAAATGGCGATCCCTTGAACCCCGTCAACAGGTTCGTCTTCGAAGTGTCAGAGGCAACAAGGTAGAGATCACGGACTTCGAAAACGCTCTCTTCATCGCTGCTCTGTTCGATCGTCTTCGTTTGCTCCGTGACGATCACCGGCTCTGCGGCGGTCGAGCTGATGCCTGGCAGCGCCAGGATCCAGGCAGCAGGCTTCATCACCGGGGTTGTGCCCCACCCGGTCGCACGCAGGCTTGTGTTGATCGCTACCTGCACCGCTTTCGTATCCGGCGTGTTGATCGCCGCCCAATCCGCTGCTCCCAATGACCAACGAATCGTTTGACCATTCGCGTCCAGTGCCGGCTGGACACTCGACTTGCTCGCTGATCCGTCCGACTTGATCACCGAGAGCCTCGTCCCTGCGATCAATGAATCGGCGACGACTCTCTCGCTCAGCGTCGCTGCGATCTCGACGTTCGTAATCGCGCCCTGACTGTTCTTGGTGACCTTATGTGTCACCTTCTCGATAACCGGACTTTGTAGATAGCGTGGCGATGCACCATAGCTGTCGCCATAGAGGACTCGCTCGATGAGGGTTCCGTCCGCTGCAAGAACCGCCGTCAAGTTGCCCGTTCCCGCCTCGTCGAATAGCGGCAAGTACCGCTTCGGCGTAACCCCCGGCGAGTCCGAAGCCACGACCTCGATCAGGTCGTCATAGCCTTGATCACCATGAACGTACTGACGGAGCAGGCCATCGTACTCGCCCACGGAAGCGCCTGAACCCCTACCTGCTTGGAAGATGCTCAAGAGGCGATCCGAAATCGGATCCCAAACGAAGGTCGTCTCGGCTGGGAGACCGTCACGCAGTTGCGAGTCGAGCTGACAAGTATTCTCGACGTTCATGCAGACGGTTCTGCCGACGAGCCGGTTCATCGGGTCGTATTCGTACTCATAACGATTCGGCCCCGTCGTCGACGGCTGCGCGCGTTTGAGACGAACGAGCCGTCCGAGCGAGTCATAGTCCGCTAGCCACGTTCCGTCGCTCGTTCGCCGTCCTCCCGCGAATACGAACGACTTCAAATCGGGAGGGAGCTTGTCGAGATTGAACGTGTCGATCTGATGCGCGTCATTCGGTGTCGCCACAAACGACGGCAGTGCAACGGATGGCCAATTCGAGCCGATCCTTGTCTTCTCGTCCGAGCTCAGACGCATGACCGAGCGCGTCGTTCGGAAGTCCGCATCATCGACGGAATCATCGACCTCCGGCTTGCCCGGTACGTCCCCCTTGAACGCATTGAGCATCGACGTTTGCAGCCTGTCTCGCTCGTCGTATCCGAATGAAGATTCGCGCGTCGAGGTTGCCAGCGGCGCAATGTTCGAAATCCTGCGCGCGGCGTCGCGCCTGATCACCGTTCCGGCCACTGCATCGCTTCCAATGAGGAATTCCGTGCGACCCAGAAGACCGGAGTACGGTGCGGGAGCTGTTGTCGTTGAAAACCCGGGAGGCGCAGGATCCGGCACTTTCTCCGGTGCCTTCTCCGCGTAACCATAGTTCGTCACCATCGACGTCGCCGGGGTCAGTGTCCGCGTACGCGACGCCAAACGGCCAAACCCGCGCGCGACCGAATCTGCAATCGACCGAGGCGCTTTGGTGTCCTTCTCGCCGAGGAATGACCGCATCGAGGTGACGTTCCCAGCTCCATCGTGGGACTCTTCAATCCAGCTTCTCCAGCCGGCCTCCACAGAGTTCTCCGGCACCGTCATTCCGGGGACCGGCATCCGATAGCGCTGCCGTTCGCCATCGAAGACCGACCAGACGTGACGTTGCGTATGCACGTCCGCGATCTGTTGGGTCGTCATGCCGGAGCCGTCTTTGTAGCGGATCGAGCGCGTGGTGTGCGGACGTCCGCCGAAGTCGTAATCGTCGAACACGATTGCGGCTTCTGCGGTTGCAATCCTCTTGAGACGATTGCCCTCGGCATATTCATAAGTCATGAACAATGCGCCCTGTGCGGGAAGGACCGTCGTCACTGGCGCTGTGCATTCATCGCTTTTTCCTACTGGACCATACGCGATATTGGAGAGGCGATAACCCTCGTAGTTGTAGAGGAGCCACCGTCCTGCACGATCCCGATGCGCCCACAGGACGCCGGATCCGGGCTCGAACACGGATTCTTCGCAGGTAGAGTCCTTGTAATTCGTTCGAACGGTCCGGCCCAGGCCGTCGATCGTGTAGACGGTCTCCTTGCCCATCTCGTCGGTGTACGAGGTCAGATTTCCCAATGCATCGTACCGGTAACGCAACGTCGATTGCTTTGCGTCCGGCAGCACCGTTTGCGTGACGAGCCCGCGCGAGTCATAACTCGATGTCGACGCGAGCGTATGGCCACTTGTCTTGACCGTCAGTGCGTTACCCGCTTCATCCAGATTCTGATGAACTTCATAGCCGCCAGGTGCAGTCGTCAGCGTTGGACGGCCGAGTCCATCAAGCGAGGTTGTCGTCACCTGTTCTGTGCCCGCGCGCGGCTCACTTGTGTGCACAGCCAGCGGCAGCATTCCGCTGAACTCAGTCGGCTGCGACTGCGAACGTGAGTAGACGCCGCCCGCCGTAAAGAGTCCGGAGATCCCGTCAAACTCGCCAGACTGCTGGTCGACCAGGCGTCCGGCAATGTCGTATTGATTCGTGATGCCTCGCGCGGTACCGGCGATGTTCGTATCGATTGCGGATGCCGCTCCCATGCGAACTGATTCCGTGTCGCCGCCATCCCAGCCGAAACGCGTCTGGCGGAACTGGCTACCGGCGATCAACTCGTCATTGACGGACCGCAGTTTGCCGTTCCGCGTGAATGCTCGCTTGATGTGACCCACCATCACGGCAGATCCCGTCGATTGCGCCGATGCCTTCAAGTCCAACCACGTCTCTTCGACCGGTTGACTCCAGGCATCCCACTGCGACTCGTGCCGCTGCCACAGACTATCGACGGTCGCGATCTCCCGGCCAAACGCATCATGCACGTGCACGATCGCCTTGCGCGACCGGTCAGATTCGAATGACAGAAGGCCCTGTCTGTCATAGCGGAAGATACGGCTCTCTTCCTGGTTGGCATTCGCGGGGTCGCTCGTCTTGACCTCCGTTGCCCGGCCCAGCGTGTCAAGGGTCGTGACCTCAGTAGCCACGGACGACGAATTCGAGACATACGGATACGTGCGCGTGATCTTGAGGTTCTTCAGGTCGTACGTGATCGATGTCGTCAGCGTCTGCAATCCACCATCGACAGCAGCGTTGCTGATCGACTGATCCTTCTGCCGCAGCATCGGGTCATACGTCGTGCGGGTGATGACGGGACCAAGGTTCTTCTGCGCGCGTCTGGTGAAGATCAATTGACCATTCGCGTCATACCCGTATGCCTCGTCGCTCAATGCCTTGCCGTCGTATCCAACAACCTTTTCATGGACGGGCCGTCCGAGCGAGTCGAAATCGACTGTCGTCGTCGTGTTACGGACACGATCCTCGATCGTTTCCTGCACCGCTCCCTTTTGATCCAGCGCCTTGTAGGAATAGTGCATATTGACTGCTTTGGCATCTCCAACGGATCGTGTAACCGTTTCGATCCGACCGCGAGCCAGAGCTTCGGCATCATCTGGATAATAGGTGTACACCTCGACCGAACTCTGAACGCCGTCGCTGATGCCTTCTTGAAGAGCCTTCAGTAGACGGCCGCGGGTATCGAAGTTCCTCTTGAACTTCAGATCCGTATCGTTGACCGTCACGTTCTCCCGGTTCGTGCGGGATGGCGTTGGCCGCTCGCGGTACTCTGAGACCTTCTTTTCGTCGCTGCCTGTTCCTTGACCGACCTCGAGCAGGTTGTTCGCTGCGCCATCGTTCGTATCGTAATGCGGCACTGTCGTGATCGACTGCTTATCATCGCTCCGCACGATATTCTTTGGGCGCAGTCCCGCAGCACCTCGCGCTTCCTCAGGTGTTATGTTGACCGTCAATCCATAGGGAAGCTTCAGCTTCTTCACCTGATCTTCGCCGTTAAACTCGAGCACCTCCGTAGCCAGGCTCTCCGGAGGCGCGTCTGCACTCATCGGAGCAACATTCAACGTTGGATCGAATTGAAGAACGGGAACTCGTTCGGAGGTCGATTTCTTGATCGCGAGGCGCTTTCTGTCGCTCGTGAAATCATAGGATCGCCGTTGGCCGAGTGCGTCGGTGACCGCTGATTGCGTGGCAAATCCGCCGCTCGCGCCGATCGGACTGACAGTCGCGGTCTCGCCCGTCGCCCAAGTCTGTTGTGTGACCCAATCGCGCTTGAATGCGTTATCCGACGTGTCGTATGTGAAGGTCACGCGATCGGGCCCCTTACCCACAACGGAGGCCGGGTCCTTGATCGTCGTCAGGTTCGCAGACAACTCCAGAAGGTCGTTGAGATTGCCGGCCGTCAACAGATAACCGTATTGACTCTCAGGCCGTCCGCTGAAGACCCCTGCCTCTTGCGCAGTGTCGCTCGCCGCTTGAACTTCCGGCATCTTCACTGATGTGAGAACACCCGGAGCTGTGTACTCATAAAGGACCAACCGATTACGCCAATCGGTAATCGACTTCACAAGCCCGCTCCACGCGCCCTTTGTCGTTGCCTCGGCCGGCTTCCAATAGTCAATCGTTGTCTTCCGACCAAGAGCATCGACGACCTGTATCAGTCGTCCTGTACTGTCGTAGAAATAGTGAGTGGCGTTGCCTTCCGCTCCGCCAATCGCTGCGGCGTTCGGATTGGCAAATTGGTCGCTTTCTGCAGTGAGACGGCCAAGCGCATCAAAATATGCATAGCGCGAATGCTGATCAAACAGCAGCCAGCCACTGTCAGTCCGCACGAGGCGCAGGAAGAGTCCCGGAGGGGAACCGTAATCCACATCCCTCACGAGCGGAAACGTCCAGACTTCGCCTGCCCCATCACGATATTCGACGCTACCGTTCGGCAGCGCACGGAGCCGCTTGAAGAAATTGGACTCCCAGCCCATTCCGAACGCGGTACCTCCGATCGTGCGCGACCGATAGGTACGGCCTGCGGCAACGTCCCATCCGTTGACACCACCCGCATCCAGATCGACAGCACTTGTTTCGATCTCGCCGCTATGGACGTAGGTTCGTTCCTGAAGCAATCCACCGGCGATCGGCGGTGCCTGCCCTGAAACGAGCACGTTAGGCGTGCGCACAGTGTCCGCCGCCGTAGTCGGAATCCGCTTTGTCAGGCGATCCGCCGTGTTCAAGTAGGAATACTTTGTCCCCTCAAAGATCGACTGGAGACCGACGCACCCATTGAGGGCAGCTCCGCATACCTCGGGGCGGACGATAAAGCTTCTGCCCGCAGAGAAGATCTCATAGACGCCTTTCGACTCGTCCAGCCCCTGAAGGCGCTTCGGTCGATCACAGTGCGAACATCCTGCCTTGGTCTTGTCTGATCCCTTCCAGTCGTAATTCCTGCTGGCCCTTGGATCAGCAATCGCCACAATCCACGGTGATACGAACTTGTTAAATCCGCTATGGTGACGAAGCACCTGCTCCATACCAACAGGAATTTCGCGGTCGAGGTAGAAGCTCGTGACGGCGCGCGGATCGAGCGTTCCATCCGGTTGATTTGTGCGCAAGTGTGCGGGCGGCATTGGAGCTTGCGTCTGCTCGACGAGCGCGCCTGGCACTAACTCACTCTGCACCGACAATCGCAGTTTGGAACCAGCAATCTTCTCGACGATCGCGCCCGGCAACTTCAGTTCGAGCCGGAAGGCGGCCAATGAGGCATTCGGGTCCTTCTCGTTGAGGCGAGCATTTGGCGTCGGCGGATCGACGCCGAGTGGAACCACGCCCCCGGCTTCTTCGAGACCTCCATTACCGGCGTCGACGTTGATCTTGATCTCGGGATCGATCGCAGGAACGACCGAGGTCTTGACGCCCTGCATTTGGCCGGCAAACAGAAATCCCGTGTCTGGATCGACCACCGGTGCCAGAGATCCACTGACCAGACCCGGCTCCGAAGCCCAGAGAATGCGCGGATCCGAGGCTCCGACTCCGTAGCTGCCAAAGGACGAGAGTGCCTTCGCTGCTGAAGGGAAAAGTTCATCGAAGAGAATACGTTCGCCGGTTGGCGACCACCGTTCATCGATGTGTGCAAGGTCGACGATCAATACACGACCCTGCGCATCGACGACTGTTGCATAGTGAGAGCGCGGAATGACTCGAACCGAAACCGCTCCGGACGGAATCCAGATAATGTCTGCAAGATTCAGGTTGTCGAGCCATCCTCCTTTCGGATACGTGCCATCAACAATGATTAGACCGTACTCATAGGAGGGCCAGAACAAGTAGTCACGCTCGAAACGCTAGCCTGCAAGTGAAACGAGTTGTACTCGTGGAATGTGTGAAATATATATCCCCGGAGTCAAT
>CAZKID010000181.1:0-10233 GCA_964552405.1 uncultured Thermoanaerobaculia bacterium
GTCTTGGGGGCGATCTGTCTGATCGTCTTGCAATGGGGGTGGTTGAAGGGTCCAACGTGAACGCACCTAGCTCGCTTCGCGGGCGTCCGGCGAAGGGTTAGAACGTGGGCGGGTCTTTCAACCCGCCCGTTGTTCCTCACAAATTGCGTCCGCCGTCGTTGCGCCGGTCGTCGCGATTCGAATTCGATGACGACGAATTGCGATCCTGCGCTGCGAATGAGGTGCGGTCGCGTTCCTGCGAGCGTTCGCTGTTGTTCGCGATCGGGCGGTCGACATCGCCCGACGAACGTTCGAAGCCGGAGCGTTCCGTGTTGACTTGACGCTCGAAGGTCTGCTCACCAGGACGGGGCACATTGGAGGTTGCCGCTGCACGTGCGCGTGCGCCACGGCTGTGACCACCTTCACGTCCGATGTTGGACATGTGCTGCCTGTCGCGGCTGACGGCCTCGCCACCTTTGCGACCGGCGACGCGTGCCTCGTCCGACGTAAACTCGTGCGCTGTTCCCTTCGCGTGCGCCGCGCGCCCGCCCTTGCTCGCAATTTCACGCTGTTTGGCTGCATCCATCGACGCAAAGCCGCGTTTGCTGGTATTCGCCATATGGGTTTCTCCTTCGGATCTTTCAGATACTGCGTGAACTGCTAAGGCCTGAACATTCAGGCCACAGCTCAGTCCGAGCACGAAATGTGCCGGAAACGCACCGCCTGCTAGTAAATGAATGAAGGGGAATGAGTTGCTATGGTGTGTACGAACGATTGGGCAACGTGGCATCGTTACCCAGGCTGACGGCCGCGATGCGCTGAATCAGTTTGCGCGTTTCCGTATCGCTTCCTTCGTACGTTCGGATGAGTCTCTCGATATTTTTCGGCGGTTCGCTGGCGCGAACGGTAAAGCCGTAGGGAGGCTGCTGAGGATCTGCGGTCGTCACGCGCCGCCAGATCCCGCGGATGAACTCGCAGCGGATGAAGACGCGATCGACCTCCGGAGAATCGAGATCCGCAGGCGGAGGCTCGCCATGTGCGTCGGCAATCTGCGCGTCGAGCGCGCGCGTGACGTGCCAGCAGATCATCTCGCGCAGCATCGGTGCCGAACCATTCACGGCTTCGACGATTCGAAGGCCAGTGTGAAACTCCGCGTGACCTGCACGTGCAAACGCATGGAGGCGGGAGCGAACGATCTCGCACCACGCTTCGATCGGACACTCGTGCCACTGAAACTGCAGGAGACAAGTCGTTCCAACCGGCAGCGGCTCATCGTGTGCGACGCGCGAACCGCGAAGCGAGATGTCGAGAATTCTGACGGGAGTGTGGCCGATCCGCCCCTGAATCGGTGCTCGCGGGGTAATTCTCCCTAAGCGACGACGATCGTCTTCGGCCGCATCTACGCTTCGCATTGAAAAGAGGACCCGCGAACAATATGGGCGTTCGGGAGCAAGAGCGCAACAACCAAAAACGGAACGACAGTTGCGGTTCTTTGACGTGAGCCTTACCTTGTTGGTGGGTCCAGAACAACGGAGAGCAACGACCATGTTGCAAGACGACGTCTCTGTCCGTGAGCAAGGGTTCGCGGTACTTGACGAAGTTCGACCGCTCGAGCCCGAGCTCAAGAGCGCGCTCTATGCCGCGTACGAGCTCGCCGGCGCGACGAAAGCTGCGCTCTATCTCGCGGCTTCCTACACGAGTGAGCGATACGAAGTCGTTACTTCATACGCATTCAATCCGGGTTCTCGGAAAGTGGTCGATGGAAAAGATCCACTCGTTCATCGTCTTGCCATGACGCACTCACCGCTGGTCATCAACGCTCTGGCCGAAGACGAGCTCGTCGCGGAGGTGTTGTTTCGCCAGAACCATGATCGTTTGATTGCCGTGCCGATCTTCGGCCGTGGCAGACGCATGGTCGGATTCGTCGATCTCCGCGACAAGGCGGGCAAGCGAAACTTCGAAGCGGCGGACGTTGCCGCTGCCGAGCGCGTGATGCAGGAAATCGTGCACGTGCTCGCATCGAAGAACCTCTACGGAGTCGGACGTGTGCCGCTCGTCGACATGGCGGAGGGCCGTAAGAGCACGGGCAGCGGTGTGAATGAAGTGTCGCGGATTCCGTTGACGAAAGAAAAGAAGGAAGCGCATTCGGCAGTGGCGTTGTCGACCGAGGCCATCGAAGTGATCCGCATCGCTCACGATCGGATGACACAGCGCGATCTGGCGATCGACCGCCGCCGCCGCATTCTCACCGCAGAAGAATTCGATCGCGTGCGGCTACTGCTTCCCGCCGCACTGGCGATTCCCGGTGTCGCCGCGGCGGCGCTGACGAGTCTCAGCGGAGGCGAGAGTCAGGCGATCGTCACCCATGGCGAGCCGACGGTGCACACGCTGAAGTTGATCCGGCAGCAGATTGCGAAGTGGGCAGGTCAAACGCTCGGCGAGCTCTCGATCGTCCCGGTGATCATGCCCTCGCGGACGTGCGCTCCTCTCAACCACGATCAGCTCCGCACGGTTGCGAGCTCACAGCTCGCGCCGCGTGCCGTCGAGCGTCTCATTCTGACGATCGCGTTCGAGAGAGTTCCGGACGAAACGACGCGGGTTCAGATCGAACGCTTCGCAGAATTTCTAGGCGATTCGGTCGAGGCGATCATCGGCCGGATGGAATTGCAGGCCGAACGCCTCGCGATGGCGGAATGCCTGCTCGAGCCCGATTTCAATCGCTATGAAGGTCTTGCCGATCACAGCAAGCTCGTGTCAGCGATCTCGCATCGGTTCGCGACGGTGCTCTCTCTGCGCCCGCATGACATCGAGACTGTGAGGATCGCCGCACTCGTCCACGATGTCGGCTTGCGTCTGCTCGACTACAAAGCGCTGACCGCGGCGAAAGATTTGTCCGATGATCAGAAACACGCGGTTTCCGAGCATCCGCTCGTCGGCGCCGCACTCGTCGAGCCCATACTCGGCCCTGACGTCGCGCTCGCGGTCCTTCGTCATCACGAGCGAATCGACGGCAAGGGGTATCCAGGCCGCGTACCGGGTGATCGCATTCCGATTGCCGCGAAGATCATCGCCATCGCGGACGCCTGGGTCGCGATGACCTCGCCGTGGCATTACGTGCGCGGTGTTTCGGAGGGCGATGCCGTGGCGCAGCTCCGCGAAGGTGCGGGCACGCAATTCGACGAGACGCTGGTGGGGCCGTTCCTCGCGGAACGTCACGAGATCGCAGGCACCGAGGAATGATGGCGGAGAGAGAGGGATTCGAACCCTCGGTAGAGCTTTAGGGCCCTACGGCGGTTTAGCAAACCGCTGGTTTCAGCCACTCACCCATCTCTCCGTGGCCTACGCGAACGCTTCAAGAAGTTCGGACTCGGTGCCGAAATTCCCCCGCATTCTACATCGCGGCGGACAGGTGTCCCGTGGGGGACAGGCGCTCTCGCCTGTCCAGCCTGGCTATGGCGATGCGGTGACTGACGATTTCAGCTTCAACTGGAAACGTTCACCAGCTGGCACTTCGAAATCGAATTTGCCTGTCGCTGCTGCTGCTCCGATTCCGACACCGGCACCGATCGCCGCACCTTTCTCGGTCGAGCTGCGATTGCCACCGATCGCCTGGCCCGCAAGTGCACCGACCGCCGCAGCGCCAACGATGTACTTCGCGTTGTGCTTCGCGTGGGCTCTTCCTTCTCGCGCATAGCTCGAGGTTCGCACGCTCACGCGGCTGCCGTTTGCAAGTGTGATTGATGAGACGTGAAACACAAGCTTTGCCGATCCGCCGATGCGGCCCGACGCTTCCGCCGTGGTGATATGGACGTTGACCGCCGATCCACTGGGTGCCACGGTTGTTCCGTTGACGACGATCGGGGTGGTTAGTTGACCGGGGATGTTCTGTCCTGCTTTCGCGGTCGCTGTATTGATTCCACGATCGAGTTTGAAATGAACTTCCGTGCCCGCCGGAATCGTGATTGGTACCGAGGCGAGTATGGAGAAAGAGATGAGCAGAGCGAGGGCGACTGACCCGGTTCGGGCTGACATGAAGCCTCCTTGTTTTCCGTGCGGGGACGTTACCACAAAGAGAATTACTCGCTCGGCACGAGGTGAAGCTGACGCCGCGCGTCCTCTTCTTCGTTGCCGTGCGCTGCAGCCCAACCGAGACCTGCAACGCAGGCCAGCGTGGCGGGGATGGCAGGAATCGACAGGTTGAACTCCACGAGTCCGTGAAGTGTTAGCGACAGCAGAGCACCGAAGACAGCGAGGAGGAGCGCGCTCTCTTCGCGCCGCTGTTCCGAATACCAGCGGCGCAGCAGCGCAGCCATCAGCGCGATGAACGCAATCGCACCGAGCAGCGCGCCGGCGAGCCCCCCGGTCACGAGCAGTTGCAGAATATCGCTGTGCGCGAACTCGACGTAGTAATTGAGGTCGCGCGGCTGCACGCGGCGGAATGCCTCGCGGAACGTTCCCAGCCCGGAACCGAAGAGAGGGAAGTTGTGCCACGCCCTGAGGGATAGCTCCCATAGCGTGAGACGAAGATCGCTCGCGGGGTCGCGCGGATCGGAACCGAGGAAGCGGAGGATCGGCTGCTGGCGGACGGTGAGAATCGTGAAGCCGATGGCAGCCGCGAGCACCCCGCTGCCTGCGGCCGCGAAGCTCCAACGCCGCGCTGCGACTCGAGGATGGGAGGGAGCAATCGACAGCAGCACGATCGTCGTGAGCACGGCTGCAAGGATTCCGGCACGCGACTGAGTCAGTCCTACACCCGCCGCGATCGTTCCCCACAAGACGACGCGCAGCGAAATGCGGATGAAGATCTTCTCGAATCGCCGTCCGCGGCCCGCTGCCTTGCGCATTCCCTCGCGGTAGTGCAGCACCTCTCGCCACAACACGCCGAATGCGACGGCAAGGGTGATCTCGAGATAACCGGCGAAGTGATTCGCGTTGATGAACGCGCCATGAATACGCGCGCCGGATGACGCCTCTTCCGGTGTCGCAAAGAGGCTGCGCGATGCCGCCGCGAGAAGGATGTGCACCAGGGAGCTCGCGATGAATACGATCACGAAGAGCCTTCGGAGCGTTCGCGATCGGAGTAGCAGGACGCTCGACACGAAGAGCGCGAGATAGGCGAGTGTGAGCAGCAGGGTGTCCCACGTCTCCGTCGGTGCGATCGAAATCCGTCCGGCCGGCGTCGAGTGTCCAAAGGCCTGCAGTGTCCTGGCCGCGTCACGGTAAATGCGTGCACTCACAGGTGAGACTGCCGAAAGAATCGCATTCGGCATCGGAATGAGGTGAACGATTCCGAGCAGTGCAATTGCGGCGATCGCGGCGATCGTCGTATGAATGCCCGCCAGCCGGGCGAGATCCGGACGGCCCAGAAACAAGAGACCGAAGATGCCGAACGCAAACAGCTCGAGCACGAGCGTTCCGCCTCGCGTAATGGCGCCGTACGAAAGAGGAGCGATGGTGATGTAGATACAGAGAAGCAATAGCGCCGCACGCGCAAGAGGAGGTTCGGCGCGTACTTTCTCGATGACGGACGAGCGTCTCTTCGGCAGAGTCTGGCCAGCGTCGATTTGACTATCGTACTTCAGGTGGCCTAATGTTCCGCCTTACCTATGTTATTGGGCGTGGTGTCGTCACTCATATTCGTGGCGGCCGTGGCGGCAACCCCTGCTGCTCCGACCATCAGTCAGACCCCGTTGGCCTGCCTCTCGCCTACAACCAACACCAAGATCACCGCGAAGGTCGCCGGAAATCCTGCGTCGGTTCGGGTGTACTTCCATGCAGTCGGGCAGACGTGCGGCGACTACTTCGTCGAGATGCACCGCGATCCCAAAGATCCGACGTTGTACAGCGCCCTGATGCCGATTCCCGCGGTCGATGCCGATGTCGTGCTCTATCAAATCAAGGCAAAGACCACGGGAGGGAGCGAAGTCGCTGCTCCTCCTGTTGCTGCGACCGTGAAAAAGGAATGTGCTGCGACTCCGTTGTCCAGCGAGGATCTCCAGGCGGCGAAGGCCATCGTGCTCGGCCTTACGCAGCCGGCGCAGAAGTCGACTCCCTGTAAGTTCCGCTGCGATGGGGTGACGCACTACATGACGGCGTCGGGCGATCTCAAACCGAATGACGAGTGCCGCTTGCTCCTCGCATCTCTAGCGAAAGGTGGAGCCGGTAAACCATGGTATGCGACGACGGCCGGGGAAGTTACCCTTGGCGCGTTTGGCGCCGCGGCAGCCGGCTGGGCGATCGAGAACAACCGGAATCAACGGCCACCATCTCCCGCTCGTCCCTGACTGAGGCCCTATGGCGGAACGACTGCAAAGTGGTGGGGGAGCGGCGTCGTTTTTTCGCGACGACGATCGAGTCATCGGTCCCGCTGATGTGTGGGCCATCGTCATCAAGGGCCGCACGCTCATCATCTTCTCGCTCGTCGCAGGCTTCATCACAGCGCTCCTCATCTCGCTCTTTGCCGAGCCGAAATACCGCGCGGCGGTCACCCTCAACGTGGAGCGCGATACGGGACGATTCTTCGAGGTTGGTTCCGACTCCGGTTCCTTCACCTTCTACGATCCGCAGTTCTTTGCGACGCAGACGCGGTTGATGCGCAGCCGTGACGTCGCCGAGCGCGTCATCACGCGTCTCAGCCTGCTCGGCAACCCGGAAGTCGCACCGCCACGCAGCGGATTCTTCAGATTGTTCGGCGGGGCTCCGGGCACGACGACGGGCGATCTCGCAAAGGCTGCCAATCACATTCAGGAAAACGTCACCGCGACTGCTGTCCCGTCGACGAATCTCGTCGAGCTTTCGTATGTCGGTCGCAATGCGAAGCTGAGCGCAGACATCGCGAACGCACTCGCAGAGTCCTACATCGATTGGAGTCTCGAATCGAAATATCAGGTCGTCGGACAAGCCTCGAAGTTTCTCTCCAGTCAGATCGAGCAGTTGAAATCCGACGTGGATGTGAAGGAGCAGGAGCTTCACAACTACGGGCTGCAGAAAGACATCATCTCCGTCGACCCGAAGACGAACGTCACACTTCAGAAGCTGGAATCGCTGAATCACGACTATGCCTCGGCGGTTTCAGACCGCGTGACGAAGGAAGCGCACTACTACGAGGCGCAGGCGACGTCGAACGAAGTCCTCGCGCAGGACACGACGGATGCGAGCGTCATCGGCCTGCGCGCCGAGCTGTCGAAACTCCAGCGCACGTACAACGAGAAGCTGCAGGTCTACAAACCCGAGTGGCCGGCAATGATCCAGTTGAACGTCCAGATTCAGGAGATGCAGAAGATCCTCGGGAAGGCGACACACGACGCCGCGACGCGCGTTCGGGAGGATGCACGACGCGATTTCCTGACCGCGCAGCGCCGCGAACAAGCGCTGCAGACCGAGCTTACACAACAGAAACAAGAAGCGATGCAGCTCAACAGCAACGCCGTCGAGTTCAACAATCTGCGCAATGAAGTCGAGACGAAGCGCAACCTGCTCGACACGCTTCAGAAGCGTCAGGCCGAAACCGAAGTGACGGCGCGTTTGCGCGGGCAGCGCGTCTCGAACATTCGCGTCGTCGATCGCGCACTCACTCCTGGCTCCGCGTTCAGCCCTTCGTATCCGAAGAATCTCTGGGCGGGATTGTTCTATGGCCTGATCATCGGACTCGCGCTTGCCGTGTTCCGCGATTTTCTCGATCGCAGTCTGCGCACGGTGGAAGACGTCGAGAATCACCTTTCTCTGCCAGCCCTTGGAGTCATTCCGGCGGTGGGAAGCGTCACTTCTTCGCAACGTTGGTACGGTTACGGCGGCAGGTCTCGCAAGAAACAGAAGAATCCCGATCCGGATGACGCGAAGATCGAGTTGCTTCCGCACACGCATCAGCGATCGGCGGTGGCCGAGGCCTATCGCGCGGCACGTGCGGCACTGTTGCTGTCGCAGGCAGGCGGTGTGCGATCCATCGTCGTGACATCGTGTCTTCCGGAAGAAGGTAAGACCTCGACCGCGCTCAATCTCGCGATCGTGCTCGCCCAACTCGACAAGCGGGTGCTGCTCATCGACGGCGATCTTCACAAGCCGCGCGTGCATGACGCGCTGCGTCTGACGAATCGCGGAGGGCTCGTGTCGATCCTCGTCGAGAACGTCTCGCCCACGCGCGTGATCCAGCCAACGCAGATTCCCGGAGTCTCCGTCGTCACGTCGGGCCCGGCGTCGCCGAATCCCTCCGGGCTCCTTTCGTCAGAGTCGATGCGAACGCTGTTGCAGTTTGCGGAGATGAACTTCGACTACGTGATTCTCGATAGTCCACCGCTCGACTCGGTCGCCGATGCAATGCTCATCGGTGCGCAGACGGACGGCGTCGTGCTGACGGTCGAAGGCGGCAGTACGCCTCGCGATCGCGTGCGCCGCATCTGCAATCGCCTCCGCGCCGGCAACGTCACGATCCTCGGTGTCCTCATCAACAAGTTCAACGAGCAGGCATTTGGTTATGGCTACGGCAAGGCCTACCGCTACTACCGCGGTGGCTACGGTTACGGCTACGGCTACGGCAACGAAGAGAGCAAGACGACGCAGACCGGATGATCGACATCCACTTCCACTGCCTGCCTGGCATCGACGACGGCCCCGAGAACTGGGATGACGCCGTTGCCCTCTGCAGGGCTGCGGCCGAAGAAGGGACGGCGACGATCGTAGCGACGCCGCACGTGCTGCGCGAGCCCTGGTGGAACGAAGATCGTGCCGAGCGTGACCGGCTTCTCGTCCGGCTCAACGCACTCCTCGGCGGAGTACCTGCGATCGTTCCTGGTTGTGAATACTTCTTCGCAGCCGAAGTCCTCGACCTGTGGGATCGCGGTGGCGATGGACCCCTCGTCGGATTGAATCGCGGCAGCGCGTTGCTCATCGAATTTCCTTCGTATGCAGTTCCGATCAACGCCGAGTTCCTCTTTCACGAGTTGTCGGTGATGAACGTGCAGGTCGTGATCGCACATCCGGAACGCAACGGCGAGCTCGCACAGAACCCGGAGCGACTCGCCAGGCTCTGCGCGAAGGGTGCGATGACCCAGATCACGGCGGGATCGCTCCTGGGCGAGTTCGGCCGCAGCGCTCTTGCGGCGACGGAAGAGTTTTACCGGCGTGGCCTCGTACACACGATTGCGTCCGATGCTCACTCGCTGTCGAAACGGCCGCCCCGCATGGCTCCTGCGCGCCGGTGGGTCGAGAAGCGCTGGGGCCACGCGAAGGCGGTCGAGCTCTTCGAGACGAACGTCGAAGCTGTGATGCGGGCGGGACTCGTCGTCTCATGATGCGCTTGCTGGCGGCGCTGTCGGCGGTTCTTGCGATCGCGTCCATCGTTCGATACGAGAAGGACGAGAGTGCACGCAGCGCGGCGCAGCAATTCGTGCGGGACTTCGAAGTCACGGCACGAAGACCCGCGGAAGTCGCGACGCTGCCTCTCGTTCCGGCTGCGGATCTCGGCGCCGACGTTGTCTCGGAGATCGCGTTGAGCGACACGTTCGGCACCGTGCATCTCGCCGATGCCACACCGGAATTGCGTGAAACATGGTTTCGCGCGATCGGGCGGCTGACGCTGGAGCTCGAGTCCGCGCGCAGCATCTCACTCGACGCGTTGGAGACGCGTCCCGGATGGCCGAGACATTGGAGCAATCTGGGACAGCTCACCTACGCGCTGCAGCGGCGCGGAGAAGGGAGTCCTGATGCCCGGCTATGGCAAGAGCCGCTTGGTATCGGGATCGAATCGTTTCCGGGAAACGACGAAGGAGCCGACTTCGCCGCTTCGGCGTATCTGGAAACCTGGCCCGAGTTGACCGATGCGGCCCGAGCCGGCGCGACTCGCTGCTTCAAGCGCGCACTGCTCGACAACGGATTCTCGGCGCGCAACTTTCCGCTGCTGATCAGCGCAATCGGTCCGGACGAGGCGATTGCGATGCTGCCTTCCAATCCGCTTACGCTGCGCTCGGCGTTCGAGTCCTTCGCGCGCGCGGGAGAGATCGCTCACGCAGCGACGATTTATCGCCGCTGGGAGCAGGAAGAGTGGCGTGCACGCACGAGCGAGCTGCAGGAATTGATCGAACGCGCGAAGCTGGGTGACGTCGAGCGACAACGCCAGCTCGCACAGGACTGGGTCTCGCGTCATCAGGCCGGTGAATTCGATACGCCAGCCGGGCGCGAACAGGTACTGCGTGTGCTGCAGCTGGCGGTGAACGATCGTGTCGGATCCTGGACCGCCGATCCGCGTGCAGGAGCCGTGCG
>CAZKID010000182.1:0-10209 GCA_964552405.1 uncultured Thermoanaerobaculia bacterium
CGTCCTCAAGATCACTCCGACGGAGGTCGTCGTCGACATCGGCTACAAGTCCGAAGGGCTTCTCCAGAAATCAGAAGTCACGGGCTATGACGGCCAGGTGAAGGTGAAGCCGGGCGACGAGATCGACGTGATGGTCGATCGGCTCGAAGACTCTTCAGGCTACGTCACCGTCTCGCGCGAGAAAGCCGAGCGCATGCTCGTGTGGGATCGCATCGAAGCCGCGTTCAAGGCGGATGAGGCGATCAGCGGTCGTGTGCTCGATCGCGTGAAGGGCGGCCTCTCCGTCGAAGTGGGCGGCGTCAAGGCGTTCCTGCCAGGCTCGCTGATCGACACGAAACCGGTGAAGAATCTCGATTCGCTGCGCGGCCACGAGTACAAATTCAAGATCGTTTCCTTCGACAAGAAGCGCAACAACATCGTGCTGTCGCGCCGCGCAATCGTCGAAGTCGAGCATGTCGCACAGAAGCAGGCGACGCTCGGCAAACTCGAGGAAGGCAAGCTCACGCACGGTGCCGTCAAAAACATCACCGACTACGGCGTCTTCGTTGACCTCGGCGGTCTCGACGGCCTGCTGCACATCACCGACATCTCCTGGGGCCGCGTCAATCATCCCTCGGAGTACTTCAACGTCGGCGACGAGATCGAAGTGATCGTGCTGAAGTTCGATCCTGCGAATGAGCGCGTTTCGCTCGGCTACAAACAGAAGTCGCAGGATCCATGGTCGGATGTCGTGCAGCGCTATCCGCTCGGCAGCCGCGTGCATGGAAAGGTCGTCTCACTCACCGACTACGGCGCATTCATCGAGCTGGAGGAAGGAGTCGAAGGACTCATCCACGTCAGCGAGATGTCCTGGACGAAGAAGGTACGCAATCCGTCGAAGCTGCTCTCGATCGGCACGGATGTGGAAGCCGTTGTGGCCGATGTCAACGTGCAGAATCGCAGGATCTCATTGTCGCTGAAAGCACTCGAGCAGAATCCGTGGGACACGATCGCCGAGCGTTATCCGGTCGGCTCCGTGATCACGGGGAAGGTTCGCAACCTGACCGACTTCGGCGCGTTCGTCGAGGTCGAGGATGGAATCGACGGTCTGATTCACATCTCGGACATGTCGTACAACCGCCGCATCAAACACCCGAACGAAGTGCTGAAGAAGGGCGACACGGTGCAGGCGCGCGTGATCAACGTGGATGGAGAGAATCAGCGGCTGTCGTTGTCCGTGCGCGAGTTCCTTCCAAACGAGTGGGACAACTTTGCAAAGTCGCACAACGTCGGCGACGAGGTTGCGGGCATCGTCTCGAAGATCACCGACTTCGGTCTCTTCATCCGTCTGGCGGATGGAGTCGAGGGACTGGCTCACGTCAGCGAGATCCATCGCGATGGCCGTGTGAAACTCGACCGGATGTTCCATCAGGGCGAGGCAGTGCGCACGCGCATCATCAAGATCGATCCTGCTGAGCGGAAGATCGGCCTTACCACGCGCGACGTCGAGCCGTTGTCTGCGGACGAGAAGGCGTCGATGGAAGGCGGCGAGCATCACGAGACGCCGCATACGCCGGACGAAGGCGGCACGCCGCAGGGTTGATCGATGTCCGATCTCGACATGGACACGAGCGGAGCCGGCGTTTCTTCCGCACAGCAGCCAGCGGCGAATGAGCAGCCTGCGCAAGTGGTCGTACGCAAGCGCAGCCGTGCACCGATGTTTTTCTTCGGGCTGTTTTCGGGATGCTTCGGGGCGCTGGTTCTGATCTTCGGAATCATCGCCGTGTTCGCACTCGCTGGCGACGATGATCATCACTTCGCGTCGGAGAAGATCGCGGTCGTGCCGATCGAAGGTGAGATTGTCGAATCGCGCACTGCGATCGACGCACTGCACAAATACTCCGAGAACAGCAGCGTCAAGGCGATCGTGATGCGGATCAACAGTCCGGGCGGTGCGATCGCGCCGTCGCAGGAGATCTACGAAGCGATTCGCACCACGCGCGAGAAGAGCGGAAAGCCCGTCATCGCCTCGCTCGACAGCGTCGCAGCTTCCGGCGGCTTCTACATCGCGTCGGCCTGCGATCAGATCGTCGCCAATCCAGGTTCGATCACGGGATCCATCGGCGTGATCATGCAGTGGATGGATCTGAAGGAACTTCTGCAATGGGCCAGGGTGAAGCCGGAGACGATTACGAGCGGCACGATGAAGGCCGCGGGCTCACCGTATCGCGAGTTGAGTGAAGCCGAACGCGCGTACCTGCAGCGCGTCAGCGACCAGCTGCACAAGCAGTTCATTCACGCAGTGGCCGTGGGCCGCAAAGGAAAGATCAGCGAAGACGAGTTGAGCAGGATTGCGGATGGGCGCGTCTTCACCGGCGAAGAGGCGTTTGGCCTGAAGCTCGTCGACAAGTTGGGTAGTCTCGATGACGCAGTCTCAGTGGCGGCGAAACTCGCGAAGATTTCCGGCCAGCCGGGCCTGATCTATCCGCGCAAGCGGGCGCACGGTCTGTTCGATCTGCTCGCCAACTCGGATGACGCGGAATCGGTCGTGCAGCGTGTCCTCAGCGCAGGAAGCTTGCGTTTTCTTTACAAGTGGAACTAGGGGAGAGGAGGCGAACCGTGGTGGACGAACTCGAAGACGACAACGAGGAGAAGGCGGGCGTGATGACGAAGGCGGAGCTCGTCGACGAAGTTGCTCGCGTCGTCCAGCTCACCAAGAAGCAGGCCGAGACGATCGTCAACATCGTGTTCGATTCCATCGTCGATTCTCTTCGCTCCGGTCAGAAGATCGAGCTCCGCGGATTCGGCAGCTTCCGCCTCCGCAGCCGCAAATCGCGCACGGGCCGCAATCCCAAAACGGGTGAGAAGGTCGAAGTACCCTCGAAAAAGATTCCTTACTTCAAACCAGGCAAGGAGCTGAAAGAGCTCATCAACACGGCGCTTGGGGACGGAGACGGGGAGATGGTCGACGATCACGCCGGCAGCTGAATTGAAAATTGAAAATTGAAAATTGAAAGCACGACGCGTGCGCGAAGCGCGCCACCACAATTTTTAATTTTCAATTTTTCATTTTCAATTCCTGATGGAAGTCCTATTCACTCCCTGGAGGTTCTCCTACTTGACCTCACCCAAGAGCGGCCAGCCTCCCGGTTGCATCTTCTGTATCGCCGCAGCTTCCGAAGATCAGCGCGAGACTCTCACGATCTATCGCGGTGAGCGTGCGCTGGTGATGCTGAACAAGTACCCGTATACCAATGGTCATCTCATGGTTGCGCCGGTGGCGCATCACGCGTTGCTGACGGAATCGAACGACGCCTCGTTGCGCGCGCTCATCCGGCTCACAGCCGAGGCGCAGAGGGTGTTGTCGGATGTGTATCACCCGGATGGCTTCAACGTCGGGATGAACTTTGGTCAGATCGCCGGCGCCGGTGTCGCCGACCACTATCACATGCACGTTGTTCCGCGTTGGGCCGGTGATTCGAACTTCATGACGGTGACCGCGCGCACGCGGCTCGTTCCTGAGGATCTCGGCGCGACTTTCGATAAACTCCGCCCGCATTTCGCGGCGCTGCCGCGAGATTTCAACGGCGAATGAGCTTACGATCCCTGATAGCCATGCTGCTGGCGTACATCGTTCCAGGCAGCGGCCACTTCTTTCTCGGCCGGCGCGCACGCGGTGCTGCGTTCTTCACGATCATCGTCGTTCTCTTCGCGATCGGATTGATGATCGACGGCCGGCTCTACGTCATCGAGCGCGGAAACCTCCTCGCGACCCTCGGTGCCCTCGGGTCGATGGGCTCCGGTGCGCTCTACTTCATCGGCCGGTTCGCAGGCGCGCGCGGCGACATCACCTCGATCACGTTCGAGTACGGGACGACATTCACGCTGACCGCCGGATTGATGAATCTGCTGCTGGTGCTCGATTGCCACGACATCGCGGAGGGCCGCAAGGAATGAGCACACGCATCCCGACCGAGCGCAGCGAGTGGAGGGATCAGCGACGGCGCCGCGCTGCCGTCTGCTCGCGCGTTACTCGAGGCGCCAGCCTCGCGGTGCCGTCGTTGATTCCTCCACTCCACCTCGCTTCGCTCAGTGTCGGTCGGGACGGATTGCGATCTCACATCGTCCTCATGTTCCTCTACTCGGCCGCGACCGCGGCGTTCTTTGCCCTGATTCGCAGCGAGAAAAGCCATCGAGACCGCGTCCACTTCTTCGTCTGGGTCTTCATCGCACTCTTCTTCGGCGGAATCGCCGTCGGATGGGCGATGTATCCGTTTCCATTCAAATGATGAAGCTCGCAATCGTCGCCGGCGAAGCGTCCGGCGATCTCCATGCTGCGCACGTGGTGCGTGAGCTGAAAAAGCTCGAGCCCGAACTGACGACGTTCGGCATCGGCGGCGAAATGCTTGCGCGCGAAAACATGGAGTTGCTCCATCACGCGAACGAGCTCGGCATGGTGGGACTCTTCAATGTCCTGCGCCATCTGCCGATGTTCATGGGCATCATGCGCGACCTCATGACGCGGATCGAGCAGGAGCGTCCTGACGCGGTCCTGCTCGTCGACTATCCCGGCTTCAACATGCGCGTGGCGAAACGTTGCAAGCAGCTCGGCATCCGTGTCATCTATTACATCTCCCCGCAGATCTGGGCCTGGCGGCAGGGGCGCGTGCGCCAGATTGCAGAGACCGTCGATCACATGATCGTCCTCTTTCCGTTCGAGGCCGATTTCTATCGCGAGCACGGGGTTCCCGTGACCTACGTCGGTCATCCGATCATCGAGCAGAAAGCGGGCGTGCGCCGCGCCGCTCGCAAAGGTGCGCTGCGCCTCGCACTGCTTCCCGGCTCGCGCAAACAGGAAGTCGCGAGCCTGCTGCCGCCAATGATCGATGCGGTCAACGCGCTGCGGCGCGAGCTCGACGTCAACGCTTACATCATTCAGGCACCCACCATCGAGCACGAGATGCTCGATGCAATTCTGAAGCGCCACAACGCCGAGATTCCGATCCTCCCGCACGATCGTGGCGAGGCGATCGCGGCGTCCGACGTCGCGCTCTCTTCGTCCGGCACTGCGACCCTCGAGTGTGCAGTCCTCGGAACGCCGGTCATCGTCATGTATCGCCTCACGCGGCTCACCTATCTGCTTGCCCGGCGCTTGGTGAAAGTGCCCTACTTCAGTCTCGTGAACATCGTTGCGGAAAAGGAAGTCGTCCCCGAACTGATTCAGCGCGATGTCAACGGCGAGCGGATTGCCGCCGAGGTGAAGCGAATCACGGAGCCCGCGACACATGCTCGAATCAGCGCCGAGCTTGACGAAGTTCGCGCCCGCCTCGGCGAGCAGGGAGCGAGCCGGCGCGCCGCTGAAGCGATAATGAGCGTCGTCCGATGAAGGTTCTGGCGCGGCTCTACCGCTATCTGCGCAGCTACAAAGGGTGGGCGATCCTCGCCTTCGGCTCGATGATCGTCTTCGCCGCGACGCAGACGATGCTCATGGGGCTGATTCGGCCGTTGTTCGATGAGGTGCTCTCGCCGTCCGCGGCACATCGCCCGGTCAAGAGCGTGGATCAGAAACTCGATCCGACGAAGCAGAGGATCCTCGATTCCGTAATGAAGCGCGACCAGCCCGAGGGGCAGCGCGGCTGGCTGATCAACGGAGTCGATCGCGTAACGAACAAACTGAATACCTGGTGGAACGCGAAGCCGGAGAACCGCTGGCGCAAAGTGCTCACGGCGCTCCTGATCGTCTTCATGATCCGCGCGTTCACGTCGTTCTTCTCGGAGTACGCCTTTCAGAAGGTTGGTCTGTCGACGGTGCGGGATCTGCGCAATCAGCTTTACGAGCGGATCATCAATCAGAGCCATCGTTTTTTCGCGGATCGTTCGACAGGGGAGATGGTCAGCCGCGTCGTCTCGGATGCAGACGCGATCCAGGCCGCGGTGTCGACGCGCATGGGCGATCTCTTCCAGGAGTCGATCACGCTGGTTGGTCTCATCGCGTTCGTCTTCATCACCAACACCGAGCTCGCGCTGATCAGCATGATCGGCGCGCCGCTGCTGGTCATTCCGGTGGTGCAGTTCGGCAAGCGTCTGCGCGGGACGACGCACCGCTCGCAGGAGCGGATGGCCGACATCGCGACGCTGCTCGAAGAGACGATTCGCGGCGTCCGGATCGTGAAGGCGTTCACGATGGAGCCGTTCGAGATCGGACGCTTTCGCGACGCGACGAAGCGCCATCTGTCGTGGAATCTGAAGGCGCAGCGCGTTCAGGCGCTCACGTCGCCGGTGATGGAGCTGCTCGCCGGCTTCGGCATGATCGCGCTGTTCCTCTATGCGCATCGCCGCATCAACGCCGGCACACTCACGCTCGGCCAGTTCCTCAGCTTCCTCGCGGCGATGGCCGCGATGTATGCGCCGATCAAGAAGCTCAACAAAGTGAATCTCTCTCTCAACACTGCGTTGTCCGCGGCGGAGCGTGTGTTCCGCATGCTCGACATCCCGAACGAAGTCGAGGAGAAGCAGGGCGCGACGATGTTGACGAAGGTCGGCAGTGGCATCCGCTACGACCATGTGTCCTTCTCCTATCGTGTACGACAGGCGCCCTCGCCTGTCGAGGGGGGAGAGACGGGGACGCCTGTCGAGGCGGGAGAGGCGGGGGCGCCCGTCCTACACGATGTCGACCTGACCGTGCAGCCCGGCGAGATCGTGGCGCTCGTCGGCGGCAGCGGTGCGGGCAAGTCGACGTTCGTCAATCTCCTGCCGCGCTTCTACGACGTGACGGAGGGGCGCATCACCGTCGACGGCGTGGACGTACGCGAGGTGACACTCAAATCGCTCCGCTCGCTGATGGGCTTCGTCACGCAGGAAGTCATCCTCTTCAACGACACGGTGAAGAACAACATCGCGTACGGTCGCTCGAACGTCGACGAAAACGCCGTGATCGAGGCCGCGAAGGCCGCGAACGCACACGAGTTCATCAGCGCGCTGCCGCAGGGTTACGACACGATGATCGGCGAGGCCGGCGTGCTCTTGTCAGGCGGCCAGCGCCAGCGCCTGGCGATCGCGCGGGCGCTCTTCAAGGATCCGCCGATTCTCGTACTCGACGAGGCAACCTCGGCACTCGATACGGAATCCGAACGGCTCGTGCAGCAGGCGCTCAACAACCTGATGCGCGGCCGCACGACGCTCGTGATTGCGCACCGGCTGTCGACGATTCGCAGCGCCGACAAGATCGTCGTACTCGATAAGGGTGAGATCGTCGAAGTGGGAACGCACGACGAGCTGCTCGTGAATCGTGGTGTGTACAGGAAGTTGTACGACTTGCAGTTCGCCGAAGAGGCGGTCGTGTAGGACTCGACCCATCCTGATATGCTCGCCGCTCGTAACAATCATTAGAGAGTGATTCCGAGCGTGTTGACGCATTGGGGCCGCCGTGCGGGTTTCGCTGCCGGCGTATTGGTGCTCGTCGCAACTGCCGCGAATGGTCAGTCGATCCTTACCATCGCGGGCGGTGGTCCCCTCGGCGACGGATTCTCGGCGCTGCGCGCGAGTCTCAACACGCCAATGCAGGCCGTGATGGATGCCGACGGCAATCTCTTCATCGCCGACTCCGGCAACCAGAGGGTTCGCCACGTCGACGGGAAGACTGGCGTGATCACAACCTACGCAGGCGGTGGCACGAGCGGCTACACCGACGGAGAGCCGGCGACCGCCGCTGAGCTCACTGCGCTGACCAGCGTCGCGATCGGGCCGGATGGAAACCTCTACATTGCTGCCTCCTGCTCCGTTTTTCGAGTCGATCACACGACAAGAGTGATGCGGCGGTACGTGAGCGGTTACTGCCTTGGGTTCATGAAGTTCGATCACGCCGGGAACCTCGTTGCGGCAGTGACGCAGAACCACACGATCGTCAGATTCGACAGAGACACGAGGCAGGCTACGACGATCGCCGGAAGGGCGGGAGTATTCGATTTCTCCGGTGACGGTGGACCAGCAACTGCTGCGGCTCTTGCGATTCCCTACGATGTCGCGTGGGATGACAGGGAGAATCTCTATATCGCTGACAGCTCGAATCGCAAGATTCGAAAGGTGGACCCAGGCGGCACCATCTCGACCTTCTACGCACTCTGCGACTGGCCACGCGAATACTGCGACGACGCGCTCAGCGTCTTCGTACGCGGAAATGATCTCTTCGCGTCGTTCGCGTCGAAACTCGTCCGCGTGAACTTGCAAACGCGCGAGTCGGCCATCATTGCCGGCAAGTGGTTCGGCTACTCGGGAGATGACGGGCCGGCAATCGACGCGGTGTTCGGCTCACTCAATTCGGTCTACGCCGCGCCGAACGGTGACCTGATTCTCGCGGATGCCGCAGCACATCGAATCCGCAGGATCTCGGCGCAGACGGGCATCATCGACACGATCGTCGGAGCAAACGAGTTCGGAGATGGCGGCATCGCCGCCGCGGCGCAACTGAGCCATCCCATGGGCGTCGTCACCGACTCCAAAGGAAATCTCTTCATCGCCGACAACGATCACGTGCGCGTGCGCCGTGTCGATGCGCGCACGGGAATCATCTCCACCTATGTGCGCCTCGGTGACCTGGCGGGGTGCTGCAGCTTCGTCTTCGCGCTCGCCATGAGCAAGGACGACGTACTCCACGTCGCATCGCAAGGCGTCGTCTGGCGAGTCGATCCGGTCACGCAGAAACTGAAGGCGGTTGCCGGAGGCGGAAATGGTCCGGACCCTTCTGCCGGTGGCCTCGCGACCAACATCGCTTTAGGCCGTGTCGAAGGCGTAGCACTTGGGCCGGATGACAGTCTCTACGTCGGAAACAATCCACTTGGTGGCCACAATCTGATCGGAACGCCAAGCACGCCCGGTGTCTATCGCGTCGATCCATTGAGCGGCATTATCTCGACCGTCGCCGGAAATGGTCCGGCGGCATCTTCAGGCGATGGCGGGCCGGCCACCGCCGCCTCGCTCAAACATATTCGGGGGCTCGCCGTGGATGCACACGGAAACGTGTACATCGCCGACGACGGCACGTCGAGTGTCCGGAAGGTCGATGCCGCCACAGGACTGATCGAGACATTTGCGTTTGTCGACTCCGGGGTCAGCGGTGTCGCCGTCGATGACATCGGTGCAATCTGGACCTTCGGTAGTGCAGTAGATCGTTGGGATCCGGTCACACGGGTGCGAACACGAATTGCGGGAGGGCGCGACGCAGGATTCGCCGGAGATAACGGACCTTCGCTCGCGGCCAGGCTTTCGGCGCATGCTGGAACCGTGACGAATGGTACGCACGATCTGTTCATCGCCGATGAGACAAATAACAGGATCCGCGCCGTATACGGGTGCATCAACCCGTTAGGAGCCGCGCAGTTGCAGCAACCCGCTAACGCGGAGAGCGGTACTGCAGCAAGTCCGAAGATGGCCTGGGGACGCGTGAAGGGAGCCTTCACCTACGACATCTATTTGGACACGGTGAATCCGCCGAAAAAGATTGCCGCGTCGGACCTGACGGTGACGAGCTACGCTCCTTCGAATCTCGATCCCTTGACGACGTACTACTGGAAAGTCACGGCGAAGGGCGATCCTTTCTGCAACCTGTTTGCGGTTGCATCGACCGAGGTGCGGTCCTTTACGACGGCGGGGAAGTGCGCCAGTCCACCCGCCGTCGCAGCAACGTTGACGGTGCTGGACACGACGATCGATGTGAGCTGGAACGCGGCCGAGCGCGCGTCGTCGTATGACCTTTATCTTGGAACGACCACGCCTCCGCGGCTCTACGCGTCGAACGTGACATCAACCAGACAGATCGTGAGCGGCCTGGCGGCCGGGACGCTCTACTGGTGGAAGGTGAGGGTGCACGCAAGCTGTGACGATTCGCTCACGAGTGAAACGAGTACGAGCTCGTTCGTCACGGGAGGAACCTGCGGACCAGCGAGGGGGCCCGGGGGGCTGGATGAGGCGGTCGGTGGTATAGCTGTTGAGCCCTGCAATGCGTTGTTGCCATAGAGCTCCCGTTAAACACTGCGGACAGTTCGTGCCGTTCGAACCGCAGGTGGTATTGTCAACTACGAAAGAGGGGGTGATTGGGAAGGTATCGAGCTGGCAGGTGTAACCCACGCAGCGGGGGTCGTTCCGCGTACCAGCGTAAATCTTCGGGATCGCGCAAATCAAGGCGACGATGATGATGGACAAAAGAAATCTCATCGGTCAACCGCTACTCGTCGA
>CAZKID010000183.1:0-9699 GCA_964552405.1 uncultured Thermoanaerobaculia bacterium
CGGGATGACGAGAGATCGGTCGCTGCAGAATCTACCCACTGAAATCAGCGATGCCACAGAATTCAGAATGAAGAATGACGCGCGAAGCGCCACCTCAATTTTGAATTCTGCATTTTGAATTCTGCATTTTGAATTTCGCTTTTGACTTCCGAGCGGGTGATATCGTCCGGCGCACCCATGAGGGAACGCATCGCACTGCGCGTCATCCAGATCGGCGTGATTCTCGCGGTGCTCGCGGTTTCGCCGCGGCACGTGTTCGACCTCGATCGCTTTCTCGTGCCGAAGGAGTTGGTGCTGCATGGCACAGCGCTGCTCGCAGCGTTGTTCGCGTGGCCGGCAATTCGGCGCGCGGGCGTGTGGAAATCCGACAAGCTTCTCGCGATCTACCTCGGTCTCGGGCTGCTCTCCGCGCTCTTTGCGACGAATCGCTGGCTCGGGTGGCGGGCGTTCGCGGTGAGTGCCTCCTCCCTGCTGCTGCTGCTGGTTAGCCGAGGATTGCGGGAGGCGGGGCTGGGCCGTGCGGTGCTGACGGCGGTGGCGGTGGGGGTGGTACTCGCCGCGATCACGTCGCTGTTGCAGGCGTATGGGATGCAAATGGATTTCTTCGCGCTGAATCGTGCGCCGGGCGGCACGCTCGGGAATCGCAACTTCGTCGCGCATGTCGCCGCCTTCGGGTTGCCCCTCGTGATCTTCATCGCGTTGTATGCGCGGCGCTTCGCGCTGGCATCGATGGGAGTCGTGCTCGTGTCGGCGGTGCTCGTGCTGACGCGCTCACGCGCGGCATGGCTTGCGGCGGCGATCATGCTGACCGTGTACTTCATCGCGATTCTTCTTTCGAGGAGTCCGAGTGTCTGGCGGCGCGTCGCGGCACTCGCTCTTTGTGCGGCCGTGGGAGGAGGCGCGGCGCTCGTGCTGCCGAACGCGCTGCACTGGCGCAGCGACAATCCCTATCTCGAATCGGTGAAAGGGGTCGCGGACTACGAGAAGGGAAGCGGCCACGGGCGGCTGATTCAGTATCGCAATTCGCTCTTCATGGCGCTGCGGCATCCGTTGTTCGGCGTCGGGCCGGGCAACTGGCCCGTCGAGTATCCCCGGCACGTCCATGCGGGCGATCGTTCGCTCGATCCATCGGATCCCGGCATGACGTTCAATCCATGGCCGAGCAGTGACTGGTTCGCGTTTCTCTCCGAGCGCGGGTTCGCGGCGACGTTCGTGCTTGCGCTGTTCTTGCTGCGAATGGCAGTCGCGGCGTTTGCTCGATTGCGGAGTGAAACCGAGGGTGGTGATAGGGCGGCTCTGCTCGCGCTGCTGGCGGCAACACTCGTAGCGGGGACATTTGATGCGGTGTTGTTGCTGGCGTTGCCTTCGGTGCTGGTTTGGCTCGCGATTGGCGCGTTGTGGCCGGAGAATCGGACAGGCGAGGGGGCCGGGAACGCCGCGGGGATCGCTGCGTTGATGTTCGTAGCGATGATTGGACTTTATCGCAGTGGCTCGCAGCTCGTCGCGATGGAGATCTTCGCAACGCACGAAGACCGCGCATCTCTCGTTCGTGCGGCGGCGATCGATCCGGGCAACTACCTCGTGCAGATGCGGCTCGCCCGGCGCGGGAAGCGGTCGGAGCGATGTGCGCACGCGCTCGAGGCGCGTGCGCTCTATCCGTTGGCAGAAGCAGCTCGTGAAGTGAGCCGCGGTTGTAAGTGACTACGAGCCGTGGTCGTCGCCGGAAGGTCCGTAGATCGACGGAACCTTTCCGCCCATCGGGCGAATGTAGGTACTGAGCTGTCCGCGGTGATGAACCATGTCGAAGAGGAAACCCCAGAGCATGTTGCCGACTTTGTCGGACCAGATGGGATTGCCGCCCATGATGAACTTGCCATCTTTGGCGCACGCGGCGTCATCGAGGCCTTTCAGATTCTCGCGCAGTGTTTCGGTGGCTTTGTCCCAGGCCGCGACGATGTCGTCATGAGAAGCGGGGCGGGGTGAGGTGTCCCATACTGCTTCGCCGGAGCTCAGCAGCTCGGACATGTTGCGCTGTTCGATCGCGAGCTGCCAGGCGAGATCGCCTGCGCCGGTCGAACGCTCGTGCGGTTTGTAATCGAGTTTTTCGGCGGGAAGCGCGCGGAGAACACGGCCAAACGCCGCCTGCTCTTCTTCCCAGCGTGTGACGAAGAATTGGGGAACGCTCATCTCGAACTCCTTCTCAAAAAGTGAGAGAAGAGCATAGTGGATCTACCGCCGGTAGATGGGGTCAGGTCGAAAGTCGAAACCTCGTTGTGAGGGAAAGTTTCGAGTTTCGACCTGACCCCATCTACGATCCGTAGATGAAGTTGGTGCTGCTGCCGGGGTTGCATGGAACGACGGATCTCTTCGACGTGTTTGTCGATGCAGCTCCTGCGGGGTGGGAGCTCGCGCCACTCGCCTTGCCGCAGATCGCCGCCTACGATGAGCTGGTTCGCGCGATGCGGCCGGTCATCGAGGCGCAAGGGCGTTGCATGCTGCTGGCGGAATCGTTTTCCGGCCCCCTCGGCCTTCATCTCGCCGATTGCTGCGCGAATGTCGATGGGCTCGTACTCGCCAGTTCGTTCACGCGTGCACCGCGTTGGCGATGGTTGCGCATCTTTGCGGTCGCGCCGCTCTTCTCGTTTCCGCGGCCGCGCAGTTCGATCCGCTTGCTTCTCTGCGGACGCGACGCCGACGACGCGCTCGTCAATCGCATCCGCGCACTCGCGCGCGCGCTTCCGCCGAAGTTGATCGCTGCACGCGTACGCGAGGCTCTGCGCATCCAACCTCTTCGCTCCTCCAAGCCGCTCCTCTTCCTTCGCGGTACGAAGGATCGTCTGGTGCCGCAACATGTTCTCAGTGCCGTGCAGGCGGACGCGACCGTCGTTCGCATCGACGCTCCGCACGCCTTGCTGCAAACGAAGCCTGTCGATGCGTGGCGCGCGATTGCGGAGTGGGCGAAAGGTGTAGACTCGCGCCGGGCATGAGCTGGGACATCTTCATTCAGCATCTGCCGTCCTCGGCACTCACCGTCGAGGACATTCCGGACGACTTCATGCCGCTCGCGCTCGGCAGTCGCGACGAAGTCGTGCGCACAATTCTCAACGTATTTCCCGAGTCGAATGCGAGCGATCCGACGTGGATCACGCTCGTAACGCCCCACTACTCGATCGATTTCGGGCTGGGCTGCGATGATCCGGTCATGTCGTTGTCGCTGCACGTGGGAGGAGACGAATCAGTCGTCGCTCCGATCTCCGAGCTCATCGACCTCCTCGGCGCCCGTGCGATCGACAGCTGGACGGGCCAGTTCTTCGATCGTGAGACGGCGACCGAGTCGCTGCATCGATGGAAGGCGTACGTCGACGAGAGCTCTCAGTAAGCGACGGTCCAGCGCAACTCGAGCGTGACGCGGCCGTCCATCTGATGCCGTTCGAAGATCCGTTCGAGCGCCGTCGTGTCAGCCGATGCCATCGACGAAGAGAGAAATCGTCCGCGCACTTCTTCCCACGCGAGCGATTCTTGTTGCGCGCCCCTCTCGCGCTTCACGGCACGCCCGAAATAGCGTTCGATGCGTACGTCATGGGCGCCCGCAGCATGCGTCGACTCCAGCCGTTTGGGCGTCATGGATTGCAGGAATTCGAGGTACTCCTTCGTGAAGCCTTCCGGTGTCTCCGGCTCATCGTGAAAGAGGAGGACGATGCGGCCGCTGTCGCGAAGGATGCGATTCGCCTCGGCGCGTGCACGATCAGGATCGAAGTAGTGGAACGAGTTGCCGCAGACGATGACGTCGACGGATTTCGCATCGAGCGTCGTCGCTTCCCCCGTCCCGGCGATCCAACGAACTCGCGCGTCGCGAATCGCCTCCTCAGCCACCGCGCGCATGTCGTCCGCAGGCTCGACCGCGAACACTTGTCTGGCATGCGCGAGCAGGTGCCGCGTGAGGATGCCGGTGCCCGCTCCGAGGTCGGCGATGGTGTCGCTGGTGGTTAGGCGGGCGTGATGCACGAGCGACTCGATCGACTTTGCCGTGTAGTCCGATCGATAACGCGCATAGAGCGCGGCTTTTCCACGATGCTCGGTCACGGATGCCGATGGTAGCGCGTTACCGCACCATCCGGTCGAGGTAGCGCCACTGCGCTTCGATTCGCTCGCATACCGCGGCCGCTTCTACCGCGCTGTAGCGGCGCTGCTGCAGGAGGTACTCCGCGACATCGGTGCCATCGGGGCGCGCGTTAATCACGTAGTCCGTGCCGTTGAAGACCTCGTACAAGGGAAAGAGTCCTGACCTGACCGCGAGCCCGATCAACTCCACGCTTTCGTCCGACGACGACTTCCAGCCGGTCGGACAGGGCGAGAGCATGAGCAGGAAGCGAAAGCCGCGCATGTCGCGCGCCGTTCTCATCTTGCGGAGGAAGTCCTCGCGATGCGCGAGCGAAAGCGTGGCCGCATACGGGATCCGATGCGCGGCCATGATCGCGAGGATGTCCTTCTTCGCCTCGCTCTTGCCGCGCGGCGTCGTGCTCGTGAGCGCACCTTCCGGAGTGGCGCTACTGCGCTGGCCGCCGGTGTTGCCGTAGATCTCGTTGTCGTAGCAGACATAGAGCATGTCCTCGTTGCGCTCCGCTGCCGCGGACAGCGTGGCCATGCCGATGTCGTACGTGCCGCCGTCGCCGGCCCAGCAGATCGTCGGGTGCTGCTCGCCGTTGAGCTCCGCAACGGCCGAGACTCCTGTTGCGAATGCAGGCGCGCTGGCGAAGGTCGACGCGAGCGCCGGCACGCCGTACGACGAGGTCGGGAACGCCCCTGCGGTGACGATCGCGCAGGACGCGGGAATCACGAGGTAGGGCCTCTCCTCGGCGAACACTTCGTCGAGCCAGCGGAGGCCGAGGGACATGCCGCAGCCGCCGCAGTTGGTGTTGCCCTCGCGAAGAAGCGCGTTGCTCATACGGCCACCTCCTGCCACAGCGGCTCGCAGGACTCGGAGCGGCCGTTGAGATCGCGAATGATCGTGTCGATGACCTGCGGCGTGACATCTCCGCCGGCGATGCCTGTGATGTAGTTCTGCAGGATGACATCGTGCTCGCGAAGGGTCGTGGCCACCTCATTCCAGAAGATGCCGCCCGAGCCGGGCGAATGGTTGCGGTCGAGCACTCCAATCCGCTTCGCCGCCCTAACTGCACGCTGCACCTCGTAGCGCGGGAAGGGACGGAACTGCTTGATGCGGATCATTCCGATCTTCTCTCCCTCCGCGCGCCGTTTCCGGACGACCTCGCGCACGGTCTCTGCCATCGTGCTCGAAGCGATGAGAATCGTCTCCGCGTCGGATGTCTGCTCGGCGGCCACCGCACCTTCGGGCCGCCTGCCGAAGAGCGTGTAGAACTCTTCGCGCGCTTCCTCCAGCACGACAGGTACGCGCTCCATCGTTTCCTGAAGATCGCGGCGATGCCGCTCTGTCTCGCGCGGCCAGGTGAGTCCGCCCATCGTCGCAGGGCGCGCATGATCGAGTCTCTGCGGCACGTTGCACAGCGGGAGGTATTCGTCGACGAGCTCCTGACTCGGGATGTCGGCCACCATCTGCGTGTGCGAAGAGACGAAGCCGTCCATCGCGACCATGACCGGCAGGAGGATGCGCGGATCTTCCGCGATGCGGAACGACATGAGGATCGTGTCGACGAGATCCTGATGCGTCGAGCAGTAGAACTGAAGCCAGGCCGCGTCGCGCAGTGCGAGCGAGTCGCCCTGATCGACCCAGATGTTCCACGGCGGTCCGAGCGTGCGATTCACCGCGATCATGACGATCGGCAGCCGGTAGTAGCCGGCGGCGAAGACGTTCTCGGTCATGTAGGCGAGTCCGTTCGACGAGCTCGCCGTGAAGGCGCGCGCGCCGGACATCGATGCACCGATGCAGACGCCCATCGCGCTGTGCTCCGATTCGACAGGGACGATGCGACCCTTCGTGAATTCGGCGCCGCGCAGATATTCGATGATCTCGGTCTGCGGCGTGATGGGATATGCGCCGCCGCAGCATCCGCGCGCGTTGCGATTCGCCTCGCCGGCGAGCGCAAGCGTCTGACCGGCCGCGTAGTTTCCAGTGCAGAGAGTTCTTGTCATCGTCAGATCTCGATCATCGTTACGGCGCCGCGCGGACATTCTGACGCGCAGACTCCGCAGCCCTTGCAGTAGTCGTAGTTGAAGAAGTACTCGTCGCCGGACCGGCGCAGGCTCCCATCCGGACAGTGATCGCGGCAGCGGTCGCATGTGTTGCACACCCCGCAGCTGAGGCAGCGCCTTGCTTCGTCGCTGGCGTCGGAGATCTCCGCATGGACTTCGGCGAAGGTATGTACGCGCTGCGCGGGTTCGAGCGCGGTGCCGTGATTCCGCGGCGAATGCGTGAACAGGTGGAGATGCAGATCGCCGGCTGTTGCGCGGCGCGGCGGAGTAGCCTGACTGAGCGTTGCACCCGTCAGCGCAGCATGAATGCTGTTTGCCGCACGGCGGCCGCTGCCGATTGCCGCGGCGACCGTTCCCTCGCTCGTATCGAAGTCGCCGCCGTACCAGATGCCGTCGCGGCCGGCGAGTGCGCGATCTGCTTCCTGCCCGAGCGCCAGGATGAGTTGATCGCACGGAATCGTGAAATGCGCATCAGGCGCCGTGTCGACGATCGGGTTGCCTCGGCCATTCGCAATCATGCGGACGCAGTCGAGCAGTCCGCCAACGAGCCGCTCCGGAAGCGCGAGCTCATGAAGCTTGATGCCTTCTTCGAGCGCTGCATCGACTTCGTCGGGAATGGCAGGCATGTCGAAGACGGTGCGGCGATAGACGAGCGAAACCGATTCCGCACCGAGCCGCAACGCGGAGCGCGCGGCATCGATGGCCGTGTTCCCGCCGCCGGCGACTACGACATGCTGGTTGTGTACGTGCACGTCATTGCGATGCACCCGTTCGAGGACCTCGATGCCCTGCATCGCGGCCGCGCCGAGCGCCAGAGAACGCGGCGACTGCAAGCCGGTCGCGACGAAAACTGCGTCGTAACGCTGCTTCAGATCGTCGAGCGCATCAGAGCTGATCGGCGAATCGACATACGCGTTCACGCCGTGCATCAGCACGTAGCCGATCTCGCGATCGAGGATCTCTTTCGGCAGGCGGTAGTCGGGGATTCCGTTGCGGAGCACGCCGCCGAGCTCGTCACTCGACTCGAAGAGCGACACGTGATGGCCCCGCCGCACCAGTTGATAGGCGGCACTGATTCCCGCGGGACCGGAACCCACGATCGCGATGCGGTGATTCGTCGCCGGCGCTCTCGCCGGCAAGCTCCACGTCGCGTGATCGGCGATGAAGCGCTCGACATCGCGGACGTTGACCCCTTCGTCGAGCTCCTTGCGATTGCACGAAGTCATGCAGGGCGCGGGACAGACGCGGCCGCAAACGCCGGGGAAGGGCGTCGTCTCGAGCAGGATCTCGAGCGCGCGATCGTAGTCTCCGTGCGATGCGGCGGCGAGGAAACTCTGCACGTCGTTGCCCGCGGGACAGACGGCGTTACAGGGCGGAGTGAGCGTGCGGCGCTGCGGCCTGCGCGTGGCCCACGAGCCGGTACGAATCGAGGGCGGGCGTCCGATGTTCGGGTCGAGCAGGCTGCTGATCGGAGATGCGTTGCGCGCGGCCGGCACGGCTTGCGGATCGCCCTCCAGCGTTGCGATCGTCACGGTCTCGTACGCCTCGAGCGCGGCCTCGAGGTTTGCACCGCCGAACCCGAGTTGCGCGAAGACGGCGCGCAGCTCGTCGAACGTGAAGTTGAAGACGCGGGCAACGGCGCCCATCATCGTCGTGTTGACGATCGGGACGCTGGCGGTGCCAAGGCCGTGGCGGACGGCGATGGCGGTGGCGTCGACGGCGGCGATGCGGCGGCCGCGAAATGCGATCCACGATTCGGCGGCCTTCGACGCATTGAGGATCACACAGCCGCCGGCGGACGCACCAGCGAGAATCGACTCGCCGATGAGCGTCGGATCGAGGACGATCACATGATCCGGATTGCGGATCTGATTCGTATTCGTGATCTCGCCGTCATCGATGCGGACGTAGGCCTGAATCGGTGCGCCGGAACGTTCCGCGGCATAGACGCCGAAGGCCTGCGCATGTTTCCCGCGAAGAAACCAGGCGGTTGCGATCATCTTGGCGAGCGTGACGCCGCCCTGGCCGCCGCGTCCGTAGATCGTCATTTCGAGCATGCTCGAAGAATGGGCCGTCACAACGAGTCGTGACGGTGCGAGTAGTCACAGGTGGCTGTGTTGGGGAGCAGGCAGCAGACAGCAGGCAGCAGGCAGCAGGCGGGGAGAACGTCCTATCCTGCTGCCTGCTGCCTGCTGTCTGCTGTCTGCTGCCTGCTGTCTGCTCCCCGCTGCCTGTCTCCTACCTCGGCAGCATCTTCAGCGCGCGCAACAAGTCGTCCGTGATCGGATCGTACACGTTGCCTTGCAGAAAGATGGTGCGGAAGAGCAGCAGCTCGACGACGGCGTTTGCGATCAGCAGCAGGGTGAGCCATCGCCGGTCATTCATCGTGGTGCAGAGAAACGTTGAGACCAGGAGGCGCGCCGGCGAATCGGCGGAGATCACGTAGCGGAGATTTTTCGAAGACAGGAGCGAGTGCAGCAGCATGATGCCTGCGAACAGCACGAAGATGTTCTGCTGTTCGCGCGTCCGCTCGCGCCACTGCGTTGCGATCCAGCCCGCGGCCGCGATGGCCAGCATCGTCACGATGGGCGCTACGGCCATGAAGTCGATCAGCAGCCGCTGCGCCGGGCCGTTCTGATACTGCTCCGGATACTCCGCGCCGATCGTCGACGTCGTGAGATGTGCGATGCGGAAGAACGAGGTGACGTCTCGCGCGAGCAGGCAGAAGACGGCAAAGTAGAGGAACGGCGGCAGTCCCCACGCAATGAAGTCGCGCCACTGAAAGCGCCGTTTCTGCAGGAGCCAGAAGGCGAGGATGACGGGATAGATGAGGAGGAACTGCTCTTTGGCTCCGAACGTCAGCGTCGTCGCGGCGATCCATGCGGCGAGCCACGCAGGCGAGTCCGTGCGCAGATAGCGGACCAGTGCGACGAGCGAGGCGAGGACGAGCATCCCGAAGAACTCGTCGGCGAGAGCGCGCCGGCCGAGTGCGAGCTGCAGCGGCGAGGTTGCGACCAGAGCCGCCGCAACGAGTGCGGTGGTGCGGCCGAAGAGATCGCGCCCTAGCTGCCACGTGAAGCCGGCGGAGAGAATGCCGGCGATCGTCGAGACCGTCGCGATCACGCGATGCGAGCATTGACCTGCGAGCTTGCATGCAAGCGACGCTGCGCCGATGAACGACCAGCGCAACGGGCTGGGAAAGAGCCAGAAGTCCTGGTCCGAAACGTAGGTGCGGATCACATCGGCGTAACGCTCTCCGCCGGTGAGCATCTTCGCGAACTCGAGATAGATCGACTCGTCTGCGGGGGAGTATTGGACGATGTTGTTGAGAGAGAGCCGCAGTGCTGCAGCGACCGCGAGTAAGGCGGCCATCAGGAGCGTCTGCTGGTTCTCGCGGGTGTCCAAGGCGTGGGCATCATAAGGCAGCAGGCAGCAGACAGCAGGCAGCAGCCAGCGGGCAGAAGGCAGCAGGTAGCGTGCAGCAGACAGCAGGCGGCAGCCACAAGGTGTGCCGCACCCCAACCGCTC
>CAZKID010000183.1:9709-10195 GCA_964552405.1 uncultured Thermoanaerobaculia bacterium
GCGAGGAGAAGACGGCAGGTAGCGGCCAGCGAGCAGCGAGGAGACAGCAGGCAGCAGACAGTAGGGGTGGCTCCCCCCAACCGCGGCCTGTTGTCTGCTGCCTGCGAGCGGTGGAAGACGTTGCGGTGGATCGCCAGAAACGGGCGGCGGATCGAATCGAAACTACGGATTGGCGGCCGCGTCGTTTTCGCCGACGGGGTCACCAATTTCGATCGCGCAGACGCGGTTTCTTCCGCTGTGCTTGGCCGCATACAGCTGACGATCCGCAGCATCGATGAGCGCCCTGGGAGTCAGGTCGTCGTTCGGAATCGCCGTCGCTGCGCCGGCGCTGATCGTGACGACCTCGGCCCCGGAGCCTGCGTGCGCGATCTGAAGCTGCTCGATGCGGGATCGCAGCGCTTCGCCGCAGCGCACCGCTTCAGCATGATCCGCCGACGGCAACAGCAGCACGAATTCCTCGCCGCCGTACCTTGCCACGAGCCCCCC
>CAZKID010000184.1:0-10184 GCA_964552405.1 uncultured Thermoanaerobaculia bacterium
GGGGTAACGGGGGTGTTGGAGGAAAGGGACTATCGGCGCAAACCGGAAACACTTCGTGCATTACGGCATACGCGATTTCCAGGTCGCTACTGGATACAAGGGCAATGCGATCGAGCAGTACTTCCTCGACTAGTGCGCGTCGGAAAGCAATCTGACGATCGATTTGAAGAGCGGCGCCGTCAAACCGGATCGACTCGCAGGCGATGACTGGAGCATTCATGTCGTCGACGCGGGACTCATGACGATGACCGGTGGACGCTCGACGGCGGCTTCATACATTATCGACGTTCGAGTCGAAAATTCGGGGAACCTGGACCCTCCTCGAGGCCTGCAGGCGCACGCGATCACAACCGGCAAACCGAAGGTCGATGCATAGCACTGGCCGATCAGATCAGTGCAGGCCTTACTGACATCATAAGGAAACGTCGGATGCGGCTCCATCTCCTCCGTTTATGGCAATTACACTTTCGACATAGGCCTTGTCCCAATGGGGCGATGATGATTGGCCGGACTCTCGTCCGTCTCATTGATTCTCCGTTCGTTTCCGAAGTTCGTTGTCAAGCGAACCGTGAAATCCGCGAGCTGACACTGATCGCAGCGAAACCTCACCGGCTCCTTCAATGGAGCCTCTGTACAGCATCGGCGACGGACTGCGAGCCACGATCGACTGGTACCGCGACTATTTGTCCAAGTGACGATCTCGGCGATCACGAAGCGGTACAATGAGAACATTGAAGAGGGTCCTTGTAACAGGCGGAGCCGGCTTCATCGGATCGAATCTCGTGAAGCTGCTGATCGCAAGGGGAATCGATGTCGTCGTACTCGATGACCTTTCGTCAGGGTACCGGGAAAATGTCGGTGCCGAGCCAGAGCTGATCATTGGCGACATTCGTGATGAAGCGTGTGTGGACCAGGCAATGCGCGGCTGCGACACGGTCTTTCATCTCGCCGCTTCCGTCGGAAACAAACGATCCATTGAAAACCCCGTCGCCGACTCCGAGGTCAACGTAATCGGCACGATTCGCGTTCTGGAGTCGGCGCGCCGGCAAGGAGTGCGAAAGATCGTCGCATCGTCGTCAGCAGCGATCTATGGAGAGCTCACCAGGCTGCCAATCAAAGAAGACCATCCTGCGGAGCCTGACTCGCCGTACGGAGCCAGCAAGCTGGCCGCCGAAAAACTCTGCCTTTCCTATGCAAAGATCCATTCGATGGAGTGCGTGTGTCTCCGCTATTTCAACGTTTACGGCGTGAATCAGCGCTATGACGCGTACGGCAACGTCATTCCGATCTTTGCGCACCGCATTCTTGCCGGCCGTCCCGTCTTCATCTACGACGATGGCCAGCAGACGCGCGACTTCGTCAATGTCAACGACGTGGCACAAGCGAATTTCTCGGCTGCTCTGGCAAGTGTCTCGGGCGCGTTCAATATTGCCAGCGGATCCGCCGTCAAGATCAACGATCTTGCGCTGATGATGTTCCGTGCGGCAGATGTCAAGCCAGCCATCGAGTACATGCCGAAGCGACAGGGCGACGTTCGCCATAGTCTCGCCGATACCTCGGCTGCCTCGACAGCCTTTGGTTACGCGGCCACGCACTCGATCGCAGCAGGCCTGGATACGTACTTGTCGTGGGCACGGGAAGCCATTACACCCGCGTAAAGCCATGCCGAGGATCCTGGTGCTCTCGCTCGTGTTTCCGCCCGACAACGTGTCGACGGCCCATCTCATGGGCTGCCTCGCCGCCGACCTTCATCGCGCGGGCCACGACGTGAGCGTCATTACGACGACACCGCACTACAACCGGGACCAGGAGGCAGAGGCACAACAACCGCTCGAAAAACTCCTTCCCATGTTCCGGCGCAGCACCTTTCACGGAATTCCTGTTCTGCATGTGGCGATGCCACGCAAGACCGGGAGCATTGTGCGGCGGTTGGCAGCATGGTGCCTATTTCACGTTCTGAGCACCGTCGCTGCGCTCTGCATGCCGCGCCCCGATGTCATCCTATGTCCTTCCCCACCGCTGACGATCGGCATCAGCGCATGGGTGATCGCACTCTTACGTCGCTCACGCTTCATCTACAACGTTCAGGAAATGTACCCCGATATCGCGATCGACCTCGGCACGCTCCGTTCCGGGCTGTTGATCAAAGTGGCACGCCTGCTGGAGCACTTCGTCTATCGAACAGCATCCGCGGTGACTGTCATCGCGCCAGGTATGAGAAGTCGCCTGATCGAGCGGCGCGTATCTCCGGAGAAGGTTCACTTGATCGGGAACTTCGTCGAAACGGTGGCCCTCAAGCCCTCGATGAGGGACGAGAGCTTCATCGATGCGCATTCTCTTCACGGAAAATTCATCGTCAACTATTCCGGCAACATCGGACCCGCACAGGGATTCGCCACGCTCGTGCGTGTCGCGGAAGAACTCCGCGAAAACACCGCCGTGCACTTCGTGATCGTGGGGGCCGGGTCGTTCTTTGCCGCACTTCGAGACGACGTCCGGCGCCTTGCACTCTCAAACCTGACCATCGTCGATCATCAACCCTTCTCCCGAATGCCAATGATCTATGCGGCCGCGGATATTTGCCTAATCCTGCAGGCTGCATCGACCGCGGCCGATGGACTACCATCGAAAATCTACCGAATCATGGCCTGCGCACGACCAGTCATCGCATTAACCGACCCTGGATCAGACCTCGCAAACCTCATTGAGGACTCCCAATGCGGCATCTGCATCTCACCAGGCGACGCTACGAGCCTCGCACGGCTGCTGACAGAGGCAACGGGACGGCGCGCACAATGGGAGGCGATGGGCATGAGCGGTCACGAATATGTAGCGCAGCACGTCAGCCGTGAGCAAACATCATCGAAGTACGGCGACCTCATCCAGAGCCTCTGCGCGCTCAACGCTGCTCGAGCTCATTCCAATAACGAAGCGCGCGAGCCTCAGCATCCGGGCGTTTCACATCCGCAATCAGCCTGGACTTCAAGTCCTCATGAGGAAGGTCCAGCACGTAACTCAGATGGAACGTGCCGGCAATGAACAGGCTCACATACGCTGTATCCGGAGTGTTCGCTTCCAGTTGAGCGTCACCGAGTGACCGAAAGATTTCCGCGCGAGGCTCGAGGTAGATCGCTTCGCGGAACGACGCCTGCGCCTGCTCCGCGTAGCCGATTGTCTGGAGGCTGACTCCTTCCTGGAAGAGAAGGCCGACCGTTGGATAGCGATCGCGGTATGTGCGTATGAGACGGAGGTTCTCGCGCGCCACGATGACTGCTGCGTCATGAGTTGCGGGGGATGCGGTGAGCAACACAATTTCGTGTTCGGCCGCATTACAGCGATACGGAAGATAGACGAACTCGTACAAGCCGGCAACTGCCGCGCACAACACAATGACTACCTGGCCGCAGCGAATCGCACTACGCATTTCTGCTCCAGTTCATTACGAGAGCGGCGAGGTACAGAAACATCATGGTCGGCGCGGCCAGCTCGAGCGGAAATCCGACCATGCTCAGCAGGAAAAACGATACGGCTAATGGCGGTCCGCACAACCGCGCAAAGACACTTCGCTGATCAGTTCCTCGCGCACGATTCGAGCGCACAATCAGAATTGCTGGAGCGGCGATGAAAAGGAGGTAGCCGGGAACGCCGGCCACCGCCAGGGTCTGTAGATGATCATTGTGAGCTTCCGCAAAGTGCAGGTGCGCCGTGCCGCTTTCGCGCAGGCTTGGAAATCTCTGATGTGCGCGAATTGATTCAAAGAAATATTGCCGTGAATAGCAGCCGGGGCCAACGCCGAACACCGGGCGGGCAGTAAACATCTGCCACGCAACGACGGCAGGTGCAACTCGATTCGATGACAGTCCCTCCAGCGCCATGACGCGGTCACCATGAACCGCCCCCCTCGCATAGTCGCCATAACGAGACAACTTGTCGCGCATGCTCGGCATCGCGAGCCCGATACTGACCCCGAATACGGCGAGAGCCAGACCGATGCGTCCGAACCGTCGCCACGATTGCAACGCGGCCATCAATGCCAGCCCTGCGCAAGTGGCGACGAGCGCGCCGGCGGACTGAGCAACGGCGAGTCCTCCGAAGAGCAACGTGGTGCACGTGAGAGCCTGCCAGGAAACGCCTTTCGTGAACAGGATCGCTGCGGCAGTGAGAAGCGGCGCCACAAGGAAGGCCCCCAGGTCGTCCGGGTTCCCAACGAAGCCCACTGTAGACATATGGTCGCCGATTCCTCTCCACGCACGAGCTTCTTGAACTATCGCAACAGCGGCATTGATGACGCCAGCCCAAAGGACTGGATAGACAGATCTCAGGCTGTAGTCGGTTGCTGCTGCATACGTGATGATAAACACGACGGCTGTAGCGATTACCCATACAAGCGTTCGCCAGCTCAAGAGCGGAAGAATGGACTGGCTCGATGACAGAAGCGTCCACGCCACGATCAGCACCGGCAGTACAATTGCCGGGTCCTGTAGTGCCGCTCGAGCGCTCTCGATACTGGGAACAGAGAACAGTGAAGCAATTGTGAGCAGTATGATCGCTTCCGCGCGCACGGCCAGTTCCTTCGGAAGCCTGAATGCATCCTCAGTGGTCTTCAGGCAACACACACTGGTCACCAATAGGCCGCTCAGGAGCACAACACGAATCGCGTGATTAGCCATTGAGAACTCACCAGCTCGTCTCAATCATAAATTAAGACCAGCTTAGTGCACTACAGCTCTTAGTCGGCCTGATGGCTTACTGTAGTTCAAAGTCATTGTGAGCCTTCAACAGGAGAACTGAAGCCCGACGCGAGTTCGCACAGTCTTCCTGCTTTTTTGCGTTCGCGCTTCCATTGCGTGCTGAACCACCTGCGCGCTTCATTCTGGAGCGGATCGAGGTCCACAATCTCGCGCACGCCTCTCACGATGTCGTGAAAGCGGAATCACGATTACACGAGGGGAGTGCGTATACGGATGAAGAGCACGGCGATGCGAATCGGCGGGTCAAGCGGCTGCCCTTCGTTTCGACGCGTCGATCAGTCTTCCTAAAAGGGCGCGTACCCGATGCGTACGTCCTGGTCATTGCCGTCAATGAGGCGCAGCCGCTTTTCTTTCTCCTCGTGGACTTCAAGAATCCGGGCGGCGCGGTAACTCGGTACTCATTGTCTTCGGTCCCCCCAACCAGGCGCTGCACAATCAGAAGTGAAATCCATCGAGTGGACCCTTCTACGATGGCACCGCGCGACGAAGTCGGGTCGCGAGATTGAGCTGTTCCTCGCCTCTTGAGGTCCTCTGTAAGGTCTCGAGGTATATCAGCCTCGATTCTCCAGACGCGTTAGCCGGGCCGCCACAGTGACCTCATCCGAGAGACCGCAAATGCATCTTCCTTCCCCGCACCGTGTCAGTGCGCGCTGGAATCGTCTTCGCACTTCAGCGAGGAGCGTGTGGATTCCATTTGAATCGCTATCACGGGCACGTCGTGCCTCCCGAATAGGGGCCGATCGAATCCGATGACGTGCCCGGGCTGTTGCTCGCAACGAACCACGCCTGAGCCTGGGTGTCCGTACTACCTGTGTAGTTGAACAGCTTGAACACCGTGCCGCCGGGCGAATCGATGATCCCCGAGATCGCTGGGCCGGTGCCCTGATGTCCCGCGCCTGCGCTCGTGTACTGCAGCCAGTTGTTCACGCCGTTCGTAATGGTGTTCCTGTTTGCGGGCACGTTGTGGAGCGGGGACATATCTCCAATATTTGCGGCAAGACAGACGTTGTCGCCGACACTCGTGGCGATCTCCATCCCAATGGCATAGCTCGCACCCGGGTCAGGGTTGCTGAGGTTATTGCCCTGAATCGTCAGGATGCCATTGGAATTCGTCGTGGCCTGGCCGGCGGTGTAATAGATGCCGTACGCGTCGACGTGCTGAACGATGTTGTTGTTGACCGTCAACGTCGTGGTGCCCTGGCCGTAGCCGTTCAGGCTCATACCGAAGCAGCCGCCGCCACAGTTCGCCTTCAAGACCTGATTTCCGGTGACGATGCCGGTGAAGGTGCCGGCGCTCGCGCCGCTCGACTTTCCGATGGTTATGCCGTGCGAGCCGTTGGCTGCGCCTACCCAGTCGGTACTCACCTTGTTGGTGATGATGTTGTTCGTCACAGTAGCGGTCATATTGCTGGTGCCCGATCCCTGGAATAGCGTGCCGGTCGTGTGGAAGATCGTGCAGTTTGTCAGCGTGCCATTCATGGTCGAGGCACCGCTCGATCCAAACGCGACGCCGTTGCCCTTCAACTTCGTGAAATTGCACGTACCCGCGCCCGGTCCGACCAGAACAGTGATGTTCGCACTGCCGTATGCCTGGGCCTGGAAGCCGTCCGACGCATTCGGGTTCGCGATCGTCACGTTATCCACAGTGTTGTTCGTAAACGTGATGTTCGCGGTACCGGTGTTGTTCGTGATGAAGATCATGTGCCCCCAGTCGTCGTCGTGAATGTGGTTGCCGGTCATGTTGCATATGCCGCTGATGTTCTGCAGGCACAACGCCGACTGCTCCGCCCCAAGCACGGAGCCGACGTTCGTCACCTCGGAGTTCGTCAGGTTGAATCCTGCGACGCCGTTCGTGATGATCCCCATCTGCGAGCTGCCATCGACGAAAATCGTGTCCATCGTCGCGCCACCGGCAACCGTCTGCAGGAAGATCGGTCCATTGCAGCTCGTATCCGCAGCCGTCACAACGTCTCCGACACAGCCGCCGGCAACGGTCGTTGAGTTGCCTTTGAAGTACATGTTCTTCAACGTGATGTTGTTCGAACTGATGAACTCCATGCCGCGCGCCGACGACTTCTGAATCGTGCCACCAGTGCAGTCCGTACCGCTTATGTGTGTTGCGTCGCATAAGCCGCCAGTACCGTTGACGGTGAAGCTGCCCGTGAGACTCTGGACGTGAACGCCCGTCGTTGGTCCACTTGCCGCTGTGCCCGAGCTGAGCTTCGTGAACGTGAACGCGCCGCTACCCGTGGTGACGTTCACGGCCTGTCCGGTCGCGGTGGTCAACGTTCCGATCGTGAAGTTTGTCGCACCTGTATTCGATGTCACCAGGCCGCTGCCCGAGCCCGTCGAGTTGATCGTATTGATTGTGTTTGCGGAAGTCGACGTCGCGTTGGTCCAATTGACCGCCGTACCGTTCACGGTGTTGATTGTGTTCGACGCGCCCGTGATGTTGACCGTGCCGGCGGTCGTGTTGAAGCCTTTCGCCGCGCCGCTGGTGAAGATCGACAGCGTGCCGCTGAAGTTGATCGTAGACCCCGTATTCGACGCGAGCGTCACCGCCTGGGACGCCATGTTCGAAACGTTCGTGCCGAGGTTCTGCGTGCCGGAGAATGTGACCGAGCCGCCGCTACCGTTCTGCACGCGCAGGCCGAGACCCGCCGCGGCGCTTGCGCCACCGAGTGTGCCAGAGAATGTGAGTGCCCCATTCGTGATGCCCGTTGTCGGCCCGACATCCACGAGGTACTGGTTCGTGTTGGTGACCGTGCCGCCATAGCTGAATGTCGGTGCATTCGCACCATTCACGAGGACCTCGGAACCGGTACTGCCTGCGAGCGAGCCTCCCGTGATCGTGAACGTGCCTCCGCTGACGTTTGACAGGACGATTCCGTTGGCTCCTCCCGTGGAGTTCACCGTTGCAAGCGTCGAATTGCCGAGCGCGATGCCGCTGAGATTCAGCGCCGTGCTGCCGGCGTCGATGCTGCTTGCACCACCCGTCGCAGTAATCGTCAGCGTACCGCCTCCCGACATCGTCAAGCCGGTGCCGGTGTGGCCACTACCGTTCGCCTGCAGCACGAGGTGATTAAGGGTGAACGTGCCCGCGGTGTTCGTGCCGCCGATTGCGAGCAGCGTGTTGTTGAAGCCGTTGTTGTTCGATGTCAGATTGAGATTGCTGATCGTCAGCGAGCCGGTCATGTTGTTGATCCGGGAGATCACGCCCGTCGGGTTCCCGACGCTGCCACCGATCGTGGTGCCGCTGATGCTCAGGTTGCCGTTGTACGTACCCGCCACCGAATTGACGTCGATCAGCATGCCCCCGCCGCCTGCAGGCGTCATGTTGCCGGCGTATGTGATGTTCGCCGACGTGTTCGTCGCCGTGCCGCCGATCTTGAACGACGGCGACGCATTCGTGATCGCGTAGCCCGAGCCGAACGAGATCGTTCCCGATTCGTTGAAGATCGTGATCCCCGCCCCGCTGCCGGCAAGCGTGCTTGTACCGCCGGTGAAGTTGTACGTGCCCGAGCTGCCGCTGATGCTGACGCCGGTCGAGGTTTTACTCGTCGTCACGTTGGCGCTGAAGTTGATCGTGTTCGAGTTGCTGCCGGAGATGTTGACGACGTCCGCTCCGTTGGCCTGATTGATCGTGCCTCCCCAATTGATGGTTCCGCCACTTCCACCCACGACTTTGTATGTCGCGCCCGAGGCACCCGTGAGCGCTCCGCCGGTCGTTCCCCACGATCCTGTGACCGCATTGAGACTCACGCCGTTCGTGCCGCTGGTCGAGCTGACGTTGTTGAACGTGCCAGTCACCGCACCCGTAGAGAAGTTGAGCCCCGTCGCGCCGGACACGTTCACCGTGCTGCCGCTCGCAACCGCGAGCGTTCCGAACGTCGAGCCGCTTATTGCAGTCGTGGAACCGGTGAACGTCAAAGTCTGAGCATTCGCTCCTAGCGTGATCGTCGATGTACCAAGGGTCGAGAGCGAGAGCCCGGTCGTTCCGCCGCTGATCGTGCCGCTCCTGATCGTGACACTGCCGTTCCCGAGCGACGTGAGCGAAACACCGGTCGTTGCACCCGTGGTGTTTACCGCGTTGAATGTGGCACCCGACGCGCCAACGATGACGCCATTGATGTTGATGCCGTTCCCGGCTGCGCCGGTCGTCACGTTCGCGGTGCCGGTAACGTTGAGTGTTCCGCCACCCGTGGCCGTGAAACCGGTACCGCTGCTGGTCGTGACTCCCAGCGATCCGCTGAATGAGATCGTCGCTCCAGTGTTGTTACTCAGACCGACCGCGGTGTTCGTCGTCGTGTTCAGCGTCTGAGTTCCGGAGAACGTAATCGTCCCGGCAGTGTTGTTTGCGACGACAATCCCCATCGCACTGCTCGTGATCGTGCCTGTGAACGTCGCTGTCGTGCCGCTCCAACCCGAGATATTCGCCACGACGGTCCCCGGCTGTGAATCGATCGACGCGTCGTTCGTAACATTGCAGGTACCGCCAGCCACAGAGAAGAGACCAGTCAGCGCAACGTTGCTGTGGATGTTGAACGTGCCCGTTGCGTTCTGCACGATCATGCTGCCGCTGTTGCCTGTAACGGTCGTGGCATCGACGGTACCGCTCGCCACGTTGAGAGCGGTAATGCCCCAACTCGTCGAGCCGCTGACCGTCACGCCGGAGATCGTATTGCCATTTGCCATGGTCACGCCGACTCCTGCGGCGTTGCCAATGACCGGCTTCGTTCCTGCGCCAACCAGCGTCTGGCTGTTGACCACGAGTGCTGCACCCTGACCGACGAGCTGCTCGTTGTCCAGCAACACGACACCGGCATTCTGATTCGTCGATGTGGTGTCGCCCGTAAAGACGTAAATGATGTCGCCGGTCTTGTCGAGCGTGGTACGCGAACCGTTCGTGAAACCTGAGAGGGAATTGAACGGCGATTGCGATTGGCCGTTGCCGTTCGACCCATTGTTCTTCACGTACCACACGCGACCTGCGAGAGTGAGGCTGACCGTGCCCGTGGCTGTCGTCGCGGTGCCCGTGCCTCCTGTATCGCTCGAGATCGTGTAAGTGAAGCTATCGCTGGTCAGTGGGACTACGCCCGGCTGAGCGGGCGGTGTGTACTTGAACGTGCCATCTGCTGCAATGGTGACGCTGCCGCTCTGGTTCGTGGAGAACGTGCCGCCAACGGCCGCAACACCGCCGCTCGGCAAATCGTTTGCGATGATTGATCCGGAAAGAGTCACGAACGGCGTGGCCGGACTCGTTGTCGTTCCGCCGGTCACAACGGCTTCCGTGTTGTTGACGAGGTTGCTGTAGGAATCGCCGCCCGTCGCCGGCTTGATCGCAATCGAGAACGGCGCGGAGCCCGTGCAGCTGCTCGCGGTATCCGTTGCGGTCACGGTGAACGCGAACGTGCCTGTCGCCGTCGGCGTGCC
>CAZKID010000185.1:0-10160 GCA_964552405.1 uncultured Thermoanaerobaculia bacterium
CGTTTTGGGTCCTTCCCCCAAAGGACAAACCACGCAGTGTATGTCGAATGGGAAGGAACAGCAATGACGCAAGGGAACTTCCGGTTGTGGGGAATGGGTCCCATTCGTCCTATCATGCGCCCCGCAAGAAAATGATCGATCTCACCGGACTCAACCAACCGCAACGGGATGCCGTGACCCACGGCGAGGGGCCGCTCCTCGTTCTGGCGGGCGCCGGGTCGGGCAAGACTCGTGTCATCACCTATCGAATCGGCTACCTCATCAGTGAGCTGGGCGTGCATCCCTCGAAGATTCTGGCGGTCACGTTCACGAACAAAGCTGCGAACGAAATGCTCGAGCGTGTCGACCGGCTCGTGCCGCATGGCGGCTACCGCCCGTGGATTGGCACCTTCCACTCGACGTCGCTCCGGATCCTCCGCCGCTATGCTGACCGCCTCGGTTTCACGAAGTCATTCGCGGTGTACGACACATCGGATCAGCTCACGCTGATCAAACGCTGCATGCGCGAGCTGAATGTGAACGACGAGGCGTTTCCTCCGCGCTCGGTCCTGTCGCGCATCTCCAATGCGAAGAATGAATTGATCAACCCGATCGAATATGAGAAGTCGAATCTCGACTTCTTCGGCGCGCGGGTCTCGGAGATTTACCGGAAGTACCAGCAGCGTCTGAAGGAATTCGATGCGATGGACTTCGACGACCTGATCGGCAACTACGTCGCGCTGCTCGAGCAGCACGAGGATGTGCGCCAGGAGCTGCACGACCGCTTTCAACACCTCCTGATCGACGAGTACCAGGACACGAACCGCGCGCAGTACGTGCTGGTGAAGCTGTTGGCGGGAAAGCAGGGCAACGTCGTCGCGGTGGGAGACGAAGATCAGAGTATTTATCGTTTCCGCGGCGCGGACATCAATAACATCCTCAATTTTGAGCGTGATTTTCCAGGAGCCAAAATCATCAAGCTCGAGCAGAACTACCGCTCGACCGGGAACATCCTGGATGCCGCGACGGGTGTCGTCTCGAACAACGTTGCGCGGAAGGGCAAGACGCTCTTCACCGATTCAGGCAAGGGCGATCCCGTACGTATCGTGACGTGCGGCAACGATCGCGAAGAGGCGCAGTTCGTGATGGACAAGATCACGGCGCTGCGCTCGCGCTTCAAGCTGACCGACTTCGCCGTGCTGTTCCGGACGAACGCGCAGTCGCGGCCCTTTGAAGAAGAGTTGCTGCGCGCGAACACGCCCTATTCGGTCGTTGGAGGCGTGAAGTTCTACGAGCGGGCCGAAATCAAGGACGTGCTGTCGTTCCTCCGTTTGACGATTCGTCCGCATGACACGCCGTCGATCGAGCGCGTGATCAACGTGCCTTCTCGCGGCATCGGCGACACGACAGTCAGCGCATTGAACGAGCAGGCCACCGCACGGAACGTCTCGCTCTGGACCATCATCGAGGGCGATCTCTCCTTTCTCCCGCCGCGCGCATCGAAGTCGGTGAAGGAGTTTCGCGACATCGTTCACGATCTGCAGCGCGCGGCGTCCAATCCGCTGCCCGACGTGCTCGACTATGTGCTCATCCGCACCGGCTACCGGCGCATGCTGACCGAGTCGCGCGATCTGCAGGACGAGTCGCGCCTGCAGAACCTGGAAGAATTGCTCAACTCCGCCCGTGAGTTCTGGGAGCAGAACCAGGGCGGCGCCGTCGCCGACTATCTCGACTCGATTACGCTGATCTCCGATCTGGATCGCTACGAGTCGCAGAAAGGCGTCACGCTGATGACGCTGCATGCGGCGAAGGGACTCGAATTCAAGGTCGTGTTCCTCTCCGGGATGGAGGAAGGAATTCTTCCGCATTCGAACTCTCAGGATCAGGACGAGGACATCGAGGAGGAGCGTCGCCTCTGCTATGTGGGCATGACGCGCGCGCGCGAACAGCTCTATTGCATGCACTCGCATGAGCGTCGTCTGCACGGACGCTTCCGTGAACAGAGTCCGTCTCCGTTTCTCGCAGAGATTCCGGAGAGTGCGAAGGATTTCGTCAGGGTCGGTGGACGCAATACGTATGCGGCGCCACCGCAGCAGCAGTCGTGGCGCGAGCGCCCGCTGCCTCCGTCGCGCGCACGAGCAAATAGCGACGCGGTGAAGAGCGTCTCATCGTTCTTCGGGAAGTCCGTTCAGTTCGATCCAGCGATGGTCCGCGCGGCGCAGCCGAAGAGCGAGGGAAGCCCGGCGGAGCTGAAACGCGGCGCGCGCGTGAGGCACGAGCAGTTCGGTGTCGGCACGATCCTCACGATGGAAGGCGCCGGACCCGATGCGAAACTGACGGTCTACTTCGATCGCGTGGGCTCGAAAAAGTTCATCGCGAAATTCGCGAAGCTCACGCGGGTGTAACTCAATGCCCGGCGGCGCGGCCGCGTGACGGCGCGGCGAGGCGCTCGATCGTTCGGAAGAAACCGCGCGGAACATCGGGATCGATGCGCACATACGCGAGCTCCGTTCCCATCAACACCGGATCGTATCCGGCGATGATGTCCAACGGCGCGTCATCGAGCGGTTGCAATGCTCGATCGAGACGCAGCCCGCGAATCATGTCGCCGTCCGTGTGATTGACGGCCCACGCGAGCACGAACTCACTGCCGTTCCACGAGCCCGATGGATTCGCGATGAACGGAAACGCTGCGCATTCGATGTTGCCGCGGTTCTGAACCGTCTTCAGGGATGCGTCGATCAGCGTTGCTTCGACGCAGCCGCTGTGGAGCGAGGTCAGGAGTGCGTTCGTGCCGTTCCAGGAGAGATCGAGTTTCTTCGACAAGCCGGCATCGTTCCAGATGGTGCGGGAATCGAGGACCTGCATCGTTGAGGTGTCGAGGCGAACGACATCGAGTGCCGACCGCGGCGGAGGCGGCGGAGAGATCAGCACTCCGCGGTAATCGTTCCACGTCGACCATGCGACGAGCATCTCGCGCCCGGTCCATGTTGCGCGAAGTCCGGTGCTGACCCCGTACTCCTGAGGAGCGGGAACGAATACGGGAGCTGTGTCGAGGATTTCGCCTGCCGGAGAGATTCGCCTGGCGCGAATTGTTGGCTGGGTGCTGTTTCCGTCCCACGCGCTGCCGCTCCAGAACACGATGAAGTTCCGGCCGTCGTACGCCGTTGCCGTTCCGAGCTCGGTATCGACGTATTCGTCGCTCTTGAAGATGAGCAGCGGCTGCGCATCGATTGCGCTGCCGCTCGCGGCGAAGCGTCGCGCATACGTCCGATAGCCCGCGGTCGAAAGCGTCTGGCTCGGTGCGGGTTTGTCGATGTCGCGCCAGAAAACCAGGATGGTGTTTCCGCCGCGTGCCACCGATGGATCGAGCAGCTCGCGATCGCGAGACGACGCCACTTCGACCGTGTTTCGCCCAGTAGACAGCATGATGTGCGAGTCGCTCGATCCTTCACGCCAGACGCGAATCGTTTCGCTGCCGTTTGGCGCCAGCGCGAGCTGCGACTGCGGGCGAATGCTGAGGACCGCAGTCTCTTTCTGCAGCGGCTGGGTGAACAGTTCCGCGGTCGATGTGAAGCTTCGCCGGACGACATCGTACAAGGAGTACCAGAGCATCACGGTCTGCGCACCAGTCCGCGTAAACGAGAGCTCGAGCGGCGCTGTGTCCGCGAGCGCGATCGGTGTCGCGTCGACGATCGCATTCGCCGGTGAAACGCGCATGGCTTCCACTTGCTTTGCGAAAAAACTCTGGTTCGCTGCCGGCGCCGCAGGCCAGGTCACCAGGAAGTTCTCACCATCCCAGTACGCCGCCTGGGGGCCTTCCACGGCCATCTGTTTTTGCACGATCTGCCGCAATGGCGAAAGTACATTGCCGTCCAGGTCCATCACCATCGTGCGCGCGTCGCCCCAGCCAATGATCTCGAGCAGGAGACGGTCATCGCTCGACGCGAGAGCCAGCCCGGCTCCCGTGTCTGTGTCGTGCACGATCTGCTTGTTGATGACGACCATGCCGTCATCCTGGATCTTCGCCAGATGAATGTCGGGGCCACAGGGAAGGCTTGGACATGGCGCCGTGCGATACGCGATTACGTAATCGTTACGCGCCGTCGTGGCTGCAGCGGCCTGCGCGGCCATCGAACCTGTGCTGAGCTCGCCGCTGCCGGTGGTGATTCCACTCGGCGCGAGCAGACTCCAGACGATTGAGGCGCCGCCCCGCATGACGAAGAGAAACGAATGCCCGTTCGACAGGAGCTCGAAGTCATAGTTGAAGAAGCCGGTCAGCGGAAGGGGCGATCCGGCAGCTGCGCCGTTCTCATCGAGCGGCAACGCGTGGACGCCGTCGATGTCGCCGTAGACGGCGAGAAAGGACGAGCCGTTCGACGCGATGCGCACGAAGCTGGCTGGTACGAGCGGCATGCCGTTCGGGTTCACGAGCGAACCGTCCGCACGCATCGGAGAGACGCGGAGGTAACGCGTCGCCTCATGACGCTTCCAGACCGAGTCGGCGGGGTAACGGCCGCGGCCATCGATCCAGGCCATCAGCCCCGTACGACCGTTCCATGCGGCGGAGGGTGAGTATTGCTCCGATGCTGCAGCGCCGAGTTGGGGAACACCCAGGGGATGTTCGAGGCCAAGGCGGACCGGGGCGGCGGAGAGGAACGTGGTGACGACGAGAGCGAGGGCAACCGGGAGCACGCGGGACATGTCCGATGTGATACGCCGCTAGGCCACTTTACGTTTAGTGCGGCACAGTACGGACGCGCTCGTTGGACTTACGCAACAGAGTCCGCGTAAATACGCGGCTCACATCGTCAAAAGGCTCTTCGCCCGCGACGCGCTGGTAGCCGAGAACGACCCCCGCCGGCGATGAGGTCAATGAAGGTGCGAATGTTTCGCGAAACGGGAGACTCAGCGTGAATGGGCCGTCGATCAGAATGCCTCGGCGCGTCGTGCGAAGAATGCGCAGGGTGTGATACCCCGCTGACGCGATTTCATCGAACGCGATCACGAACTCGCTGCCACTCCATTCGATCGCAGAAGAAACGAGCGAAGTTCCGCTGCAGTAGAGACTCTGCGCGGCGAACAGGCCGTCGAGCGCGTGCGCGGTCCACAAGCAGTTGTTGCTTTCTCCCTGATCGAGCCAAGTCACGACAGGCTCGCCGCGATCATCGAAGGCGAGCGAAGCACGTCCGAAATTGCTCTTCGCTGCCACGGGACGGACATGGCCATCGCTGCTGTAGAAGATGACGCCCAGCTCGACGAAGGTGATTCCAACGGTGCTTCCGAAGTGAGCTACCTTCACCGAATGCGCGCTTCCGCTCGAGGCAATCTCGGTCGTGTCCAGACGTGTGCCCGATGGAAGGATGCGGGTCTCGAACACGTGACCATCGCTGGTCCAGGCGACCACGAAGCTCGTTCCGTCGAATAGGACATCCACCGAAGACCAGATGTGGCCTTCGCCGATCACGAGCGGCGAGTCCTCATTCGCGCGTGCCATGATGCGTTGAAGGCCACCCTCGAAGTCGCACCAGGCGACGATGGAACTCCCTCCGCCCGTCGCCCCTCGAGGCGTGTGGAGCGTATGGCCTGGAGCCGCGGTCGCAACGGTCCCACGAGAAGAGACGACGGACGAACGGAACTCGCCTTCGATCCAGACAGGCAGGTCTCTCACGGAAAGATCCTGCTGCTGGATGATCCCGATGCTGGCGAGCGTAGTGGGCGCAGCAGCCAGGGCCGCAACGTTTGCCGCGCCGCGCGTGTACACGTTGTACCAGTCGCTCCAGCCGATCACGATGCCGTCCGGAGTTCGCACCGAGGAGATGCCCGATCCACGTCCGTTCGCGCGAAGTGTGAATGGTGATCCGAGATTGAGCGCAGAAGCCGTGATCGGTGCCGCCTGCAGCGAATCGTTAGCCAACCATGCCAAAAGGAAATCCTCTCCGTCACTGGCGAGTTGCACGTCTTGCGCGTGCACGTCGACGGTCCGGCGCGCGATCAGCGAGAGCGCGGGTGTCAGTTCCAGGAGTTGGATATCGTTCGCTTCCGTCCAGGCAATCAGGATTTCGCCGCCGTTGGCGGCGGCAGCGATGGATGTTGTGGGAGATATGTGAGGGATCAGCGTGTGGTCTTCGGATGTTCCGTCGCTGTGGATGATCACATCCTGAACCGCGTAGTCGCAGCCGGCGCCACATGCTTTTCCAATGCGGATCACATGGTAGTCACTCCCGATCGCGATCGCCTCGGAAGGACCGGAAGACTCCACATGCACGGTGTGCAGTGTCTCGCCGTGATCATCGAGAATCGTTCCGTAGAGGTCCGGCCAGTCCGAGGCAGTGAGGAGATACGTCGTGCCGTTGGTGATGAGGTCCTGTAGTGCTCCGTCGACCCGTCGTCCCGAATTCCCGGCGGGACCGACAGCCATCCAACTCCCGTACTTCTGCGTTGCGATGAGCGGTGTCGCTCGTCCTGTCGCCGCAATGCGAGCCTGATCGAGCGAGCCCGCGAGTCGCGCAGCGATTTCCTTCGGACGGCCGAGCGAATCGAGTTGCGTGATACGGATGCTCGAAGTCCGAATGCCACCATTCGGTGATTCTCGAATGTCGACCCACGTCGTCGCGACCGAGTTGCCATACCACGCCATCGACGGCGCGGTTTGTGCGCCCTCTGCGGAACTGATGGCCGGATCGGAAAGCGGAGCCTCATTCGTCGCGACGAGCGTGGCCGCCCAGGATGTCGGAGCAAAAAGAAGGAGCCCAGCGAGAATCGCGCATCGCATAGGCGTAGATACGGATTGAGATTGCGAGATGTCGCGGCGTGCGACCTGCCCGCCCCTCACGCCTTCGGTTGTTTGCGGCGCCGTGCGTGCAGGCGATCCATCAGCTTCGTCGTCGAACGCACCTGTTCGAGGATCTTCTCTTCGAGTCCGGAGCCTTTCATCGAGAACGATTTGGCACGGCGGAAGACGACGCGTGCGCGCTCTTTCTGTCCGCTCTCGAGCAGCGCCATGCCGAGGTGCATGAGGTTCGTCGCGGTCGGACCGAGATCGGCGGACTTGGTGAGGAAGTCGACGGCGTTCGTGAAATCGCGGCGTTTGAAGTAGACCCAGCCGAGTGCGGCGAGCGGGAATTGCTTCAGCTCCTTCGGCGAGTAACGCAGCGCGAGTTGCGCGCTCTCCAGCGCTTCGTCCAGATTCTCTTCCATCTCCGCGAAGTTGTACGCCTTCTCGTAGTACGCGATCGATTTCGCGTAGTTCGAGTGATAGTCGTGCAGCATCTCTTCGAGCGCGCGGTTCGCTTCCTTGAAGTTGCCTTCGGCGCGGAGCGCTTCGACGAGCGTCGTGTAGGCGGCGGCCGCGACGACTTCCGTCGGATGCTCTTTCAGAATCCGGCGTGCGATGGCAATCGCTTCGCCGTTGAGGTCGAGATGCGAACAAAGGAGCGCGTACGGCATCAGGATGCTGACGTTCTCCGGATCGTTCTGCGAAGCGCGGCGATAGAGATCGAGCGCTTCCTTGTAGCTCCCCTGATTGACGAGTCCTTCCGCCTGATTGAACGCTTCCGCGGCCGGACCTTCAGGCGGAACGTGTCCCGAGATCCCTTCGTAAATCTTGACCGCCTGCTGATACTCCATCTTGTTCGGATTGAGCTCCAGCGCTTCCTGGAAGCATTGAATCGCTTTGCGATTCCAGTTGCGATCGAGATAGCAGAGGCCGAGGTGATAGATCGCCTCTTCGTAGTCGGGATCGAGTTTGAGCGCAGCCTGGAACGAACGGATCGAACGCTCGAGCTGTCCCTTCTCGTAGTAGATCGTCCCGAGCAGGAAGTGCGCCTGCGGGATGCTCTCGAGTTGAATCGCCTTCTCCAGAAACTTCTGCGCGCGCAGCAGCTTTCCTTTGCGTGCGTAGATCGCGCCGAGCGAGAAGTACGGGAGGAACGACTCCTGCGAGATCTGAATCGCGCGGCGCAGCCAGCGCTCCGCCCCCTTGAGATCCTGGCGCTCGTGCAAGAGCACGCCGTAGAAGACCGCGGCATCGAAGTGGTCGGGCAGCACTTCGAGCGTACGCTCGAGATACGACTTCGCTCGGTCGAGATCGCCGTCGTTGAAGAACATCTCGCCGAGGAAGAATGAGAGCTCGTAGTTGTCGCGATCGAGCTTGAAGGCTTCTTCGAGTGCCTTCATGCCGCGCTCGGGATCGAATGCGTCGATTGCCGCTTCCGCTTCTGCGATCAACTCACGGAAGCGTTCCTTCTTATCGCCATGGAAGAGCGACATGATGCGATCGCGCCGGTCCGTGAAACGTTGCTTCTTCTCCAGCGCGAGCATCTGCTCGCCCATCTTTGATTCCCACAGCTCGACCAGCTCATCCGGTGAAACGAGGTTCTTCTTTTCCAGCAGCTCCTTGACGGAGAGCAGACCTGTCTGATTGATGAAGATGGCGCGCTCATGCTTCTGTACGGCTTCGACGACGCTGCGCAGCGTATCGGCGGAGCGCTTGACGATCTCTTCAATGGCGGAGACGCGCTCCAGAAGATGCTCGTCTAACGAGACGTCATCTTCTTCACTCTCGTAGTCCTCCGCGTCGTCATCCTCGAAGGAGGTGATGCCCGAGAGCACGAGCAGCTTGTTCTGGCATCGATAGCAGAACTCGCGCTCGTCGTCGTTGAAGGCACTGCAGGTCTGGCAGAGCATGGTTGTCGTGCGCAGTTAAACACAAAGTGAGGCGGGCGCAATCCAACTCCGCGATCTCCGCGGCTCCGCGTGAAAATCGTTCTCACGCGGAGACGCGGAGGACGCGGAGACGAGTTACTTGTACGAATAGAATCCGCGACCGCTTTTTCTTCCCAGCCATCCAGCGTCCACCATCTTCACGAGCAGCGGGCAGGGGCGGTATTTCGGATCGCCGAATCCATCTTCGAGGACGCGCAGGATTACGAGACACACATCGAGTCCGATGAAGTCGGCCAGTGTCAGAGGGCCCATCGGATGATTCATGCCGAGCTTCATGACGCCGTCGATCGCCTCGGGCGTTGCAACGCCTTCATACAGCGCGAAGATCGCCTCGTTGATCATCGGCATCAGCACACGATTCGAGATGAACCCGGGATAGTCGTTCACTTCGATGGGCGTCTTGCCCATCCGCTTCGAGAGATCTTCGACGCGCTGCCACGTTTCGTCGTCAGTCGCGATACCGCGAATGACTTCGACGAGTGTCATGACCGGAACGGGATTCATGAAGTGCATGCCGATGACTTTTCCGGGACGCCTGGTTGCCGCGGCGATCTTCGTAATCGAGATCGACGAAGTGTTCGACGCGAGAATGCACTCCGGCTTCGTCAGTTTGTCGAGCCGCTCGAAGAGCTGCACCTTCGCGGTGACGTTCTCGATGATCGCTTCGATCACGATGTCGGCATCCGCAACGGCGCTGTCGATGTCGGTCGTTGACTGGATGCGATCGAGAATCGTCTGTTTTTCATCGGCGGACATTTTTCCTTTGTCGACACCGCGCTGCAGATTGGATGAGATCGTCTTCATTCCTCTGTCGAGGAACTCCTGCGAGACGTCGATGAGCGTGGTTGTGAAGCCGCTCGCCGCGGCGGTGTGTGCGATGCCGTTGCCCATGGTGCCGGCACCGATGACGACGATCTTTTCCATTCGATCCATCCTCTGAGCGGGCGATGTGCGGCCGCTCACAAAGCGGGCGAATCTATATCACGTTGCAGGGGGCGGCGAACCCGCGTAACATCGTCCGTCCGGAGCGCCGGTCAAATGCCCCAGAAATGCTTCATGTGCGGTGCAGTGATCTCAGAGGGGATCCTGTGTAAGAAGTGCGATAAACCGCGCAAAACGAAATCCGATGAAGCGCCGGCTGTAGCAGCCGTCGCTGCTCCTGCACCCGCAGCACCCGCAGCGCCCGTCGCTCGCGCAGCGGCAGCGGCGCCCGCCGCTTCGAAACCGGTGGCTTCTTCGCCGGCCGCTGCTGCGACTCCTGCCGCCGCTGCCGCGGTCGCGCTCGACGCGTTTCCGAAGGCGCCCGTGCTGCCGTTCCCCGTCGAGTCTGCATCGCCAGCAATGACGAGCGTCGTCAGCTTGCCCATCGCAACGGCCGTTCCTGCGGTTCTGCTCGGTGCCGACAAGACCGTCAAGTTCGTGGACGAGCTGAAGGACCTGGGCTTCTACTACGC
>CAZKID010000186.1:0-10134 GCA_964552405.1 uncultured Thermoanaerobaculia bacterium
ACGGACGAAACCAAGATCAGCAAGAGGTACCTCGAAGCGCTCGAGCGCAACGATCACAAGACGCTTCCAGCTCCTGTCTTCACGCGTGGGTTCGTTCGTCAATACGCGCGCTACCTCGGTTTGAATGCCGAGGAGATGGTCAATCGATACAACTATGCGGCAGCGGGCGACGATCGGATCGAAAAGAGTGAGCATCTCGAGCGACTCGTGCAGCCGCAGCCCGTACCTGGACAGCCGCAGAACGGGAAGGGCATCCCGCCGCTGTACGCTCGCATCGATCGCAATATTTACATTACGCTCGCGATTCTCGCGGCGCTCGGTGTGGTCGCGTGGTGGGCGTTCCGCTACAAGGAACAACGATCGGTCGAACAGGCCGAGGCCGCATCCCATCCGCCAGTCGTCGCGTCATCGAGTGCCGCCGCCATTACCCAACCTCCGACGCCCCAACCAGCCGTTGCACCCGCGAGCGACGTGCTGCACCTCACGCTCGATCTCAATGACGACTCGTGGATCACACTCGAAGTCGACGGCAAGATCGTCGTCAGCGATGAGTTGAAAGCGGGCGAACATCGCACATGGGAAGCGAAAGACCGCTTTCGCTTCAAGACGGTCGGAAATGCCGGCGGTGTTGCCGTGACGATCAACGATGTCAGGATTCCCGCCCTCGGACGTGATCGTCAGGTTGTGCACGACCGGATCTTCGATCGCGAGTGGCTGCGCAATCACGTGACTCCTCCGGACCCGAACCACACATGACCGACATCCCTTCAGACCTCAATGCAGGCTCCGTCATCGAGTTGATCGAGTCGGGAGCGTATCCCCGCGACACCGTCGTCACGATCGCGCGCGGGTTTCTTCCATTACCGCAGGAAGAGCTGGTAGCCGTGCTGGCCTACCTCACGTCTCATGCCGATGCAGAGATCGCGGAGGCATCCCGCGCCTCGCTGGCTGAACTGCCGAAGCAGATCGTGCTCGCGTTCGCGCGAAGTGAAGAGGGTAATCCCGAGTACCTCACGCGCCTGATGCTCTCGAGCACGGATCAGGTGATCGTCGAAGCGCTGATCCGAAATAAGGCCGTGCCGGATGCGGCTGTGGCCGAGCTCTCGCGCCGCGCCGAGCCGTCGATTCAGGACGTTATCGTCATCAATCAGGCTCGTATCCTCCGCACGCCGGCGATCATCGATGCCCTTCTCGAAAATCCGGTGCTGTCGATCGATGTCCGCCGTCGTGCCCTCGAAACGCGCGAGGAGTTTTTCGAGAAGAAGGCGCGGCTGCTGCAGACCGAGCTGCCGCCCGATCTTCCGGTCGAGCCCGATCTGGCCGACGCACCGAACGATGTCATCGCGGATCTCCTCGAGAAGTCAGAGGATCCGGAATTCCAGCAGACGTCGATCTCGACGGGTGAGCTCAACTCCGAGGATCAGAAGGATGAAAAGAAGGTCGCGGAGTGGGTCAGGATCCTCAACATGACCGTGGCCCAGAAGGTGATCATCGCATTCCGGGGGGACAAGTCCGTCCGGATGCTGCTGGTCCGCGAGAGGAACAAGCTGGTGGCCAGCTCGGTCATGCGCAATCCGCGGATGACGGATCAGGAGGCGGAGACCATCGCGGGAATGCGGAATGTCGATGAGGAGGTTCTGCGGCTCCTCTCACTGAAGAGAGACTGGATGGCCAAGTATCCGATTATTCTGAACCTCTGCAAGAACCCCAAGGCGCCGATAGGGGTTGTTCTCCCGTTGATCAATCGGTTAGCCTTAAGAGATTTGAAAAGTTTGAAAGATGACCGTGGCGTCTCGGAGACGGTCCGCACGAGTGCGAAACGGATGTTCATCCAAAGAACACAGAAGTAGCTCGATCTGAATGAAGATCAATTACTACGAGGTGCTGGGCGTGGAGCGTAGCGCGACGGAGCAGGAAATCCGCGATCGTTTTCGCCAACTCGCACGCGAGCAGCATCCGGATCGCTACCGTGGGCCCGACAAGGCCGACGCCGAGCGGAAATTTCAGACGCTGACGGAAGCCGTCAACGTCCTGACGAATGCCTCGCGCCGCAAACAGCACGATAGCGAGATTGCCGGCGGCGCCGGCAAGAACGTCGATTTCGCGCAGATCGCCAAAGCGTATCTCGCCAAGGGCGTCAAGGCGTTCAAGGAAGGCGACATCAAGACCGCCTACGAGAATTTCGACATGGCGGCCAAGCACAACCCGCAGGACGCAAAAGCGTTTCACAATCTTTCCCTCGCGGCGGCCCGAATGCCGGGCATGATGCGCCAGGCAGTGCAGGCTGTTGAGACTGCCGTGCAACGCGACTCTGTCAATTCGGTTTATCTGAAGGATGCCGGGATGCTCTGCCGGCGTGCTGGTTTGGTCGCAAAGGCTGAACGTTACTTCGAGGAGGCTTTGAAGTGGGACCCGCAGAATCTCGAAGTGCAGGCGGCGCTCGCAGAGCTCCGCGGCTCGAAAGAGCCAGCCAAGACCGGCTTCGGCCTGTTCAGGAAGAGCTAGTGCGAATGGAGATCAAGGCTTACGGTCTGACCCACGTCGGGCGGCAACGACAGCACAATGAGGACTCGTACCTCGTCGCTGACGAAGCGAAGCTGTTTCTCGTCGCGGACGGAATGGGTGGCCATGCCGCAGGCGAGATCGCCTCGCGCATCGCCGTCGATTCGATCTCCGAGTTCATCCTTCATACGAAAGAAGACGATGGGACGTGGCCGCACGCATATGACGAACACTACAAGCGCTCGACGAATCGTCTGATGGCGGCCGTCCGTCTCGCGAACACGCGCGTGCTCGAGGCAATGCGCAAAGACGCGCGGCTCCGCGGCATGGGAACGACCGTCGTTGCCTGTCTCGCCGAGGGCGAAACGCTTTCCGTCGCTCACGTGGGCGACTCGCGCGCCTACATGATTCGCGACAACCATTTGCAACGCATCACCAACGATCACTCGTGGGTCTTCGAACAAGTGCAGGCAGGAATGCTCACGGAGGCGGAGGCAGAGAAGCATCCGCTGCGCAACGTCATCACGCGCGCACTCGGCGGCGCATTGCAGGTCAATCCTGACGCGTCGGAGATCGAAGTGAAGGAGGGGGATGTCTTCCTCCTCTGCTCCGACGGTCTCACAGGCATGGTTCCGGAAGAGCAGATCCTCAAGGTCGTGACGGAACACAACGGCGATCTCGAGAAAGCCTGTCAAAAGCTGATCGATGAAGCGAACGAACGAGGTGGCCTGGACAATGTCACGGCGATTCTCGTGAAGGCGGTCTGACATCGTGCACGTCCGGATCGACTACTGCGGCGTTTGAAATTACCTTCCCCGAGCCTCCAGTCTGGCGGCTGAGATCAAGAAGGAATTCGGAATCGACAGCGAGATCGTTCGCGGTAGCGGCGGCATCTTCATCGTCACCGTCGACAACGTGAAGATCTTCTCCAAGAAGGAAGAAGGACGCTTTCCCAGCGAGCGCGAGATCCTGGAAGCACTCCGCGCGAGAGGCTGATGTTTCTCGCTGTTCTGCTCCTTCACGTCAATCTCATCGTCGTCGAGAAGACGAAACACACCATGACGCTGTTCGATCATGGCCGCGCCGTGAAGACCTATCACGTCGCTCTCGGCCCCGACCTCGGTCCCAAGAAACAGCAGGGCGACGGACGGACACCGGAAGGCCGCTACATCATCGATGCGCGAAACGCGGCGAGCCACTACCACCGTTCGCTGCACATCTCCTATCCGAGCCCGGCAGACCGCCGCGATGCACGAAGGCGTGCAGTCGATCCAGGCGGCGACATCATGATCCACGGTCTGCCGAACGGAATGGGCAAGCTGGGCAAGTCGCATCTCGCCCGCGACTGGACGCTCGGCTGCATCGCCGTGACTGATGAGGAGATCGAAGAGATCTGGCGTCTCGTACCGAATGGAACACCGATCGTGATCAAGCCGTAGGGGAGAGTTCTGAGTACTGAGTTCTGAGTTCTGAGTTGTGGATGCCGAGTTCTGAGTGGTTTTACTCAGAACTCAGAACTCAGAACTCAGAACTTTCTTCTAAACACCAACACCAGGCTGCTCGTTTTCGGCTGATAGCGCGCGGCCTCTGCGCCCCACGTGTAGTGCGTCCCGGCGTCCGCGATGTCCGCCACACCATCGAGCACGTATCCGGCGCTGAGGTATCTCTCCAGCCAGGCGAAGATCGTCTTCTCTGATTCCGGTTTGCGCAGCCACGACTTCTGAACGCTCACATACACCAGGTACTTCGGTTTTGCCTGCTCGATCTCGGAGATCATCTCCTGCTGCATGCGATGCGCAAACGCCTGCTTTTCCATCAGCGGATACGTATAGATGTATCCCGTTGCGGATTTCCTGGCGGCGTAGAAGTAGATCTCCGGTTCAGAGCCGACGACGGCGATGCGATCATCGGGAGCCGTGTGCTCCTTCAAGTAGCTTCCGATCTCGATCGCCTCGGGAAACGGGTTGTCGCCGTAGAGTAGTTTGTCGAGGAGTGGCGGTTCTGCTCGCATCAAGGAAGACCATTGCATGCCGAGGGCGAGGAGAAACACGATTGCAAAGACGCCAACGATTGCTGCGCGATTCGGGATGAGGGCCGATGCCGCGGCGATCGCGACGCCGTTGAGCAGTGCGATCGCTGGAAACAGCACGATGAAATAGTGCGGGCGAAAGAACAGGCCGGGTGTCGTCGCGAGCACACCAGCCAGCGTGAAGCCGATGACGAACAGCGCATGGCGCCGCGTCTCCGCCTTGACGAAGAGCAGCACGAGGCCCACCGCTGCCGCCCACCAAAGCGGTGAGGTGTAGCTGAAGATCGGGCCGAAATTGGTCCCGAACTGCTCAAAGCCTTCCGTGAGCGTCGACTGAGACAGGTACTGTCGCGCGTAATCGATTGTCCAGAACTTCGCACGCGCGAAGACGCCGGCCAGAGCGAGGATCAATGCCGTCAGTCCCATCATTGCTGAGGCGCCACCGGCGAGCGCTCCGGTTTCTTTGACCTTCCTTCTCGCGAGCAACCATACCGCCGCGAAGATTCCGAAGAACATTCCGGGCTGCTTCATCAATGCTGCAAGCGCGAGTAGCGCTCCGGCTGCAACGATGCGCGGGAACGGCGTCTGATCCTGTCCGGTGCGTGGCGTCAGCACCATCAGTCCCGCGACTGCGGCCAGCGCGACGAAGTGCGTTGCGTGAGCATAGAGTCCCATTGCAGGGACTGTGATGGATAAGAGCAGTTGTACGGCCGCGGCCACGACACCAGCAACGTGTCCGAACATCCGCTTCGTGAGAATGAAGAGACAAATTGCGGTCGCACTGGTGACGAGCAACAGGCCGATCCGAATGCCGGAGATCGTCTCGCCGAAGACGCCCATCGCCGCTGCATACGCAGCGTACGTGCCGGGCCACTTCATGTTGTAGACGAGCTTGTACGGTGGAATGCCGTGCAGGATCAGCTGGCCGGCATAGGCGTATTCCCCTTCGTCGCGCTCGAGCGGAAGATCGATCAGCCGCATGCGGATGATCGCGAAGAACGCGACGAGGAGAAAGAGCGCGATCGCGGAAAGTTGCAGGTGCAGTGCACCTGCGGTCGTTTTCGCAACAGCAGGAGCGGCGCTTCCTTCGTCGTTTTTCGAACGTTTGCGCTTGGTCAAGGCGGCGGGAGTTTGGCCGATCGTGTACGGGATTACAAGCTACACTGCAACCGTGCATCCGGAGGTGGATGAGCTTCGGCCCAAGCTCAAAGAAATCCTTTACGACTGCGCCGTCGACATCAAGGCGACGAAAGCGGCGCTATATCTGTACGACGGATCGACGCGAAACTTCGAGCTCGTCACGGAGTATGGCTTTCGGGGTTCGGTGCGCCAGCTCGCCGACTTCAATGATCCTGTGATCGATCGCTGCGGACGTGGACGTACTCCGTTTTTTCTCAATGGTCTTGCGGTCGATCCTCGTTTCTCCGAACTGTTGTACGCGTCGTCGACCGACCGCATGCTCGCCGCTCCCGTCTATTTGCGCGGCCAGCTCGTCGGCGCGATCGACATGCGCGACAAAGCGAGCAAGCAGCCTTTTGAGCAGCCTGATGTCTCCAAGGCACAGGCCATCGCGGACCGCATCGCGAACCTCTTCATCAACAGGAATGTCTTCGGACTGCGATTCATCGCGCTGTCCGACGTCGATGAAGCCGCGCCGGTAACGACCGGAACGGGCGAGGTGATCGCGCAGGTCTCGAGCGCGCCGCCTCTCTCTCCTCCGCCTCCCCCCTTACCTCAGGTGATGCCGCCCCCACCACTCGCTGCACCACCGCTCGCTGCGCCGCCTCTGGCCCCGCCGCCGATTGCGAGGGCGCCCGAAGAACGCCGCGCGCGCGTGCCACGACTGGCCTCGCTCGTGCTCGAAGCGCGCACCGCGGCGAGCCGTGTTCTCATTGCACCGCCACCGCCGTCGATCTCCGAAGCGGAGCTCGCGGCAACCCGCGAGATTCTTCGCGCGATTCTGTTGATACCGGGTGCGCTCGTCGCCGCGTTCTCGGCGTTTGGCCACATGGGCGGCGTCCAGGAGATCGCGTCGAAATCGACGATGACCGATGACGCGGTGTCGCTCCTGCAGTCGAAGCTGAGCGCCTGGCTGACGCGCCGAGGAGAGATGGGAGGCCAGTTGCGGATGGCGGCGCAGACGCCGCTCGGAACCTCGACGCCTCCCATCACCGCCGGCCACCTGCAGAAGGTCTTTACCGCGCACCTTGCCGCGGCGGACATGAGCGGCATGTATCTGACGGTTGGTTTCTCTGCACCTCCCGATCGCACGACGCATGAAATGCTCGGCGCACAGCTGCAGCAGTTGCAGGTTGCCATCGAACACTCGATTCACAAGATGGCGTTGCAATCGATGCGCACACGTGCGGCCGAGCAGCTCGTGGAACCTGACTTCGCGCGCTTCCCCGAACTGCGGCGGCACACCGACATCGTTTGCAGCCGCGCCGTTGCTCTTGCGCAATCCTTCGGCATGACGCCTTGGGAAGTCGATGACGTTCGTCTGACCGCGCTGGTTCACGACTGCGGCATGCGCGTGCTGGACTACGACAGGCTCTATCGGAAGAAAGACATCTCCGCCGACGAGATCAACATTCTGCGCGAGCACGTCAGCGTCGGTGCCGCGATGGTCGAGCCGTTGCTCGGTCCGGAGATCGCCCGCGCCGTCCTCTGTCATCACGAACGCGTCGATGGCCGCGGGTATCCGAATGAACTTCGTGGCAACGACATCCCGCGGCTCTCGCGACTCGTGCAGATCTGCGATGCGTTCGTGGCGATGACCGACAGCGAGACCTATCAGCCGCCGCAATCGATGGAGCAGGCGCTCTCCATCATCTACGAGGCTGCCGGCAGTCAGTTCGATGAACAACTGGCGCAGCGATTCGTCGAGATCATGAAGAGTTGAAGTGGCACTAGAATGCGCGGTCGATGAACATCGATCGCGAAGAAGCACGCCGCATCGCCAATCTTGCACGTCTCGATCTCGACGATGCGGCCCTCGTTCGGATGGCCGCGGAGATGACGAAGATCCTCACCTACATCGACCAACTGCGTGAGGTGGACGTCGAAGGGTTCGAGGAGCACGCGGCCGCAGAGGCCACGCCGTTTCGTGAAGACGCACCGCGACCCTCTCTCGAGCGGGCGAGCGTGGAGCGTAATGCGCCGGAGTGGGCCGATGGTTTTTTCGTCGTGCCGAAGGTGATCGGCGGTGAGTGACGTTCTCGAACTGCCGTGGCACGAAGCGCGCTCGCAGGTCTCGCCGCGCGAATACCTCGACGCCTGTCTCGATGCGATCGCCGCCCGCGACGGTGCGATTCACGCATTTCTTCATCTGAATCGCGAACCGGCGGGCGACGGCTTGCCGATCGCGATCAAGGACAACATCGTCACCACCGACATGCCGACGACCTGCGCCTCGCGCATCCTCGGCGATTTCCGCTCGCCGTTTGATGCGACGGTGATCTCGCGTCTGCGTGCGACGAACGCGGCAATCGTCGGGAAGACCAATCTCGACGAGTTCGCGATGGGCTCGTCGACGGAGCATTCAGCGTTCGGCGTCACGCGCAATCCGTGGAATCTCGACTGCGTGGCCGGTGGCTCCTCCGGCGGCTCGGCCGCGGCGGTCGCAGCGCGCATGGTGCCGGCGGCACTTGGGTCGGAGACCGGCGGTTCGGTGCGTCAGCCCGCGGCGTTTTGCGGCGTGGTCGGTGTGAAACCGACCTATGGTCGCGTCAGCCGCTACGGCCTCGTCGCCTTTGCATCGGGACTCGATCAGATCGGGGTCGTGACGAAGACCGTTCGTGAGTCGGCCGAACTGCTGAACGTCATCGCCGGACACGATCCGATGGACTCGACATCGAGCTCGCATCAGGTGGACGACTACGCGTCCGAGCTTGATGCCGGCGTGCGCGGCATTCGCTTCGGCATCGTCCGCGAGGCGATTGAGCAGCTCACCGGTGAAGTGCGCGAGAACTTCGATGCGGCACTCGCCGTATTGCGAGGCGCTGGCGCGTCCGTCGAAGAGGTGAGCATTCCCTCGATCTCCTACGCGATTGCGGTCTACTACATCGTTGCGAATGCCGAAGCCAGTGCCAACCTCTCGCGCTTTGATGGCATTCGCTACGGCCGGAGAAGTTCAGCTGCGCGAACGCTGGAAGACGTCTACTCCAATTCGCGCGCAGAAGGATTCGGCGCGGAAGTGAAGCGCCGCATCATGCTCGGTACCTTCGCGCTTTCGTCCGGCTACTACGACGCGTATTACGGCCGCGCGCAGCGAGTGAGGGCGCGCCTTCGCCACGATTTCAGCGAGGCCTTCCGCAAGTGCGATTTCCTTCTGACACCGACGACTCCCGAACCTGCGTTCCCCGTCGGCGCAAAAACGGACGATCCGCTGTCGATGTACCTTTCGGACATCTTCACTGCACCGGCGAATCTCGTCGGTATTCCGGCGATCGCAGTGCCGTCGGGCTTCGCACGCAATGGTCTTCCGCTCTCGCTGCAGATCATGGCCCCGCATTTCGCGGAGAAGGGGATGTTCAAAGCGGCCGCGGCGTTTGAGCGGGAGACCGGATTCTGGCGGGCCGCCAGGCCTCTCACTTCTTCCTGAGAGCCCGCTCGATCACCACCGGCTTCGACAACATCTGTCCTTTCATGTACTCCGAATCCGCCGCGCCATCCGACGGCATTTTCTGAATCGCGCGCACGACCTCCATCCCGCGAATCACCCGCCCGAACGCGGCGAAGCCCTGACCGTCGGGATTGCGCATTCCTCCGAAGTCGAGCGCGGGCTGGGCGCCGATGCAGATGAAGAATGCCGCGCCGCCGCCGGTGCCCGGCTTGCCGCGCGCAAGCGAGACGGTGCCGTCCGAGTGCAAGAGGCCTGTGGTCTTCGTCGTCTCATGCTCGATTGGCGGTAGTCCCTTCGCATCGTCCGGTAGTCCACCTTGAATGACTTCGATCTTCGGAGTTCCGTGATCGTTGCCGGCAGTCACGACGCGATAGAACGTCGCTCCGTCATACAACCCCTTGTCGACATAGCGCAGAAAGTCCGCTGATGAAATCGGCGCCTGTCTTTCGTAAACCTCGATGTCGATTTCGCCGGCCGAAGTGACGAGTGTGACCACCGTCGGTCTGTGCGTGGCGAAGAAGAGGGCAAGCGCAACGAGAAGACAATTCATCGCACCCATTTATCATGCATTCGTGGATGGCTTCCGCATCATCGGTTCCGGCTTCGGTGGCAGCGTCTCCGCGTTGCGTCTCGCCGAAAAGGGCTACAGCGTCCGCGTTCTGGAGAAAGGGAGGCGTTTTTCCGAGGATGATTTTCCGAAGAGCAATTGGAATCTGAAGCGGTGGTTGTGGCTGCCGGAGCTCGGCTTTCGCGGTCTCTTCAAGATGACGTTTCTCCGGCACGTCACCGTGCTCTCCGGCGTCGGTGTTGGCGGAGGCTCGCTCGTCTACGCGAACACGCTGCCGATCCCGGCCGGCGAATTTTTCGCCGCGTCCTCCTGGAGCCATCTCGCTGATTGGAAGAGCGAGCTCGCACCGCACTACGAGACCGCGCGGCGCATGCTCGGCGCGAATCCGAATCCAAAGAACACGTTCGCTGA
>CAZKID010000187.1:0-8577 GCA_964552405.1 uncultured Thermoanaerobaculia bacterium
ATTTGATCTTCACCGGCGCGTTAGCGCCGTTCACCCGCTCGGGATGACGGCGGCTCCGAAATAGGAAATGGGCGAGCCCGCGAACCCCAACAAAGTCACCCCACGCTCTTCGCCATCGACGCGTACGACACGATGTTGAACATGTACATCGCGTCGCCGAAGCGAACCCGATCGGCGTGCTTCAGTGCAGTGGCCTCGATCGGTTCATCATTGACGAACGTCCCGTTGCGGCTGCTGAGGTCCTCGATCATCCAGCCATCCGCGGAGCGGAAGATGCGCGCGTGGTGCGCGGAGACGCTGAGATCGACGATGTGGACCTCGTTATCCGGACGCCGGCCGATGCGGTACTCCTGCTCGGTCAGCGTGTGCGCGCGTCCTTCCTCGACCGGCACGAGGAAGCCCACCGTCTCGTCCGAGCGCCGCCGGAATGACAGCGTCGCCTCGCGCGAGATGAGCAGATCCGTGTCGTCGCGGCGCGGCGGAGCCTCGGCCACCGCCTCATCCTCGCCGCTCGGCGCCGCACCGATCTCGATCAGCCGGCTCGCGAGCAGGCCGTAGAGCAGGCGATACGTTTCGAGCGGATCGGATCCGCTCGGCGCAAGATCGCGCAACGGCGTATGTCCATCGACGTGCGAGAGGAGCTCCCACTCCTCTCGCGACAGCGTGAAGTCGCTCGGAATCTCGGGATGCGGCGAGCGCCGCAGCACCACGCCATCATCGGGAAAGAGCTGCTGGCACTCCTGCCACTCATCGATGCGGCGCGCTCCCTCCATGATGAGATTGCAAATCTCCACCGCGATCGTCACGGCGTGCCCCGGCAACCGCAGCGAGTCGTTGAACGTGAACGTCCCTTCGGTCCACGGATAACAGTCGAAGACGATCTCCGCGACCTGCGTCTTGAGCGCATCCTGCAAGGCATCGTCGCTGAACACACCCTGCTCCACCGCCGCCGCGCCGAACTTCAGCCCGTCGCGCAGCAGCATCACCGATTCGACCCTCGCGTACTGTTCTCGATCGATCTGCCGCGTGCGCAGCAGCAGCGCACCGAGACGCAGCCGGGCGTCGTTGGTTCGCGCCCAGACGACTTCTCCCAGATCGAAGAAGATCCCCGCCGCGTGCGTACCATTGCTGACCTCGAGCACGCCGCTCTTGCGATTGAGATTCAGGAAGCCGAGAAGCTCCGGCACGTGAAACCCGGCAAGCTGACCGTGCATCTGGATGGCCATGGCGGAGATTTCAACATACACCCGAATGGGTTCGAGGGCGGAGGGTCCGCGTCACCGCGAGCCCGCGCAACCCCGCACCCCATTACAATGAACTCATCATCCGTCGCAGCAACCGAACCCTCCTGGCGCTCCTCCTCCTCGCCGCCTGCCGCCGCGAGACGACCTCGCCCGTCGCCGCCGCATCGCTCATCCAATCCCAACCATCCGCTGCACCTGCGGTCTCCGTCTCCAAGGACTTCGACTCGCTCGTCGACAACTATCGTCGCATCATCGTTCTGATGGAGGACGCTGACTCGCTCCCCGCGGCGTCGCGCCCGCAGGCGTTCGTCGCCGGCAAGACGCTCTTCGAGAAAACCGTCGACGCGCGGCAAGCGCTCACCGCGCCGATGCTCGCGGAGATGAATGACGCGAACACTCGCTACGCGCTGACCGAATCGTTCCTCGACAAGCTCGAAACCGACGCGTCGCTGCACGATGCCGACAAGCTCGCATTCCGCGAAGTCGTCGACTCACTTCAGGATCATCTGCGCGAACGGGCACCGGCGAATCCGAAGGGCCGCGCCGTTCAACTCCGGCTCGCCGAAGACGACAAAGCCCTCGGCGAAATCCGCGGCCTCTACGAAAAAGAAGTCAGCCGCATCTTCGCGCGCTTCGAAACGCGCGGCATGACCGTCCATCGCGAAGCGTGGGAGGCCTACGTCGCCTCCCTGAAGAAGAGCTACAGCGCAGCAGGCATCCTGCGCGACTCCGGCATCACGATCGAAGAGCCGCCCATGGCCGCGACACCCGCCGGACCATCCACGCTGCCCGACAAGACACTCGTCCTGACCTTCGACGACGGCCCGCATCCGAAATACACGGCGCAGATTCTCGACATCCTCGCGCGCTACAAGGTGAAAGGCGTCTTCTTCGAAGTCGGCAGGAACCTCGGCGCGGAGTCAAACGGGAAGATGACGTTCACGAAGGCCTCCGCACAGAGCCTCGAGATCCTCAAAGCCGGCCATCTCCTCGGCAATCACACGAACACGCACGCCTTCCTGCCGAAGCTCGACAGCGCGCACGTCGACGACGAGATCGATCGCACCACACGCATGCTCACCGCGGTCGACAACGTGACGCCCGATCTCTTCCGTCCGCCCTACGGTGCGCTCAGCAGCACGGTGCGATCCGAGGTCGCGGCGCGGAAACTGAGGACGATGTTGTGGAACATCGACTCACTCGATTGGGAAGATCCAATCTCCACATCCGTCGCCAACCGCGTGATCAAGGAAGCGCGGCACGCGGGCAAAGGCATCATCCTCTTTCACGACATTCATCCGCGCGCGGTGGAGGCACTGCCCACGATTCTCGATACGCTGAGCGCGGACGGGTTTCACTTCGTGCTGTGGGATGGACGCACGGTGCTCGACGGAGGACCCGCCATTCCCGCGAAGGCGCCCGAGCCGCAGCGCGCGCCTTCGAAGCTCTATCGCGAGAGCTGGGCGGTCGTCATCGGAATCAACGATTATCAGAAGTGGCCGAAGCTCTCCTACGCGGTCAACGATGCGCAGGCCATGCGCGATGTGCTGATCAACAAGTATCAGTTCCCTGCCGATCACGTGACGACGCTGCTCGACGGACAAGCGACGCGTCAGGCGATTCTCTCCGCGCTCGGCGACACGCTGACCGACAGCAAGCGCGTACAGAAAGAAGATCGCGTCTTTGTCTTCTTCGCGGGCCACGGCACCACGCGCCGGCTCCCATCGGGCCGCAGCCTCGGCTACGTCATCCCTGTCGACGCCGACGAGATGAATCTTCAGAGCCAGGCGATCTCGATGACGAACTTCCAGGACATCGACGACGCGACACCGGCGAAGCATGTGTTCTACGCGATGGATGCCTGCTACAGCGGACTCGCGGTCGTGCGCGGCGACACGGCGAAGTTTCTGGAAGCGATCACGAGCCGCGCGGCGCGCGAGATGCTCACCGCGGGCGGTGCGGATGAACAGGTCGCCGATGGCGGTCCGCAAGGTCACTCGATCTTCACCTGGACGCTGCTGCAGGGGATGGACGGCCGGGCCGATCTCAACGGCGACGGCTACATCACCGCCTCGGAGCTCGCCGCATATGTCGCACCCGCGGTTTCATCGGTGTCGCACCAGACTCCGGTCTTCGGAAATCTCGTCGGCAGCGAAGGAGGCGATTTCGTCTTCGAGCTGCGCCACGACGACGAGTTTCTGAGCGACCAGTCCAAGCAGCTCGATGCCGCTGCGATCAGTCTCAATCGGCAGCTGGACGAAGTCCACAAGGCGATCGCCGAGAAGCGGGCGCGGAACGAGGCTCTGGCGAAAAATCTGTCGCAGGCGAAGGCGGAGCTCGCATCGCTCGACTCGCGCGGGCTGAACGATCAGGGAATGAAGCTCTATCGCGAACGCCGTTACGACGAGGCGCTCAAGACGTTCCAGCAGGCGTTCGCGCAACAGCCGTCGAGCGCACTGATCGCGAATAACGCCGGCTATACGCTGCTCAAGCTCGGGCGCTTCGAAGAGGCGCTGACGTGGTGCAACAAAGCGCTAGCCATCGATCCCAACCGCGCCATCGCCTGGTCCAACCTCGGCGAGGTCTACATCGCACTGGGAAGGAAGCAGGAAGCGATTCAGGCCTGCGAGAAGTTTCTGGCCATGGCGCCGAATCATCCAGGGGCGGCTTCGGTGAGAGAGAAGCTCGCGCGGTTACGTTGACGTCCCGTGGGGCCCCACAGGAACCCCCTCGCTGCAATCAACTACTTCACGCGCGCGATGGCATCCCGCCATTGATCGCGGAGATCCGTGCGCAACCTCCCCGGCTCGAATACGCGATCGGCTTTCCATTCCGTGGCCGAAAGCCCCGCGAGATACGCGGCGCCGAGTGCCGTCGTCTCCGTGACCTGCGGACGGATCACGCGCAGCCCCGTCACATCGGCCTGCAGTTGCATCAGCAGATCGTTCTTCGACGCACCGCCATCGACGCGCAGCTCTTCCATCGCGAGTCCCGAGTCCGCCTTCATCGCATCGATCACCTCGGCGTTCTGCAATGCGATCGCTTCGAGTGCCGCACGTGCGATGTGCGCCGCGGTCGTGCCGCGCGTGATGCCGAGAATGGCGCCGCGCGCGTGCGGATCCCAGTGTGGCGCGCCGAGTCCCGTGAACGCGGGGACGAACGTCACTCCTCCGCTGTCCGGCACGGATGCCGCGAGTGCCTCGACGTCCGCCGCATGCTTGATGATGCCGAGTTGATCGCGCAGCCACTGAATCGCGGCACCCGCAACGAAGACGCTGCCCTCCAGCGCGAACTGATTCACTCCCGCGGCCCGCGTCGTCAGCAGTCCATGCTTCGACTGCACCGCCGTGCCGCCGGTGTTCATCACCAGAAAGCAGCCGGTTCCGTAGGTGTTCTTGGCCATGCCGGGTGCAACGCAACGCTGGCCGAAGAGCGCCGCCTGCTGATCGCCCGCGATTCCCGCGATCGGGATTCTATCGGCGGTTTCGCCGACGACCTCGCTCGACGACACGACGCGCGGCAGCATCGAGCGCGGAATGTTCATGATGCGCAGCAGCTCATCGTCCCAGTCGCCGCGATGGATGTCGAAGAGCAGCGTGCGCGACGCGTTCGTCACATCGGTGACATGAACGCGGCCGCCCGTCAGTTGCCAGACGAGCCACGTGTCGACGGTGCCGAACGCGAGCCGCTGCGGATCGACGCGCGTCCGATCGAGCAGCCAGCGGATCTTCGTCGCAGAGAAATAAGGATCGAGGACGAGTCCCGTCCGTTCACGGAACAGCGGTTCATGCTCGCGAAGCGCATCGCACAGCTCCGCGGTGCGCCGGTCCTGCCAGACGATCGCGTTGGCGATCGGCTCGCCGGTCTCGCGATCCCACACGATGGTGGTCTCTCGTTGATTCGTGATGCCGATCGCCGCGATCTCGAAGCCCTTCGACGCCTCGGCCGCCACCGCGAGCTGCGTCGATGCGAGCTCGCGCGGATCGTGCTCGACCCAGCCCGGCTGCGGATAGATCTGCCGGAATTCACGCTGCGCGATGGAGAGAACTTCACCCACGTCGTTGAAGACGATCGCGCGCGAGCTCGTGGTGCCCTGATCGAGTGCGAGGATCGCCTTCATGAAACGCCATCGTATTCGTTCCCGGCGGATGACCACCAGACGCGCGCGTCGTCATGGAAAGAGCAAAGGCCGCGTGGATTCCGAAAGGGTGTGATCGTAGAAGTGATACGGACCGCGCGCGAGCATTACGTCGACACGATCAGAGGTGTCACTCGGTTCGATGTCGATCTTGTACTGATACTGGAGCCGCGAGTCTGACGAGATGGGATCGGCATGCTCGCCTGGATCACGTCGCGGTATGAGCCATGTTGTCCATGCGATTGCTGGCGGAAGAAATCGGAGGTGAACCCCGCCTGCACCATCAACGGTTATTGTGGATGGCCTGGCGAGAGCCATGTCGGTGCGAACCGTAACGTAACGGATGGGCGCCTTGGGATGTTTCGGCATGACAAGCAATGTTTCGAGGCCAATCGATACGTACCCAAAGCGCGACTGCGGCGGCTTGTCTTCAGCGCGGTTAACGACCTCGCGCATGGATCGGAAGAGGCGAATCACCTGTAACTGCCAGACGTACAGTGCGATGCGATCGACTTTCCCTTGTCATTCGTGAGCGGAAGAGCGCTTAACGTTCAGCGGCTTCGACCCGCCGTGCCGACCGCGCAGGATAGTGTAACAGTCGAGCGGGGCCGAAGTCCGCTGCAGTCGCGCGTTAGGTGCCGCCCACGAAGCACGGGGGTAGGCTAGCCAGCTTCACGCGTCTCAGGTGAGTGATCGCCGTGACGACCAGACGTCGCGACCGGCAGGGTGCCAAAGGACCGGGTGGTTTCATAACAATGGGTGCTTGTATGAAGAGGTCCTCGGAACTTTGTGGCACTTCGGGGGAACAATTCCTGAGCATCAAATGGCTCAGCAGCGAGGGGGCACCTCGTACCGAAAAGCAGGGACGAACCACCCGTATCGGCAAGATACCCAGTGAACCGAACTTCGCGCCGATCGAATCGGTCGGGAGCGTTGAGTAGATCGTCGACCGGCACTGCGGGAGGAGTGTCGAAGGACTGGTGGGCACAGCATGACAGAACCAGTATCGCCACGAGGGCTCGTCGCATGAGGGCACCTAAAACGTTGTTGCGGCGAGTTAGCCACCGGTTCGTGCCGGCGTGCCGCTCAGGCGATCTTCCTTGATGACCGTCCCTTCTGAGACTTCACGATGACTGGGTGACCGACGACACGGACGGTGAAGTGCGCGAGTAGGGGTACTCGACTCCGATTCGACCTTCCTCGCCTCGTCCAAGAATTGATACAAGGGCTACGTAGAACGAAGGTTCGGATGCTGGAAAACGCTTTAGAAACATCTGCCTCGATCGGTCGATATCGTCTTTGAGTACGCGATAGATCGCGGACTCCGACCACGCACGATCAACGGTCTTGCCGCGGTACATCCCGATTTCTGCGACAAGCAACCGTGCGAACCCCTCCGGGTTCCACAGATCTCCGCGAACTGACGCGGGGGTGAAGCGCCGGGCCAGAACAGCGCTGATCACGACAACGAGAGTCACACCAACCATTGCGAAAAGCGTGACGTGATGGTTCACAGATTCTTGCTCCTGTCGTGAGAGCGGCCAACGTCTCCAGCTCAGCGGCTTGGGCCCACGCTGGAAACGCGCGATTAAGTCTACCAGAGGGCGGGCCGAAGTCCGGTGCAGCGCCGAGTTAGCCGCGGATGCTGGACCGCAACATGCTGCCAATGTTGCGGCGTCTTGATCTCGGCTACTGCACGCTCGTGGCCGAGCGATCTGTTACCGCGCAAGGCGCGTGAGCGCGAGCAGAACAAATGCGATGATCGCGATCGGTGCGAGTACCTTCACCGGCGCGAGCTTTTCGACGATCCTCCCATTCTTGACCGGATCTTTGCTCAGGTTCACCTTCCCGAGAGCCGCGAGCCAGACGTAGCCAACAAGCCCAATCCCGATGAAAGCGTCGATCAACTCCGGCATTTGTATTCCTTTCGAGCGGCTAACGTATCGACCGGTCTCCTGCGACAAACGTGAATTTCTCAAAACCGATACGCCACCCCGACCGCCACACGCCGCGGGTCCTGCGGCGTCCCGTCGAACTCCGCGTTCAATCCCGGCCCTGAACCTTCACTCACGTTGCGGTAGTGCTGATCGAGCGCGTTCGTCATCGTGAGCGTGACATCCATGTTGTCGCGCAGCTTGTAGCGAACGGGAATCGTCAGCAGCGAGTAGCCGCCGATCGTGTAGCGCTTGTTCGTCGCGGGATTCAGCGACTCGAGGCGCTGCTCGCCCGACACGAGCAGATGCGGGCTCACGCTCCACTTGCCGAGTTGCACATCGGCGCCCACGCGGAACGTCGACGGCGCGATGCCGCCGATCTCGTATTTCTTCCCATTCTCGAGCGGATCGATCTTTCCGGTGACGTAGCTGTACGCGACATTGCCGACGATCGCCTGATCGACGGCGAACGTGTGGACGTAGTCGAGTTGCAGCGTGCCGCCGTGAATGTCCTCCGTCCCCTGGTTCGCGCGCACCTCGATCGTCGCGACCGGGAAGCCTTTGTACATCCCGTTGTACAGATGCGTCGTCGTCGCATCGTTCACCAGCGCGAAGAGATTGCGATAGCGCGAGTAATACGCGCCGGCGCGCACACTGAACGAAGGGCCGAGTGAGATGCGGTCCGTCACTTCGAGCGTCTTCGCGTGAATCGGCTCGAGACCCGGATTCGGGAGTCTCCAGAAGAACGACTGATACGACTTGCCGCCGTCCGTCGAGAAGAACGAGCCGAAGTGCGCATACGCCGCGTATGGCGATGGCGCCAGGAACGCGGAGCCGTACAACATCTTCACCGTGCCCGCGCGGCCGGCGTCCCACACGATGCCTGCCCGCGGGTTGAACGTCGACTGATAGCGCGAGCTCGTGTCGTAACGCGCACCAACCGTGGCCGTCAGCGCCGGCGAGATCGAGAACTGGCCCTGCAGATACGCGCCCTTCGTCGTGTACTTGAGCGAGAAGAAATCGGCGTCGAGAGGTGTGCCGAGGATCTTGCCGCGAATGGGTCCGCCGCGAGCGACGGGTTGATCGAGATCGGTGCTCCATGGCGTCGCCTGATCGGACTCGTAACTGCCGCCGCCGACCAGCGTCGTCCGCTTCGACATCGTGTGGACGACCTGCTCTTCGAATCGGAACGATTGGCTCTGAGCATACTTGAAGCCACGCGCGACAACGGTGAACACACCCCGAAAGTTCCAATAGGGTA
>CAZKID010000187.1:8587-10132 GCA_964552405.1 uncultured Thermoanaerobaculia bacterium
GAACGCATCGCGAAAGTTAGAACGCGGTTCGAGATCGTGGCGGCTTCCCGTGACCGTCGTACCGAGCGACCACTTGCAGATGTTCGTACTGTGATTGCCGCTGGCGACCGTCAGGCGATGACGCAGGAACACGTCATCGTTGTAGATCGCGTTGTCGGGGTTATAGACGCTGGAGCTCGAGAGGCGCGAGCTCATCTGGAAGAACGAGAACGCGAAGTCCTGAAGCCGGAGTCCAGCAAACAGCGACTTCGCGCGAATCGGCTGACTCGCAGAGGGATTGAATGGATCGCTCGAGCGAATCGGCCCGAAGATGCTGTTGAAGCGATTCTCCTTGTGCGAGGCGAAGTTGCGATAGTCGGGGTAATCCTTCGCGAGGTTCGGCTGATCGTCCTCGAACGTCTGACCCGCGACGGTGATGTAGCCGTTGTTCGGCAATGTCACTCCGCCGAAGAACTGGCCGAATCGAAGGTCGTTGTCGCCAAGCTGCACCGCCGCTTCGCCATGTCCATCCGGCTTGCGCGTAATGATGTTGACGACACCGAGGACGGCGTCGGCGCCGTAGAGCGCAGAGCTCGGGCCGTAGACGACTTCGATTTGCTCCGCGAGATTCACCGGATAGTTCTCCAGAATCGGCAGCGTCTCGTTCGTCGGTCCCGAGATGCGGACACCGTCGAGGAGAATGACGAACTTCTCCTGGCCGCGCACGCCGCGCACCGTCACCGTGTTGTACCACTCCGCATCGGAGCGATAGTCGATCTTGAACTCCGGCAGATCGCGCAGGACATCGAGCAGGGAGCGATAGTTGCGTTCCCGGATTTCGCTCTTGCCGATGACGGCAACCGTCGCCGGCGCCTTCCCCGAGCTCTGCGCGAATTTCGACGCCGTAACGATTGAGACATCGAGCAGTTGTTCGAGGCTGAGCTCCGAAGTCTCAGCCTTCTTCGCCTCTTGCGCGAAAAGGGGAAGAACTGCGAGAAGAAGGATCACGCCGAGAACGAGTCCGTGACGTCGCATCGCTCACTCTCCGTTTTTGTTGTGTAGGTCTATCTTAGTACCAAGATGTCCATGGGGTTCGTGATCTTCGTGCCGGGCGGTAGACCGCCGAACGCTGAGGAGGTCCTCACTGCTGCCGGAAAACTCGGCCTCGAGCTACAGGTCGAACCCTATGATCCAGTCTCGCAAACCGGTTCGTTGCCCGTCACGGTCGATGGCGTCGAAGGCGCGTTCGAGTACTACGCCGACGAAATTGCCCGCTACCTCGAGGATGTCGGTGACGAATACTCGTTCTTCGAGCGGATGAGTTTGCGACTCCGCTTCGTCTGGGCCATCAGCCTGATCCTGCATTCACGGCTCGATGATCTCTTTGTCGCCTCGCGATTCGCCGCAGCAATGACGGTCGCTTCGCGCGGGCATTTGATGGATTTGAGAGGCAAGTACCTCACAGCCCAACAGCTGGCGCCCCTCCTCGCGAAGATCCCGCCGCCGAAGAATCTCGCGGCACGCGACGGGATTGCTGCCCATGTTTACCGCGCACTCGATAGCCTC
>CAZKID010000188.1:0-6873 GCA_964552405.1 uncultured Thermoanaerobaculia bacterium
GCGTTGGGCGCATTGACGACGCCTGGCGGGAAATGAGTTCCGCTGATGAAGCGCACTGTACGCGACGAGAGCGGCGCTTGATTGTGGCTGAAAAATGCAGCGGTGCGCGCCACTCCGATGGCAAGGTCGTCATTGGTGTCGATGGCGCCGGCCTGGCGATAGAGCGCGAGTACACGGCCACCGCGGTCGACCACGGCAATGGTCATGGGACTGGCAGTGACCGACTGCGCGGCGGCAAAAACGATGGCGCTGGTTTCGTTTGCCGACAACGAGACGAACGATGTCTCTGCGGCACTGCCGATGGAGCCTTCGCGGCACGTGTCGGGAAAGGTTGGGATCGACGACGCGGAGCCCGGGTCATCCTCTGCAAGCAAGGGAACTGCCGCCACTACCATGAGCGCGAGCGCGAACGCTTTCATCAGAACCTCACAATTGATAGAGGAATGAAGCCGCGTTGTCGGCCAGGATGATCGTGTTGCCCTTTTTCAGTTGAACGTCGGTGATTCGCTCGCCGACCTGGTCAATGAACGTACCGTTCGTCGATTCTACATCGATGGCATGAGCGCGCCCGTTGCGAGGAACGATGCGTACATGTCTCTTGGAGATGCGTGAGTCATTGATGACGATCTGTGCGAGTTGCGGATCGCGCCCGATCCACAGTCCTTCTTCTTCAATGATGAAGCGCTGGCCTTCCAACGGCCCCGACGTACACGTCAGCATCCCATACCACTCGACCATTGCCGTCGCCTCGGGGCCCGCCGGAGCGGATGGCTGGTCCTGCGGAACGTCGATGAGCCGCGTCGATTCTACTTTTGGCGATGGAGCTGCAGTGGGTGCAGCGGCTGGTTGGGGTTTCTGTGCCGGTGCCGGTGCTGCTGGCGCTGGTGACGCGGCCCGCACGCGAGTCGTCGGAACCGGAGGGAGTGGTGGCGTAGCAGGTCCCTTTGGTGCCCGCAGCCTCGTGAATAATGCCAGGGCCACGGGGATCAGGATGACCAGCATCAGGATCACAATCGTATAGAGCAGTACTGTCTGCAGCATTCCGGTCAGATCCCCGGTGGGTGACATCGCGGGCGCGCTGCCCGGACCGCCCACCGCCGCCCGCGTCCTCAATAACCTCGAGCGGACATGATACACGTGGCACGTAACGCACGAAGTTGGAATCTTTACCGACTGTGGTCCATGGCATGAAACACAAACGTTCTGCGAGGGAATCAGGACGTCGGCCGTCGCCGTGCTGTTTCGTGCGCGGTCGTGGCATCGCTCGCAGTCGATGTTCGCGTGCGAGGTGTGTGTGAACGCCGCGCGCTGCAGCCACGTTTGCGGCAGCACCGGCACGATTGCGGCCAGCCGCGTCCCTCGCCGTTCGATCTGGTGGCAGAGCTGACACTTCGTCTTGATGACCTGTTCCGCATTCAACACGGCCCGCTCGTCCACAGTGGATGGCGGCCGCGTCGTGAGAATACGGCGGATTTCCTCCGGCGATTTTCCGGCGATCTCGCGATTTCCTGCATACGTCGTGACGATGTATCCGTACACGAGTCCCGGATCGCCGCCATGCGGCACTTCGGCATCCGGGAAACGGAGATCGAAGGTCAGCGTATGGCAGCGCTGACATGCGGCGGTGAAACGCAATGGTGCGGGGTCCACCTTGCCGCGTGTGTCGGTCAGCTTGTGGCATTGTGCGCACGTCAGGACTTCGCGCTGTCCCCGGCCGTTGAGGATGCCGTTCTTGCGAAGGTGCAGCTTATGGTTGAAGCGCAGCGTATCGACATCGGCGATCGGCTTGAATTCCGGATGTTCGAGACCGAAGCCGGTGATGCGCACCGGAATGCGCGGCGGTTCGCTGCCGGCGATGTGCCGCGTGAGATCCGCATGGCACGTCGTGCATTTGAGGTCGGGCACCATCGCCAGCTTGGCCTGCGCGCGATGTTCGGCGTGACACGACGTGCAGGAGGGTGGTGTCAGCTCGCGCTCCGCATGCGGCGCGCGGCCGTGACACGACTTGCATTTCGCCTCGCTGATGCCGTGCCACGGGTCGTGGCATGCGCCGCAGTTCTTCGCGATCGGCTGATCCTTGACGTCGCGCGCCCGCGAGTGCGCGGAGGAAACGCCGCCCGGCATGAACATCGGCTGCCGTTCGGGGAGAGCGATCTCGCCGATCACCGCGAGCGTGACGATGAGCAGCAGGCAGGTGACGGCGCGCTTCGTCAAATACGAGCGCCGCAGGCGATAGGCGAGCCCATAGTCGACGCGCTGTGCCTTGATCGCGCCGCCGGCCGGCGCCGCGATTTCTTCCGCGACCGCTTCTTCGGAATCCTGAGTCGCAGCGGCCTGACTCTGCGTCGTCATCCGAAGGAACATCGGCTTCGCCGGATCTGCCAGCTCGACCTCAATGATGAGATCGCCGATCTCGACCGTGTCGCCTTTCGACAGCACCGCCGACTCCGCCGGCCTCCGATTCACATAAGTGCCGGTGACGCTGCCCTTATCGACGATCGTGTAGCCGGCGGCGCTGAGCTCGATCTGCGCGTGCAGCAGCCCGACTGCCGGATTTTCGGAGCGCAGCTCGCAATTCGTCCCGCGTCCAATGCGCAGGACGTCAGTCTCGAACTGACTGAGGACCGCGGCCCGGCCTTCGATCCTTTGTACGACGAACGTCATTGAACCTGTCCGTAATAGAACACGGCGGCGATGTGCGCGATGGCGAAGACGATCAGCGCGATCGTGAACGGAACGTGGATATAGAGCCAGGCCTCGAGCAGGTTCTTGTACTTCTGCTGGAAGCGGAGCCGGATCAGCAGCTCCTTGCGCTGCCGCGACACGACGAGCAACTGGCGCAGCTCATCCTGCTCCGTTCGCGGCACGAGACCGAGCAGATTGGCCCAGTCGGCGGGAGTCTGGCTCTTATGACGAGTCGAGGAGAGGAGGAGACGCCACCCGGCGAATGCTCCCGGTGTCGATTCGCGGATCAATTGATCGTGGATCTTCTGAAAGGGTTGCGAGCGTCCCGAGGCGAGGCGGGCCATGGACTTCGCCATTTGATTGAGCTGGTCGGAGATCTGTTCCAGCGAGAGGTTCGTCTCCACTTCCGTCAGCACGCGCGGAATCGTGACGTAGAGAATCGCGCCGAAGATGCCGCTGAAGACGACGATGGCCACGAGTCCGAGTGTCGCCACGGCGATCGTGTCGTGGAATCGCCCGCCAGTGTGCAGGATCAGGATGATCAACACCAGGACGCCGAGGTAGATGTGCGATTGCAGCCAGTTCTCGAGCGTGCCGAGCCGCGAGCGATACCAGCGCTTGCGGATGCCGAAGAAAGCCAGCAGCAGAATCAGCAGGTAGCCGAGCGTTCCATAGAAGAGGCCGATGCGTGAGCCGCCGTGCGGATAGCCGTCACGCGCCTGCCAGAAATAGGTACCGACCACAGCCACGAGGAGGATGGCAAAGATCACACGCCATAAGTTGCCGCTGCGCGCAACCGGCATGCGTCACCGTTCTCCCCGGCTGATGACGATCTCTTCCAGGACTTCCTTGTACTCCGCCGGCGTAAGGCGGATTGCGGCTCCTGTGGGACAGTGACGCACACAAGCCGGCCCGCCGCTGATCTCGCGGCAGAGATCGCACTTGACGGCGACTGTCTGTTCCATCTCCGGCTCGTGCTCCTTCTGAAACAACGATTTGATCCAACCGAAGAGCGATTTCTTCGGCTCCTTATGGACCATGAAGATGTTTCCATAAGGACAATTGCGCTCGCAGTTGCCGCAGCCGATGCAGTTGCTCTTGATGTAGACCTCGCCGCGGGGGTCGCGCTGAATTGCATCGGGAGGGCAGTCGAGCATGCATAGTGGGTTCTCGCACTGCCAGCAGGAGTTCGGTGCCAGCAGGTTATAGAACTTGATGCCGGTGAGCGACAGGCGCGCCTGTCCATCCGCATGCACGCCTTCGCACGCACTCACACAATTGCCGCAGCGGATGCAGCGATGTTCGTCGATGAGCAGCGTCTGCGTGCCCATGATGACTTCTTCGCGAATCAGATCGGCGAGGATGTTTCCCGATCCCGGCGTCCCCTCCGCCATCAGCGATGCGATGCGGTTCTCTTCCAGCTTCTTCAATGGAATGTTGCGCAACTCGGGGTTGCGCGCCATGAACTTCTCGAAGGCTTTTCGCGAAAGCACGATGAGGTCACAGGGAAAGATCGTGGTGACTGTCGCGCTGCGTTTCATGTGCGAGTAGAGCGCGGCCTCGCCGAAAAAATTGCCCGCCACGAGATAGGACAGCACGACTTCCTTATCTCCGGATCGCTTGGTGATTTTCACCATGCCATTGCGGATCAGATAGAAGGCGTCGGCCTCGTCGCCCTCCTTGAAGATCACGGCATTCTTCGGGAACTGCACCACCTCGGCGATGTCGACGAGCTCGCCGAGGACCGACTCGGGGATGGAGGGGAAGAGGTATTCGCGGAACGCGCGTAAGAGGAAGGCCTGATCGACGAGCAGCTTGGATCGCGCTGCCGACGCCAGGAATTTGAGGATCGCTTTGCGCGGGATGACGACCAGACGCGTGGGACCAATCGCGCGCGAGGTATGCGGACGGCGCCGGCCGGAGATCAGGCTCAGCTCGCCGAAGAAATTGCCGGCGGTGAGCTCGCCGACGTGTACGGCCTCGTTCGTATCCTCGCGGACGCGCGAAAGCTGGACGCGTCCGGAGGCGATGATCATGAAGTCGCTCGTGTAGTCGTTCTGCTGGAAGATGATCTCGCCATCGCGGTACTCCTGCACGCGGGCGCCGAGGAACATGTCGCGCAAGAGAGGCTCGGCGGCGGTGGAGAGGAACGGCACTCGTTCGCGAAGTGCAGCGACGCGTTGGGAAACAGTGCCCTCCCAGAAGGGGAGGCGTTCGCGCAGGATCTGTTCGTCGGCCGGCTCGACCTCCCGCCCCATCACGTGCTCCACCACTTCGAAGCCCTGATTCATCCCGAGCTTGATGAGATCTCTTCCGCTCGCCGCACCGATGAGATAGAGGCCGGGAACGTTCGTCTCGTGCTTGTCGGTGAGCACGGGGCGGGCGTCCTTGCCTTCGCCGGTGAAGCGAATCCCGCATGCTTCGAAGAACTTTCGAGGAGGATCGGCGCCGAGCTTGAGGAAGATCACTTCCGCGGCGACGCGAGTCAGCTCGCCGCGCACGCTGAGATCGGCTTCGCTCTCGTAGACCTGTTTGACGTTCGCGCTGTAATAGACGTTGATCTGTCCACGCGCGGCGCGCTGCAGGATCTCTTTCGTGAGGATCTCATTCGCCCGCGTGATCTCCGTGCCGCGCACGACGAGCCCGACGCGATTCTCTTCGGAGAGCGCGATGGCGATCTCGAGCGCGGAGTCGCCGGCGCCGACGACGAGCAGATCGCGATCCTGATATTCGTTGGCGTCGGCGAGGCGATAGAGCACGTGCGGCAGGTCGTCGCCGGAGACGCCGAGCTTGCGCGGATTGCCCTGCGTGCCCATGGCGAGCACGACTTTTTTCGCGCTGTACTCCTTGCCCGCCGCGGTCTTGAGGGTGAAGGTGTCGCCCGCTTTGAGTGATTTCACTTCGGCGCGGAATTCGACATTGAGTTTTCGCTCGGCGGAGAACCTGTCCCATGCGCCGAGCACGGATTCGCGCGATCCGGCCTTGAAGGGGAGGTCGCCGCGCGCCGGGATGATCATCGGCTCGGCCATGACGGCCTTGCGCGCCTGGTAGTTGTAGATGGTGTCGGCGAGATGATCCGTCCGCTCGAGCAGGACGTAGTTGAGATTGTTGGCTTGCGCGTGTGCGGCGGTTGCCAGGCCAGCTGGTCCGGAACCGACGATCAGCAGATCGTATGTGTCCATGAGCGAGCGAAAACTCTTCTCAGCAGCCGTGTTGCGAGGTGAAGTGAGGATTCCATTAACGTGTGATCAAGTCAAGGGTGCTAGACTGAATGCCCTCCGTAATCGAGAGAGAGCGTGGCTATGGAAAATCCGGTGTGGATTGCCTTTGCCCTTGCATTCGCATTTGGCGCCGCGGCGCAGCCGTGCACGGCGCCACCGGTCCCTGTCGTTACGTTCGTTCCTCCGACGCCGGTCGCTGTGGGGCAGACCTATACGGTTGCGTGGCAGGATGTCCTGGGCGCGGACGCGGATGGCTATTACGTCATCGAGCGCTCGTCGGCGGCGGACTTCTCGAAGCTGATCGACTCGCAACGTACGACGTCGACCTCGGCCTCGTTTCTTCCGCTGTCCGAGGTGGATGCAACTGGAATCTTTCATCGGGTGCGCGCGGTCGCGGGTTGCGATGATTCGAAAGTCAGCCCGAATTCCGCGGTTGCGAATGTGAAGCTCACGACGGCGCCGCAGAATGTGGTCATTACGGTTCAACCGGCGCCGATCTTCGTGAATGTTGGGGATAAGGCCTCGAGCGCATCAGGATCGTTCATCGTCGAGAACATCGGCTCTGCATCAGTGACGCTCATTCTGATCGGCCAGGGACTCGGAGTGCAGACGTTTCATACGGCAATCGACCCCTCCGCGTCCGACCCCGACGCTCCGATCGTCCTTGCGCCGGGGGTTCCAAAGACGCTGAAGATCGTCATATTCGACAACGCAGTATCGACCGCAGCGCCAGCGTCTTATCAGGGTTATATTGCTGTCAATACCGCTGGCAATACGGCTGCCCTCACCGCCTATGCCTATGTCAACCTGAAAGTCGGTACCGGGGATGCCGCGACGCCGCGATTCCGTTTCAAGGGCCAGGCCTCCGAGTACGCGTTCTTCGACAGCTACAGTTCGAAGCTACCCAACGCGGGCCATCCGACGATCACCGTCCAGATCCAGAATCCGGGGAACACGCCGATGCAGA
>CAZKID010000188.1:6883-10092 GCA_964552405.1 uncultured Thermoanaerobaculia bacterium
GCCCGTTTCCCCCTATAACCAATTTCCCGTTGAAGCCGAAGGGCGATCAGGGTGCGCGGCTGTGCGTGAAGGACAATGATGCGCCGGTACAAGGCACAGGCCGTACGGCGCTGACGGGCGGAGATCGCTCTTACACAGTCTCGCGCGTCGTGTCGGCGGATACGTCTCTCGGGCACACCTCGTCGCGCGTGCGTCTGAGCAATGCGTCCAGTGAACAGATCAACGCGGACATCTTCTTTACGCCATCGAATGCCGATGGCGCATCATCGTCCGTCAAGAAGGCGACGATCGTCGTGCCTCCCAATGACGTCGTCACGCTCACCGATCCGCTCTTCGAGATCTTCAGTCTGCTCAATGCAACGGGACAACTCGAAGTGAGAACGACAGCGGACAAGATCTCGTCGCTCACGGTGACCGCCGAGATTTATGCTCCGTCTGCCTCAGGAGGCTCCTTCGGTTACACGGTTCCTGTATTGACTCGCGGCGAAGGTGCAACCGCCAGTACTCCACATACGATCGCAGGTGTCAGTACTTCGGGAACGCTCCGCCCCAGTCTCATCCTCGCGGAAACGACAGGACTCAGTTTCGCAGCCGGACGCGCTTCTTTGTACAACAGCGCCGGCACGAAGGTGGGCGAGGCTGCGTTCTCTGTGCCTAAGAACAGCGAAGTCGAGCTCGCCGATCTTCTGAGCGCCGTCAAGGGGCCACAATCATTATCGGGAGGCCGCCTCGATCTTACAGTCGACAGCGGCGGCGGCGCTGTCGGCGGTGTCATGATTCTCTCGGATACGCGGCAGGCGAGTGCTGCTGCAATCGTCAGTCAGCCGGTTGGCGTTCCCGCAAAGGCCGGCAAGAGAGGCGTTAATGGCGCGAGTGCCAGCCGGATCGTGATCGTCGGTGTCGGCAACGGCAGCCCGTCGACGCCACAGACCATCACGTCGACCACGATGGTGTTCTCTGCGCCCCCTTCGACAGACGCGCACTTTGCTCTCTTCTTCACGGACGCGATCGACCCGTCGCGCTTCCTGAGCGCCTCGCTCGATGTGCCGCGTGGCCAGACGAAAGAGTTCTCCAACGTGCTGGAGCAGGTGTTCAACATGGCGCCTGGCACAAAGGCTCAGGGGAGCGTGGTCGTCGATTCGCCGAATGGCGGGACGGTCTCCGCGCGGCTGGTCACGTCGAGCGGGACGACGAGCAATGTCACAGGCCCGGCGCTGCCGGTCGTCTCCAGTAATTCAGAAGCGGTCACGAGCGCGAGTGCGGGGATGCAGCGGCCAGTCTTCTTCAATGGCCTCGAGCAGTCGACGGATCCGACGAGAGGCCGGCGCTGGGACGTGCTCATTACGGAGATCAGCGGCGGCTTCTCCACGTTGATGGTCCGGCTCTATGAAGCGGGGAACCGCACGTCTCCCATTGCACAGAAGGTCATTTCGATGACGCCGAATCAGCAGCGGCGGCTATCGACGATTTTCTCGGAGCTTGGCCTCGACAGCGACCAGCGCCGTAAGGACCGGACGAATGTGCAGGTCGCCATTGTGCCTACGACCGGGAACGGAACAGTGGTGGCGATGGCGCTGGCGACTGACAACAGCACAGGCGACTCCGCAGCGTATTTATTGACACCGACAGGCGGTGTGCCCGCAACCGGCGTGGCCAGGCCACTGGCGGCACCTTCAACGGCTGTGACGTCGCGGCGCAGGGCCGCCGGACATTAGCGGCCGGGCCACTGACGCGGCAATGCGGAACCGCCTGCTGCTCCTGCTCGTCAGTATCCTGCCCAACATCAACACGGTTGGTGCCGGCTTCGTGCTCGATGATGTTCCGCTCATTGTCGAGAATGCGCGCCTGCACTCCCTTTCCGGGCTCGCGAGCGTCTGGACGTCGGGCTACTGGCCCGATCGCCACGGTCTCACGCTCTATCGTCCCGTCACTCAGTCATTGTGGTCGCTCTTATGGAACCTCGGTGGCGGCCGTCCGATTCTCTTTCACATTGTGAACGTCGTCCTTGCAGCCGCAGTTGTTCTACTGCTGTACGAACTGATACTCGCAGTCACCGACCGCCCCTTGATCGCGTTCGGTGCGGCAGCAATCTTCGCCGTATTGCCGATTCATTGTGAGGCGATCGCTTCAGTCGTCGGTTCGGCAGAGCTGCTGGCGGCCCTTTTCGGAACTGCGGCACTGCTTGCATTAGTCAGGAACCGGCCAGTGCTCGCGGTGCTGCTGTTCGCTCTCGCCGTGTTTTCCAAAGAAAGCGCCGCCGCGATTCTGGCCATTGGATTCCTGATTGCTCCTCGCCCGCGACGTCGTTACCTCGGCGCGGCCACAATCGCAGCCGCGGTTGTCGTTGGGGCGTTGATTGCACGGCAGGCGATTGCCACTGGTCCTGTGTTCATCCCTCCGATCGACAACGCGACCGCCTTGCTCCCGTGGTTTCCGCGACTCCTCACTGCCTTATGGGTTCAGTGTCTCTATTTGTCCAAAACGGTCGTTCCCATTACGCTCAGCGCGGACTATTCCTACAAGCAAATCCCGCTGGTGATGAGTCTTGGAGACATTCGTGCGTGGTGCGGTCTGCTTCTGGCCGCTTCCGCACTTGTTGTCGTAATCCGCAGGCCTCGCACTCTGCCCAGGCGAGCGAGAGTGCCTCAGAAGCCGTTGACCGTCCTCTGGGCTGCACTCGTGGCATCCATCGTCATCTGGGCGATTCTCTTCAGTCCGGCCGCGAATGTTCTTTTTCCAATTGGTACGATCATGGGAGAGCGGCTCGCCTACGCACCTTCTGTTGCTGTCGCATTGTTCCTCGGCTATGCGCTCGGCTTACTTCCTACCCGGCATGCGGTTCCGCTGCTCGTGCTCATCCTGGCTGCCTATGGCACGCGTACAGTGATGCGGAATCGCGAGTGGCATGACGCGAACGTCTTTTACACGGGGCTCATTCGGACGGCGCCGGCGAGTTGCAAGAGCCACTATTTCTACGGAACGCTGTTGGCATCGGAGGGAGACGACAAGGCGGCGATTGCCGAGTATGAGAAGGCGATCGCCATTTTTCCCGCATATTCCGAGGCGTATCAGAACAGGGGGAATGCGCTGGCGCGTATGGGACGATACGACGAAGCGGCGGAGAGCTATCGCATGTGCCTGCGCTTCGATCCGGGACATACCGGAGCGGCACAGAACCTCATGGCGCTCGAGGCTGGCATCCCGCTCAA
>CAZKID010000189.1:0-10045 GCA_964552405.1 uncultured Thermoanaerobaculia bacterium
TCTGGAGAAGGTCGAAGACGTGGACCTCCTTGCTCTTGCGGCAGAGGAATGCGCGCGCTACGAGAACGTTGAGCTCGACGGGCGGCCAGTCGTGGTTCGCGGCGACGCCCGACTCTTGCGCCGCATGATCCGTAATCTCCTCGAGAACGCGAAGCGCCACGGCGCGCCGCCGGTCGAGGTGCGCGTGGCCGTCGCCGGAGACTGCGCAGAGCTCTCTGTGTGCGACCGGGGGGCGGGGATCCGTGGCCCCGTTGCCTGCCGTGAGCTCGGAGAGGGGCGTCTGCACGACGCCTGAGAGAATCTGTGTGCGCGGAGCGGAGATTGCTTCGTCGGCCATAAGAGAATCGTACAATGCGCGCCGTGAAAGTCCTGATCGCGAATCGCGGCGAGATTGCTGTACGCGTCATTCGTGCCTGCCGGGAGGTCGGTTACCCGACGGTCGCCGTCTACTCCGAACCCGACCGCTCTGCTCTCCACGTTGTGTACGCCGACCAGGCGATGCCGATCGGTCCCGCACCATCGCGCGACAGCTATCTCCGCATCGATCGCATCCTCGATGCTGCGAAGAAGAGTGGTGCGGATGCGATTCATCCGGGCTACGGCTTCCTCGCGGAGAACGCGACGTTTGCGCGTGCATGCCGCGATGCTGGCATCACGTTCATCGGCCCATCACCGGAGTCGATCGAGGCGATGGGATCGAAGACCGAGGCACGGCAGCGCATGCAGGCTGCCGGGGTCCCGGTCGTTCCAGGCCTGACGAAGCCGGTCGAGTCGTTCGATGAGATTCACGAGTTCGCGAAGAGCGCCGGTTTTCCGATCATGATCAAGGCGAGTGCCGGCGGCGGTGGAAAGGGCATGCGTCTCGTCGAGCGCGAGGAAGATCTGCGGCCATCGTACGAGCGCGTCACGTCGGAGGCGCAGTCGTTCTTCGGCGACGGCTCCGTTTACGCGGAGAAGTTCATTCGCTCGCCGCGCCACATCGAAGTGCAGATTCTCGGCGATCAGCACGGCAATCTGATTCACTTCGGCGAGCGCGAGTGCACGCTGCAGCGCCGCCATCAGAAAGTCGTCGAAGAGTGTCCGTCACCCGTCGTCGACGCCGGCCTCCGGGAGCGCCTTGGCGCGATGGCCGTGAAGGCCGCCGCCGCGGTGAACTACTACTCGGCGGGGACGATCGAGTGCCTGATGGGTGCCGATCGCGAGTTCTATTTCCTCGAGATGAACACGCGCCTGCAGGTCGAGCATCCCGTCACGGAGATGGTGTGGGGTGTCGATCTCGTGAAGGAACAGTTGCGTGTCGCGCGCGGCGAGAAGCTGACGTTGCAACAGTCGGATCTCAAACCGACGGGACACTCGATCGAATGCCGCATCTATGCAGAAGATCCCGCGCACAGATTCGCTCCGTCGCCAGGGCTCATCCGCTATCTGAATCTGCCGCAGGGTCCCGGTGTGCGCAATGAGAACGGTGTCTATGCCGGCTACACGGTGCCTGTGTTCTACGACCCGATGCTGTCGAAGCTCGTATGCCATGCCGCGTCTCGGGAAGAGGCGATCAATCGGATGAAGCGCGCGCTCGCCGAGTACCGCGTCGAAGGGATCGAGACGACGATTCCGTTTTTCTCCTGGATCATGGACAACGCCGATTTCCGCTCGGCGAACTTCGATACGGGATATATCGACCGCATGCTGCCGCAGATCGATTTCGCACATCCGGCGAACGACGCGAGCGTCGACGCCGCGATCGCGGCCGCCGCGATCATCGCGTTCGAGGAATCGCAGCAGGTGCAGCTCCCGGTTGGGGTCGAGGACTCGCCGTGGAAACGGGCGGGGCGAGCCCAGGGGATGAGGGGGCGCTCATGAGATCGTCAGTTCATCCCGAACCGCAGCGCAGCGGAGGTGAGGGATCAACGGCGGCACCGCGACGGACCGCGGCAGATTCGCTGCCGGTGGCTTCGCTGATGCCTCCATTCGCCGCGCTCAGTCGGCATACGTTGGGGAAAGCATGAGATTCATTGCGCGCCGTGACGGCAACGACCTTCCTGTCGAAGTCGAGCGCTATGGCAGCGGCTATCGTGTGAAGCTCGGTGACCGCTCGATTGTGGTCGACATGATCGAGATCGGCCGCTACCTCCGCTCCATTCGTCTGGAGGACGGCTCGCAGTTCGCCTTCGCGCATCATCGCGAAGGGACGATGCACTATGTTTCGTCCGGCAGCACGAATGTCGCGGTCGAGATCGTCGATCCGCTCGCGCTACGCCGCAAGAGATCGGATGACGAGGCGGGTGCCGGCGGCGTTCTCAAAGCGCTGATGCCAGGACGTGTCGTTCGTCTGCTCGCGAACAAGGGCGACAGCGTGCGCCGCGGGCAGAGTCTTCTGATCCTCGAAGCGATGAAGATGGAGAACGACATTCAGTCGCCCATCGACGGTGTCGTCGACGAGGTGTTCGTCAATGCGGGCGACACGGTTGAAGCGGGCGGGCAACTGCTGCACGTTCGGGAGGATGTGTAAGAAGTTCATCCTGAGCGCACGAAGGATCCACGGTTACACCGCGCTGTCGGAAAGGCCGCGGATCGCAGCTCCAAACACCGACATTCGGTGGTGTCACCGTAGATGCTTCGCTGCGCTCAGCATAAACTAGAGTAACTATGTCCACGATCGACCCCGTCGTTCCCGGCGGAATGCTGCTGCACCTTCGCCTCGTCGAGCGGATCAGCTCTTCCGTCTGGAAGGCCGACGATACGCGGAGCGGGAAGACTGTCGCGGTCAAGATCCTGACGCGGCAGCTTCCGAAGGACCCTGCTCGCCGCGAGTCGGTGATCAAAGACGTGCGTGTCGCGTCGGCGCTTTACAACCCGTTTCTGATTCCGATCCTGGAGATCATTCCCGCCAACGACATTCTCCTGATGGTCATGGATTTCGTCGATGCGGCGCCGGTCACCAAGTATCTCAATGGCCAACCGGTCGATCGAGCGACCTTCTTCAAGCTCGCCTATCAGCTCGGCGAAGCGGTGAAGTTCCTGCACACGAAGAACGTCGTACACCAGAACATCGCGGGCGATTCCGTGATGGTCACCAACGTCGGTCAGGTGAAGCTCGGCGGCATCAACCTCGGCAATCTTCTGCCGCGAAAAGATGGCTCGTCGACCGCGTATCAGCAGAAAGGCAACGATGCGCGTGCAGTCGGCTACATGGCGCCCGAACAGATTTCCAGTCAGAAGGCAGACAACCTGTCGGATATCTTCTCGATGGGCGTCGTGATGTACGAGATCGCGACGGGCAAACAACCCTACACAGGTGCAACTGCCGCCGATGTCGCGCGTTTACTCGTCGAAGGAACTCCTCCTTCGCCCAAAGCGATCAATCCGAACATCGACAGCGCAGTTCTCGGAGTGTTGGGCCGTTGTCTCTTCAAGGATCCGTTCAAACGACAGAAGGAAGTGCGGCTCGTTCTCGAGGAGATCAATCGCGCAGATCCGCAGGCGATGCAGGTCGCGAACGAGATGTCGAAACGCGTCGTTGCGGCCGCATCGAGCGCCACTGCAGGACCAGCGATGCGCAAAGCGTTTCTGCTGCTCGCTGACATCGCGAATGCGGATGCGCTGTCTCCCGAGGCGGCGACCAAGGCCGCTGCGCGGATGCAACAGGTGGTTGGGGAAGCCGTCTACCTTTTCGACGGTCAGATACTCGATCCGTTTGCGCCGCGCATCATTGCGGAGATGCCATCGGTCGAGAATGCCTACGAAGCAGCGCGGAAGAGTGAGTTCGATCTTCAGCCCAAACAGCAGGGGGCGGATCCGGTCAGCGTCCGGATCCTGCTTCATGCGGGAGAAGTCACGACGAGCGATGGCGCGGTCGTCGGTGACGCGATTACGAAGGGCTTCTCTGCTCTCGCCGAAGTGCCGCCGCAGACACTGTTCATCACCGAGGCGTTCGCGGTGAAGGCGAAAACCGCCGTACGCCTGCGCGATGCAGGCGCACGCGGCGGCCTCAAGCTCTACACGATCCTGCCACCCGATCCCGTTGCCGCGCAGCCCACACCGTCGACTGCCGAGATCGAGGCGCAGATCGCGGAAGAAGAGGCCGTGCTCGCGGAGCGAGCGGCACTCGCGAAGAAGAAAAAGCAACGACAGCTCGCGGGTGTTGCGGCAGCGCTCGTCGTGATTCTCGGAGGAGCGGGTGCTGTGATGCGGATGCGCAAGCCTGCGCCGCCGCCCGTCGTCGCTACCAGAACGGAGACGGCGCCCGAGGTGCCTTCCGCGGCGCATCCGCTGACGATCGCTCTGCAGCCATTCACGATCGAAGGCACCGATCCAGCGTTGAATGATCGGGCCAACTCAATTCGACTGGCCTCCATCGAGCTCTTGCGAGGCGTGCCGCAGTTGCGCATCGCCGACACGCCCGCGCATGGGATGCCGGTTTTTGGTGCGACGGTGCGGGCGGGAGCGGCAGGACCAGAGCTCGTGCCGACTGCGGGCACCGTGCAGGGACAACCTGCCGGGTTGCTCGATGCCGCGGCAGGAGTGCGCGCTGTGACGCAGTGGGTCGCGGATCAGGCGCACATTCCGCCGCCGGCCATCGCATCCGCCGAAGCGATCAATGCATTTGCCGACGCGCTCAGTGCGACGGACGACAAGAAAGCCGACGCGTCGCTGCGCAACGCGCTGAAGGCAGATCCGGCATCGCTTCCGGTTCAGCTCTATGCGATGCGCTACTTTGGAGCGCACGGCAAGGACGCGGACGCTGTCGCGGCCGCGAAGCAGGTGTCCGTGCTTGCGCCCGACAACCTCGAGGCGCAGACCACCGTCGCGCATGCCGCGCTGAACTCGGGAGCGGTCGGAGAGGCATTAGGCGCCTTCAACGGAATCCTGAAGAAGAGCCCGAACAATGCCGAGGCAATCAACATGCTCGGCCGCTACTCGTTTGCGGCGGGCGACGTGCAGCATTTCAATATCTATCTCGAGAAGGCGAAGGCATTGCCGAAACCTCAGGTCGCGATCCATGGGCCCGACCTTCTGCTCGCGGAAGGAAGAGTCGAGGCGGCCATCGAGAAGTATTACGACGTCGAGGTCAATGATCCGAACAACCCGGCGCTGGCGTTGAAGATCGGCCGCATCTCGATCCTTCGTCATGCGCTGCCGATTGCGGAGCTCGAGCAGAAGAAGCTCGATCAGGGCGATCCGAATTACGGAGCGCACCTGCTGAAAGCGTACCTCGCGGCGCATCAGAACAATCGTGCCGGAGCGGAAGCCGAACTGAAGGCCGCGCTCGCTGGCTCGAAGCCGGGAGACGATTACTGGACGAGTGCAGCCGAGGTCTACGCGATGCTGGCCGATACGAAGAGCGTGATCGACGCTCTGGCCAAGGCTTCGCAACGGAAAGAGCCGACTGTTTCGTACGTACTCGTCGATCCGCTCTTTCGCTATCTCGAGAACGATCCGAAGTTTGCCGAGATTCAGAAAAAGCTGATGGACGATCAGACGGAAATGCGCAACGCCCTCGCCGGTTTGTAAGCAGCGATGATCGTCACGGCCCGCCTCACGTTCTCCGCCGCTCACCGCCTCAACAATCCGAAGTACGACCCGGAGTGGAATCGCCGCGTGTACGACAAGTGCGACAACCCGGCGGGCCATGGCCACAACTACGTGATCACCGTCAGCGTGCGCGGCAAGATCGATACGGAGACGGGCATGGTGATCGATCTCAAGAAACTGAAGGACATCGTGCGCGAGCGCGTGATCGATCGCGTCGATCACACGAATCTCAACGAGGATGTCGATTTCCTTCGCGGAGTCATTCCGACCGCGGAGAACCTCGCGCGCTCGTTCTGGCAGCAGCTCGCACCGGCGATTGATCAGGGAACGCTGCACGAAATCGCGCTGCAGGAGACGGAGAAGAATTCCGTCGTCTACCGCGGAGAGGACGAAGAATGAATTTCGATCTCGCGGTGATGGCGCTCGACGGCCTCGCGCGCTCACCGATCGATGTGCGCGTCGACGAGCGCGGCGTCACGATCAGCGGAGAGTCCGCGGGGCTGAAGGATCTTGCGCGGCTGCTGTTGCTGATCGCGGGGGACGCCGAAGGCGAGGCGATCGAGATTCAGCCAGGCGTGCATTCGACGCGAGAGTCGATGCCGCTGAAGTTGAACGTGGTGTAGGACAGGCGCCCCGCCTGTCCATCCTCAGCTGGCGTAATCGAGGCTCACCGTCACGAGCCCGTTAAGGAAGCTCGCTCGCGCGCGGTTGTTCTCGTCATCGATCCGCAGCAGATCGCGCAGCGACAGCATGCCGACGAGGCTGCTGCCATCGATCACCGGCAGATGACGGCAGCCGAGCGACTGCATCTTCTGCAGCGCACTGTCGATCTCTTCGTCGGGATGTGCGGCGACGAGCGACTTCGTCATCACGTTCGAGACCGGCGTCTCGTCCGGACTGAGTCCGGGGACGACCACCCGCGTCATGAGGTCGCGCTCGGAGAAAATGCCCGCGAGTTTTCCCGAAGTGACCACGGCGATGGCTCCGATGTTCCGGTCGCTCATCTTCCTGGCGACGTCGCGAACGCTGTCCGACGTCTCCGCGAGAATGAGTGGATGACCTTCGATCAGCTCAGAAATCTGTTTCATGTCAGCTCCTGTGCGACCTGTTGCGGTTTCGGCTTCTTCTTGAGAGCGATGTTGCCCAGCCCATCGTAGGCCGCGTATTTGTAGGCCTCGCTGAGCGTGGGGAAGTTGAAGACGCTATCGATGAACGCGGAAATGGTACCGCCGAACTGCATCACCATCATGCCGGTGTGCAGCAGCTCGGCCGCATCCTCGCCGATGATGTGCACGCCGTGCAGCTTGAGCGATTCGGGATCGAAGACGAGTTTCACGAGTCCTTTGGTGTCGCCGATGATGTTGCCGCGCGCGTTGTTGCGGTAATACGCGCGTCCAACTTCCGCGTTGATGCCCTTTGCTTTGCACTGCTCGTCGGTCAGGCCGACGGTCGCGAGCTCGGGGATGGTGTAGATCGCATAAGGAAGAGTGGGTGCCACGCGCGTCTTGTATTTGAGCTCGAAGGCGTGAACCATCGCGACGCGCGCCTGTTCCATCGACGTCGAAGCGAGCGCCGGGAATCCGATCACGTCGCCGGCGGCATAGATGTTCGGCACGTTCGTCTGGTAGTTCTCGTTGACGAGGACGAGTCCGCGATTGCCGAGCGCGACGCCGGCCGCGGGCAGATCGAGCTCGGGAGTGTTGCTGTTGCGTCCGGCGGCGTAGAGCACCTTGTCGGTATCGAACGATGTGCCGTTCTTGAGCGTGAGGTGGATGAAGCTCTCGCGCTTCTCGATCGCATCGACGTCGCAGCCGAGGTGCAGCGTGACGCCGAGCCTGCTCTGCAATTCGCCGAGGAGCACGCGGACGATTTCGCGATCGAGTTGGGGAAGGAGGCTCGTGCGGCCATCGATCAGATGCACTTCGATCCCGAGCGCCGCGAAGATGGATGCGTATTCGCAGCCGATGACCCCGGCGCCGACGACCGCCAGCGACTTCGGGATGCGATTCATCCGCAGGATCGTGTCGCTGTCGCAGACGTACTCGTCGTCGAACGGAATGTGCGTCGGGCGATACGGAGACGAGCCGGTCGCGATCAGCACGATGTTTCCTTCGAGGACCTGTGTGCCGATCGCATTCGTGACCTCGATCTCGTTCGCCGAGCGGAAGCGCGCGGTTCCGGAGTAGCGGTCGATCTTGTGTCGCCGCAGGTTCTCGTCGATGCGGCGCCATTCGCGCTCGACCACGACATCCTTGCGGTACATGAAGTCGTTGATCGTGACTTCGGACTTGAACGTCAGGTCGACGGCATCGCGAAAACCGCGTTGCCGGAATCCAGAGAGATGCAGCGCCGACTCACGCAGCGTCTTCGACGGGATCGTACCGGTGTTGACGCATGCGCCGCCGAGCACAGGCTCGCGCTCGATCAGCGCCACGCTCTTGCCGAAGTACGCAGCTTGCGCCGCCCCCTTCTCGCCCGCGGGTCCCGAACCGATCACGATGAGGTCGTACATGGAGGTGCGCTAGTTTAGCGCGATGCGCTGAAGTCCGGTGGGGCGACAGGCGCCCTCGCCTGTCGGCTCGGAGCACAGGCGAGGGCGCCTGTGCCCCTCAGGAACTACTGTTACTAGTACGAAATCACCGGGTGGAACTCGAGGCCTTCGATCTTCCGCCGTCCATCGAGGAACGACAGCTCGATCACCGTCGCGGCTCCCACGAGCTTCGCATCGAGCGCGCGCACGAGTGCTGCGGCAGCGGCGAGCGTCCCCCCCGTTGCGAGCACGTCATCGATGATCAGCACACGATCACTCTTTGACACCGCGTCATCGTGAATCTCGAGTTTGTCCTTCCCGTATTCGAGCTCGTATTCATGCGAGCGCGTCGTCCAGGGAAGCTTGCCCGGCTTGCGGATCGGTACGAAGCCGGCGCCGAGAATGCGGGCGACGCAGCTGCCGAAGATGAAGCCGCGCGACTCGATACCGGCGACCATCGTGATGCCCTGGTCGCGGAACGGATCGGCGAGCAGCTTCACGCTGTCTTCGAGTCCCCGCGGATCGCGAAGCATCGGCGTGATGTCCTTGAACACGATGCCGGGTTTGGGAAAGTCGGGAACGTCGCGAATCAGATTCCGCAGTGCGTCAACGCTCATTCAGAATTTCACGTCGAAGTCACCGAGCTTCCCGGTGTACTCCTTCGTCTCCTGGTCGATTTTCGTTACCTCGGCGTACCGAGGACCTTCTTTCAACTCCTCGATCCACTCGTCGATCGTTTCCTTCTCGCCTTCGACTGCGGCATCGACAGTGCTGTCGCGGTTGTTCGTGATCCAACCCTTGAGTCCCAGCCGCCGCGCCACGCGTGTGGCGAAGAAGCGGTACCCGACGCCCTGCACTTTTCCATGGATCCGGATCACGCGCATCTCTTTCATGGTGTGCGGATTGTACTGTCCCCCCCCACTATTTTCTGCGGCGATGTTTCATGTGACGTCTGGGCGCTTTCTTTTTCGGCGCAGGCTTGGGTGTGGCCCTGGGTGCAACGACTGGTTGCGGCGGCGGCGCGGACTTGATGTCAGTGACGCTCTTCGAGACCGCTCCGATTTGTTGCCTCTGCGAATCGACGTCGTTGCGCAGCGCGGCGAGCTCGTTCGAGAGACGCGAGCGGTCGGCATCGGCAAGACGTACGAGTGCGACCGTCGCTGCAGCGGCAGCATCGGTGCGCGGATACTGCTGCACGACTCTCGACAGCGTCTCTCGCGCGCGATCGTTCGCGTGCGCATCGATCTCGCGCTTCGCCTGTTTCATCAACGCCGCGGACTCGAGATCGTTCGGAATGGTCAGCACGAGATAGGCGACGACTGCGCCGAGGATCGACGAGACGAGGGCAGTGGCGATGAGCAGGCCGCGGGCCCGCATCACGCTAGTCCTTCCAGCCGAATTTGCCGACGAGCGGAACGAACTCTGCCGAGCCGCAATCTTCGATCTGCACGCGCGTTCCAACGCGCGAGACGCGAGCGAGACGCTGATTGCCCGCGGGCCCGATTGGCAACACCATGCGCCCTGTGCGCGCCATCTGCTGCACGAGCGGTTCCGGCACCTCGGGTGCTGCCGCAGCGACGATGATGCGATCGAACGGCGCCTGGTCGGACCAGCCGTACGTACCATCGAAGACCTTCACGGTTGCGTTGTGGATCTTCAGCACGCGAATGAGCTCCGCGGCTCTGAGCGCCAGCTCGTTGATGCGTTCGATGGAAAAGACTTTTGCGCACAGTTTGGACAGCACCACTGCCTGATATCCCGTTCCCGTGCCAATCTCGAGCACTTTCTCGTTCCCCGTGAGCTCGAGCAGCTCGATCATGCGCGCCACGATGTACGGCTGCGAGATCGTCTGCTTCGATCCGATCGGCAGCGCGCCCGGGCCGTACGCCTTCGCCGTGACGAGGGACGGGACGAACAGATGCCGCGGCACTTCGCGCATCGCGGCGAGAATGCGGGAGTCCTGGATTCCGCGCGCCGAAACGT
>CAZKID010000190.1:0-10015 GCA_964552405.1 uncultured Thermoanaerobaculia bacterium
CCTGCATCGCCTCGAGCAGCGCGCTCTGCACTTTCGCCGGCGCGCGGTTGATCTCATCGGCGAGCACCAGGTTCGCGAAGACCGGGCCGAAACGAGGGTTGAAGGTGCGCGCAGCCGGATCGAAGATCAACGTGCCGGTGATGTCCGCCGGAAGAAGATCGGGCGTGAACTGGATGCGCTTGAACGAGGCGTCGATCGCGCTCGCGAGCGTCTTCACGAGCAGCGTTTTCGCGAGGCCGGGAAGACCTTCGACGAGCACATGCCCGCGGATGAGCAGCGCGGCGATCAAACGATCGACGACTGCCTGCTGGCCGACGACGACCCGGGAGACTTCCGTGCGGAGACGGAAGATGACTTCGTGAGCTGTAGAGATCGCTTGCTGGGTGGTGAGTTGATCCATCGCGTGTTTGAGTCTATATAGTTCGAGGCAGACTTCAGCGGTCAAAACATTGGAACGAGGTGCACCGTGCGCTTGGATCGTCTCCTGTTCGTTGCCCTGTCTTGTCTTCTGATCGTCGCGCCAATCTTCGCCAACACCACCGATCTTACCGGGACGTGGTCGGGAAACATCACCGAACAACTCCCGTGCCCAGGTGGCGGCAGCGTTCCGGCGACCTTCGCCGTTGCGCTCAGCTTGCAACAGTCGGGCACGAACGTGAGCGGCCCGCTGACCGGCGTTGGTCCCCACGATGCCTGTATCTCGCAACAGACCGAGACGATTCAGGCCGAGACCATCGGGACGTTGAATGGCTCGACACTCTCAGGCCAATGGTTCGGCGGAGGACAGCAGGGAGCGTACAGCGCGGCCATCACCTCGGCCACGACCATGACTCTGACATTCACGTTTCCGGATGGCGTGAGCGCAATCGGCACGCTGACGAAGCAGAGTGCCGGCAGCAGCCTCTGCAATCTCGGAATCAAGATCATTTGCAACCAACAGGGCAACTGCACCGCCGTAACGACGAACAACGGCGCGACGCAGTGCAGTGGTGTATTCGTCACGGGATTCGAGACGCCGGGCGCCGCGGCAGGATCGCTGACGAACTTCAGCTCCGGCCTTACTGGCGCGCAGTGCTCCGACTCGAGCACGATTCCGGGCGCGACACTTCCGTTCGTCTTCTGCTTCGGACAATCCACGCTGGGAGCGGGCGCATCCTTTACGGGAACGGTTCACGTGACCGGCACGGCGGATCAACCCGTTCTCGCATTCTCCGCATTCGCGGACTCCAACAATCCTACTGCGTCGCCGATGATCGTGTACGCATATGCCACCGCTCAGACGCCGACATGCACGCCGACGGTGAGTGCACCAACCATCGCGCAAACGGGATCGAGCTATCGCATCTACTGGTCACTCACGAGCAATCCGAACACGCAATATCAGATCGATGAGTCGACGACTTCCGATTTCTCGGCGAATGTCACCTCGCAGACGGTGAGCGGCTTCTCGACGACCTTCACACACAGCGTCACGAGCAACACGAACTACTACTACCGAGTGCGGGCGACGAGCTGCAATGGGGGGCCTGGTCCCTTTTCGACGACCGTCACGACGGTCGTGCAGGCGCAGACGACCTTTGCATCGAATGCGAAGACAGGAGCTGATGTCGCCGTGCCGGTCGGTTCGACGGACCCTGTTGCCGTGAAGATGTTCATCCCATCACCAACCGGCAAGACGGGCAGCAACGATGTCGGATTCTCAGCGGGCACGGACAAGCCGTACATCACCGTGAGCCCATCGTCGGGAACGATTCCGGCGGGAGGCACGACTGTCACAGTCACCGCCAATCCGGCGCTGCTTCCGACAGGCGCAAACACGGGCACTGTGACGGTGACGACGCCGGCGGGCACGAGCAATGTGCCGCTGTCGGTCAGCGTGGTCACGCCCGTTGCGCCGGGCGCCAAATCGCTGCCACCGGGAAACGCACTGATCATTCCTGTCGTCACGCACGTCAATGGAGCGAGCAGCTCGTTCTTCTCGGATCTGCGTCTGACGAATGCATCGTCTTCCACGATCTCCTATCAACTCACGTTCACACCGACGCGGACGAACGGCACGACGAGCAGCAAGGTCACGAACGTCACGGTCAACTCGTCGCAAACGGTGGCGCTCAACGACATCGTGAAAGATTTCTTCGGCTATGGTGCGACCGGCGCTTCGAGTGACGTCGGTTTCGGCGCGCTCGAGATCAGGCCGCTGGCCACGTCGAGCAATCTCACGTATGCCTCGAGCCGCACGTATGCGAGCACGGCGCAGGGAACGTTCGGCCAATTCATTGCGGCGATTCCGTTCGCGAAGTTCATCGGCTCGACAGGCGCGCTCTCCTTCCCCGGCGTTCCTGTGACGGCAACGCCGAAAACGCTCAGCCTTCAGCAGATCGCTCAGTCAACCAAGTTCCGCACCAACCTCGGCATCGCCGAAGGCTCGGGCTCGGCGGCCAGCGGCTCCATCCGCGTTTACGACGACGACGGCACGCTGCTGAAGACCGTACCGTTCTCTCTCCTACCCGGCGAGCATCAGCAGCTCAATTCGTTCCTGGCCACGAACGGCATCGCGAGTCTCGAGGATGGACGCATCGAGATCACGGTCGAGTCTTCGACCGGTGCCGTGAGCGCGTACGCATCGGTCCTCGACAACCTGACGACCGATCCGCTCGCCGTCATGCCCGCCATCCCGCCGCAGATCAGCGCGACACGCTTCATCCTGCCGGGGATCGCGGACCTCAACAACGGCGCAGCGAACTTCCACTCCGACATTCGCATCTACAACGGTGGAAGTTCTCCGGTCACACTGACACCGACGTATTACCCGCAATCGAATCCTGGCGGCGCGACAGCCGGCACGGCGTTCACGGTTGCTCCGGGAAAGGTGAAGACGTTCGACAACGCATTGCCGGCGATGTTCAACGTGACGAACAGCGGCGGCTCGATTCTCTTCATCGCGAATGCAGCATCGTCGGTCGTGATCACCGGCCGAACGTACAGCATCGACGTGAGCGACAATCCGACGAAGGGAGGAACGTTCGGACAGTTCATCCCGGGCGTGACACCAACGGACGGAATCGGCGCAGGCGACAAACCGCTGCAGATTCTGCAACTCGAACAGTCAGCGAACTTCCGCTCCAACCTCGGGCTGGTCGAGCTCACGGGAAATCCGGTCCATGTGCGCATCTCGCTCTACCTGCCCGACTCGAAGGTCACACCGACGACCGAGCTCGATCTCGCTGCAAACGAGTTCCGCCAGCTGTCGAGCGTGATCGCAGGACTGAACCCGGGAAGCACCTACAACGCACGAATTTCGGTGGAGGTCGTCAGCGGTACGGGACGTGTGTCGGCGTATGGATCAGTGATCGATAACGCCACGAACGATCCGACCTACGTGCCGGCGCAGTAGATGGGTGACGAGTGAGAGTAGCGAGTGACGAGTGACGAGTGACGAGTGACGAGTAGAGGGGATACTCACAACTCGCCACTCACAACTCGCCACTCACAACTCGCCACTCAGAACTCAGCACTCAGAACTCGTCACTCGTCACTCATCACTCGTCACTCATCACTCGTCACTCAGCCATGGCGCATCCGAAAAAGAAATGGGGACAGAACTTTCTTCGCAACCGCGCGGCGGTCGCGAAGATCGTCGAGGCGATCGACGCACAACCGGGCGAGCTCGTGCTCGAGATCGGGCCGGGGGAAGGGGTGCTGACGGAGAAGCTCGTCGAGCTGCCGAATGAGCTCGCGGCCATCGAGATCGATCCGGAGCTGGCGGCGAAGCTCGAGGCGCGTTTCGGCGAGCGAATCGCGCTGCGTCATGAGGATGCTGTCGATGCGGAGCTGCCGGCGCGGCCCTATCGCGCGGCCGGCAATCTCCCCTACAACGTGGGGACGCCGATTCTGCGCCGCGTGATCGCCGATCCGAATTGCCGCCGCGCCGTGTTCATGCTGCAGAAGGAGGTTGCCGATCGCGTGACCGCGAAGCCGGACTCGGATCCCTACGGCTTTCTCACGCTCTACGTCGCACTCTTCGCGAAGGCGCGAACGATCATGACGCTCGATCCGCGCTCGTTCTATCCGCCGCCGAAAGTGCGCAGCGCGGTCGTGGTCCTCGATCCGCAACCGCCCTCGTATACGTCGGATCGCGCTCTGCTTCTCGATCTGATCAGCCACGCGTTCCGGATGCGCCGCAAGACATTAGTCAACAACTTGACCGGTTGGCGGGACCACACTCGCGCGGACATCGAAGAGGCGCTGCGGCAGGCGTCGCTGCCACTCACCGTTCGCGCCGAGGCGCTCTCGCTCGCGGACTTCGACAGGCTCGCCGCTCATGGGTGAAGCCGCCGCGCTGTTGCTCGTCGGTGCGATCTTCGCCCTCGTTGGCGTTGCAATCCTCGCGCTGTTCATCAAGAGCTTCTTCGAATCCTTCGCTCTGACTTCCTGCAATGGCGTCGTCGTGGAGGTGGAGCAGCGCAACGGCAGATACCGTCCGACGGTCGAGTACATGCCGATGTACGGTGCTGCGAGCCGCGTTCGATCTCCCTCCTGGAGCAGCGTTCAATACGGTGTGGGGCAGCCGGTCGAGGTTCGATACAACGCCGCCAGACCGGGCGAGGCACGGATCGCCGGCGGAGCAGCGGCTCAGCTGCTTGGCAACATCATCATCCTCTTTGCCGGGCTCGCCTTCTTCGCAATGGGCGCCGGAGTCTTCTACGTAGGACTGAAACGCCCCGAGCAATTGAAAAAACAGCAGGCGCAAGAGGCCTTCATCAATGCCGCGGGCAATGGCGAGCTTTCGTCGGTGAAGCAGATGCTCGCCGCGGATCCAACGCTCATCAACGCGGTGCGCGTGAGGAGAACCGGAGGCGCAGTCGTCGATCGGCCGCTGCACGCCGCGGCGAAGGGCCTGCATGCCGATGTCGTCGAGTTTCTGATCGAACACGGCGCGGATCCAAACGGCACGCTCGTCACGGGCGAGACGCCGCTCGTCATGGCCGGATCGAAGATCGCTCTCAGCGATGACGCCGCTTCCGCGCGGCGCATCGAGATCCTCAACCTGCTCCTCGATCACGGCGCACGCGTGAATGCAGAACGCGGCAGGACGTCACCTCTGCACGCCAACGCACACAATCAAAAGGCGGCCGAGCTGCTCATCGCCCACGGCGCGGATGTGCGCGCAACGGATTCCGGCGGAGACACGCCCCTGCACTCCGCCGCGGATTGCAGCTGGGATAACTCCGGCACGGTCGACCTGCTTCTTCAGAATGGCGCCGTCCTCGACGCGCGTAATCAGAAGAATGAGACGCCCCTCTTGAAAGCTGCCTACAACGCCCGCACCGCGAAACCGCTCATCGATCACGGCGCACGGACGGACATCACCAACTCATCCGGCGAGACACCGCTGCACATCGCGGCGCACTACGCGAACAATCCCGGAGTGGAAGCGCTTGCGTTGCTCTGCTCCTGCGGGCTCAAAGCGGACGCGCGCGACAACAACGGGAACACGCCGCTCGCCCTTGCCCAGCAGCAGTTGCAACAGGAAACGGATTCCGTCTGGCTCCAGAATCGCCGCGACATCGTCAAGTTCCTGTCGCCCGGCGGCGAGTGCGCGCGCCTCGCGAAGGAAGCGCACGCGATGTCACCCGAGGAGCGGGAGTTTCTCGTGACGCGCGAAGCGTGCGAGAACGGCGCACCCAAACGATGCCGCCATCTCGCCTGGCTCTACGACAGCGGGAAAGGTGTGAAAGCCGATAGAGCTCGCGCTGCCTCGCTGTATGCGAAGCTCTGCGCCGACGGCGACAGCTGGGCTTGCGGCAACCTCGGCTATCTGCATCACAAGGGAGAGGGAGTGGCTGCGGATGAGAAGCGCGCCGCCGAGCTCTATCAACGCGCCTGCGATGGAGACGAGTCGTACGCCTGCTACAACCTCGCGACGATGTACGAGAGCGGCCGCGGCGTTCCGGAAGATCTCACCCGTGCGATCGCGCTCTACAGAAAAGCGTGCGCCGGCGGCGATGAAGACGGTTGCCGCGAAGCGCAGAAACATTGATCGCGGTTGCGCGCGCTCTCGTCACCCGAAGGGATTGCGCACGACCAGCGTCTGAAACTTGCGGCCATCCTGCAGGTCCTCGCTCCAAAGCACGTCACAGCCACAGTTGAGTGCGGCCTGCACCACCATCGCGTCCCAAATGGACAGTGAGTGCCGCGAGGATAGCCGTGCCGCGTCGACCACGTCGTCAGCCGTGGAGTTGTAAACGGGCCACGCGCGGAGATCATCGAGAACGTCCAATGCGGTGCTCGATGACATCCCGAGCTTCCGAGTTGCTGCTGCATAGAACTCGAGCAGAACTTGTGTGCTGAGCCAACCGGCGCGTTCCGCGGCAAGTCGTTCCAGCAGCTCGAGCGACAGTTGCCGCTTGCGAGGCGAGCTGGTGTCGTGCGCATAGATGAGCAGGTTGGTATCGATGAATTCAGCGCTCATGCAGGTCCGAACGAGACCATCCCACGCGCGAGTCGTTCAAGCCGAGATCAAATCCTTTGCGCATGCGCAGAAAGAGCCGCCGGCTCGCCCGTTCGAATCTCTCGTCGCGCTCGACAAGCTGCTCCAACTCCTCCGCGAGCAGACGAGACAGCGAAACGCCCCGCTCGACCGCGAGATGGCGCGCACGGCGCACGAGCTGTGGATCCAGCGTGAGGGTAACGTTCTGAAGGGTTCGCGCCTTTGCCACGAATTCAGTGTAACACAGGAATCGTGTCGGTGAAGAATTGAGGGTGCTGAAGTCCTGTGGGGCGACAGGCGCCCTCGCCTGTCGGCTCGGAGCACAGGGCGAGGGCGCCAGTGCCCCACAGTTACTAGCTTCGCCCCCTTTCGTGATCCAGCTCACGTCCTCCCGCAGAAACGGGTTTACCTTGCTCATTGGGGAACATGTTGGAGGCCCAGTGGACACCGGCCATTTCCGTCGGAGGGACGATGGCGCACACCGCGATCCTGCTCATGGTCTGCGCGTACTGATCGTAGATGACGACCCTTCCTATTCGAGACTGCTCCAGGCCCTGCTAACGCGTGCAGGGTTTGCGATCGAGACGGCGCCTGACGGCCCGACTGCGATTGCTCTGTTGCGCGCGGATGACTTCGCTGTGGCGCTGATCGATCTCGCCATGCCCGGCATGGATGGCGTCGAAACCGCCCGCCGTTTTCTGGCCGAGGAGAATGGGCAACGGCCGTATCTGATTCTGCACACGGCGTACGACGAGATCTCGAACAAATTGCTCGCGCTCGATGCTGGATACGACGACTTCATTCCGAAGAGCGCCTCCACGACGGAGTTGATCGCGAAACTACGCAGCGCGGCGCGCCGGCAGCAGTTGGAACGGCGCCTTCAAATCGAGAATCAGGAGCTCCAGACGCTCGCGCTCACCGACGAGCTCACCGGGATTCCCAACCGCCGCGCTCTCTTTCGTGCAGCCACCGGCATCCTCGGTCACAGCCGCACGCTCAGCGTCGTGATCTTCGACCTCGATCACTTCAAGGAGATCAACGATCAGCGAGGTCATCTCGAAGGCGATCGAATCCTCGCGGAAGTTGCGGCCATCCTGAAAGCGAACACGCGGTTGGGCGATGTCGTCGGACGCTATGGAGGGGATGAGTTTCTTCTGCTGCTCCCCGACACGAATGCCGAGGAGGCGCGAGCGATTGCGAAGCGCGTGCGGCAGATCGAGGGACTGCCGGTCAGGATGAGCTTCGGCGTCGCGACGTCGTCATCGTCGCGCGAGACCCTGAACGACCTGATCGTCGTGTGCGATCGCAGGCTCTATCGCAACAAACGCGGTCACGGTGAGGAGAACGGCGTTCGCGTACGCGCGTGATCAGCGCGGCGGAGGCGGCGGCCGGCTCGCGTGACGGCGTTCCCATCCGGCGGAGACCGATCCCGGATCCGTCTGCACCCAGACCACGTCATCGCCGAACGGCGTCGTGAAGAAATCGTAGTGATAGGTTTTCTTCGCGCTGTCGGTGATCGTCAACGTGCCCGTGCAGTCGGCCTTCATCGTGTACGTCGCGGTGTACGTGCCACGCGTGATGGTGCCGTTGGTACTGATGGTGGAAACGCCTCTCACTTTTCCGGCGCCGTCGTAGGACTCCTTGCCGCTTTGCGCGAGCGGCTTGCCGGAGGCCGTGCCGTCCTGCGCGAAAAGGTAGTCACCCTTCAGTGTCGCGAGTGAGCATGACTCTGGAGGATGCTGTGGGGGCTCCTGAGCAAAAGCAACGTTGGTGAACAGAAACGAAAGAATCAGTAGAGAGCGCATCGCTCAATCATAGGACGACGCCCTCCCATCGGTCGCATCGGTCCCATCCGTCCCATCGGTCCCATTCAACTCCTTCCGCTCTTCTTCTTCTCTCTTCTGCAAGAGCTCCATCACCCGTCCCGGCAGCGGCAGCGTGGCGTCGGGATCGCGATCATCGTTTCCCATAGCAGGCCCTCCGGCTGACCAACGAAGCAGGAGTGATGCCGCGCTTGACATCATCGCGGTTTAGACATAGTCTAATCACCGTGAAGCACGACGCAGCCGAACTGCTACGCCAGCATGGCATCCAGCCCTCCGCTCAGCGTGTGGCCGTCGGCGACTACGTCCTCTTCACGGATGAGCACCCTTCCGCCGACCTCGTCTGGAGCCGCGTCCGCGAACACTTCCCCTGGGTTTCCCGCGCGACCGTCTACAACACGCTGAATCTGTTCGTCGAAAAGGGACTGCTGAAAACGCTCGATCTCGCCGACAACGCCGTGGTGTTCGATCCTCGCATCGAACGGCATCACCACTTCGTCGACGAGGAAGACGGCTCGATCCACGACGTGCCGTGGGACAAGGTGCAGGTCTGCAACATCGAGGCACTGCGCGGCTACGTGATCCACGACTATCAGGTGGTGATGCACGGAGTGAAGAAGAAACGCTAAAAAAATTGGGCAATTTCTAGACATTGTCCAGAATTGAAAGGAGTCGAAAGACAATATGTTGACCGTTGGTGACAAGTTCCCCCAGTTCAAGGCCCAGGCCTGCGTCAGCCGCGAGAAAGGCAAAGAGTTCGCGTCGCTGAGCAATGACAACTTCTCCGGCCAGTGGCTGGTGTTCTACTCGTATCCGAAGGACTTCACCTTCATCTGCCCGACGGAGATCGTCGAGCTCGACAAGCACGCCAAGGACTTCAGCGACCGCGACGCCGTCGTCGTCGGCGGCTCGACCGACAACGAGTTCTCCCACCTCGCCTGGCGCAACGCGCACGAAGATCTCCAGAAGATCAACACCCCGCTCGTCCACATCTCCCCCTCCCTCGGCAATGAGCTCGGCATCATCCGCAAGGATGCCGGCGTCGCTCTCCGCGCGACGTTCATCGTCGATCCGGAAGGAACGATTCGCTGGGTGAACGTGAACGATCTCTCCGTCGGCCGCAGCGTCGATGAGACGCTCCGCGTGCTCGATGCACTCCAGACCGATGAGCTCTGTCCCTGCAACTGGAGCAAGGGACAGGAAACGATCAAGGTCGGATGACATGAGTGCGCCCGTGAACGCCATGGAAGAGCTGCGCGCGTCGATCTCTGAGCCGGCGCGCGACATCAAGCTGAATCTGCAATCCGTTCTTGCACCTGGCCTGCTCACGCCCGCACAGCGCTACGGTGTGGCGATCGCTTCGGCGGTCGCCACCCGCAATCACGCGCTGCGCGACGCACTCATCGCCGATGCACGCGGCGAGGCCGGCGACGCCGTCATCGACGACGCGCTCGCCGCCGCGTCACTCATGGCGATGAACAATGTCTACTACCGGTTTCGCCACATGATCGGCAAAGCCTCGTACAGCGAGCGGCCGGCAAGATTGCGCATGCAGCGCATTGCGAAGCCGGCGACGAACAAGCCCGACTTCGAACTCTTCTGCCTCGCGGTAAGCGCGATCAACGGCTGCGAGCTCTGCATCCGCTCCCACGAAGAAGCCGTCCTCCTCGGCGGCCTCACCGAGGAGCATGTGCACGATGCC
>CAZKID010000191.1:0-9996 GCA_964552405.1 uncultured Thermoanaerobaculia bacterium
GCCCCTCATCCGCCCTTCGGGCACCTTCTCCCCCGTGCGCGGGGGAGAAGGGACTCTCTCAGGCTCGCGTAGTCGGGATGACGTCAGAGTTCCCACTGAGACAGCTCACTGGGTCTCTTCGGGTGCAACGGAGAGTTGGGGCACCTCGGCCCTCGCCGAGGCGCTGACGATTGCCATCGTGATCAGGTCGAGCAGGATGTAGAGGATCCCGACGCCGGCCGGCGGATTCGCGGAGTGCAGGTGCACGAACGGCGGATCGGCGGCCCAGCGCCAGTTGCCGATCGCCGTCCCCACCCATTCGAGAATGATCGTGTAGCCGAAGCAGGCGGAGAGCAACAACTGGTTCTCCGAGCGAACGATCAGCGCGAGCGCGCCGAGCCACCAGAGAAAGCCCCAGGCATCATGCGCGTAGACGAGACTCACCAGCGCATAGACCGTTCCGAACGCCAGCATGCCGCGCGTGATTACCCGTGTGTGTTTCCTGAACCAGGCCTGATGCGAAGTGTCCGCGGCGAGCGTGTAGAAGAGTCCATGTCCCGGCGGCACGTACAACGGAATCAGGAAGTGCTTGTACGAATAGAGTCCCCAGCCGAGGGAGAGCACGATCTCGCCGCAGGAGGCAACGAGGATCGAGGTGATGATCTGCCGCGGCTCGACGTCGGAGCGCCGCGCGAAGGCCCAGAGGAAAAGCGCCGTGGTGCAGCCGAGCGTTAGCTGCTGGATGAATCCGTCGCAATCAATGCGCAGCAGCACGGCCATGAAGACCGCGGAGGCGGTAACGAAGAGGACGAATCGCTTCTGCATGTTCCCAGGGATCGACGGGACTTCATCGCACCACTCGTACCCGCCCGTCGAACGTGATCTGGCGCCCGGCAAGGCGGCGGCCGGCCGGACTGATCTTCTCATATGCGACCAGAAAGGCGCCCGGCCTCGTGCTGATGACCGAAGGGTCGCGCTCGTCGTCAGCCGAGTTGGCGACCGTGAAGGGGGTGACCGTTCCATCGCGATCGATCGCGGCCCCCTCGATGTCATGCGTGATGCCGCGCTTCGTCTGCCACACGACGACGTAGCGCTCACCGTCCGTCGCAATGTCAGGGCGTATCGCGCCCCACTCCTGCGGAAAATCTCCGAGCCCGCGCGGCTGGAGGGCGAGCTGCCCGAAGTCGGCAAGCGACTGATCCGTCAACTTGTTGACGACTACCGCCCCGCCACTCGACTCCGGCCCGGAGTACCAGGCGATGAGGACCTCCGTGTCGTGCCCCGAGATTGCGGGTTGCGCATCGCTCTCGTAGTGAAACGAGGGACCGCTGAGCGTCGTGTAAGGCGCCATGAGCCGCAGCCCGTAGCCCTGCTGAGTGTGGACGACGCATTCCGGGTAGCAGTACCCCTTGAAGGGGCCGCCCCACACCTGGCACCCGGCCCTGTCGAGGCACGTGTCAATGGCGAACGGCTTCATTGCGCCAACCAGACGGGGAAGTGCGCCGTTGGCAATCATGTCGCTCGCCGGCACGCCGCTGTCGATTGGTGGATCGAACGATCCATCCGAACGAACTCGCCAGAGTAGCGACGCGGAAGTGATCCACGTCGATGATCCCGATCGCACCACGGCCGGAGACCGCGTCGATTGCACGGACGAAGCCGTCAGCAGAACCGGAGTGGAAGGGGTGAGCGCAGCATCCAACCGGCTGACCATCGTGCGAACACTCGAGCTCTCGAGCTCCATCCACGCGATCGTGAATCCGGAACCCGATGGCAGAGATGCAATCGACGGGAAACTTGCATCGGCTCCCTCGCCTGCCGGCAACACGTGAATGCTTCCCACCTGGTATGCCGATTCGTTGAGCCGCGCGACATTGATGCGATTCAAACCCCGATCGTTACGCTCGGCCCACGCGATGACGACCCCTTCGCTGTCGCGCGCCATCGCAATGGCGGGTGCCCCGAGCAACAGCAGGTTGTTGCGCGGCGCAATCGGTGTCGAGACGATTTCAGACGACACAAGCAGCAGATAGAGCAGCATCCTCATGACACTGATACGGAGCAAACGCTCAAACCATCTCGTGATTCCGAGAACGAAGGCCAATGACAGCCAGCATTCGAGCGGAGGAACGAGACGGCACACCATGCGACTCGTGAGCCCGATGCCGTGTATGGATCGCGCAGCCGAGGGAGATCCGGAGTCACATTCCCTGTGCACGCGCCGCGCTCACAGTGCTTCCTCACCTCCGTCGGGACCGTTCCGGGCAGGGTGGCATCTCGGGTGGGCACCAGTAGAGCCACCTGGGCCCGGCAGGTATTGACCGGATCTTCCTCGGCGCTTTTGCAGACAGCAGGACGTTTCCCTGCTGTCTGCTGTCTGCTGCCTGCTGCCTGCACCGCCATGTGTCAACCATCACATCCACGAGTGCGTCACATCATCCTGTGATCTCGACCCGCCGCGCCACCATTGCGCCCGGAGGTTCGAATGATCAGCGTAACCAAACTCCTGGGCGGCCCTTCCTACTTCGGCGACCGCCTCCGCTACGACGCAAGCTCTTCGAAACAACAGCACGGAACGAACGCCGGCAGCGGCCCGGTCGTCGTCTGGAACTCGACCAAGACCTGCAATCTCGAATGCATCCACTGCTATGCGTCGGCCAAGAAATCGAAGTTCCCCGGTGAGCTGACGACCGAGGAAGCGCGCGCGATGATCGACGATCTCGCCGACTTCCGCGTGCCCGCGCTGCTGTTCTCCGGCGGCGAGCCGTTCGTGCGGCCCGACATCCTCGATCTCGCCGAGTACACGACCCAGAAAGGGATCCGCGTCACGTTCTCGACGAACGGCATCCTGATCGACGACGCGAAGGCGAAGCGCCTCAAGGAAATCGGCGTGACGTATTGCGGCATCTCGGTCGACGGCGCCGAGCCACGTCACGATGTGATGCGCGCGAAAGTGGGGGCGTATCAGGAAACGCTGAAGGGCATTCGCAACTGCCGCAAGCACGACATCCGCGTCGGCCTCCGCTTCACGCTGACCTCGCAGAACGTCGATGACATCGATTCGATCTTCAAGACCGTCGAAGAGGAAGACATCGGCCGCCTTTGCATCTATCACCTCGTCTACTCCGGCCGCGGCGCATATTTGTCGGGCATCGACCTCCCGAACGACAAGAAGCGCATCTTCATGGACAAGCTCATTCGCCAGGTCGACAAGTGGAACGCCGAGGGACGCGAAGTCGAAGTGATGACGGTCGACAACCATGCAGACGGACCGTTCATCTACCTCTGGTTGCTCGAGAACGATCCGCAGCGCGCGCCGCAGGCGTACGACCTCGTGATGCGCAACGGCGGCAACCGCACGGGTGTCGCGATCGGCGCGATCGATTCGTTCGGCTTCGTCCATCCTGATCAGTTCACGCAGCATCACATCGTCGGCAACATCCGCGAGCGCAAGTTCTCGGAGATCTGGACCGATCCGCACGTCGCGCTGCTCGAAGGTCTGCGCACGCGCAAGGAAAAACTGCGCGGACGCTGCGCGAGCTGCCGCTGGATCAACGTGTGCAACGGCAACTTCCGCGCGCGCGCCGAAGGGGCGTACAGCGACTACTGGGCCGAAGACCCGGCGTGCTACCTCACGCAGTCGGAGATCGCGCGATGACCGCCATCCTCGAGACGCTGGTGCCCACCTCGCCAAAGGATGAGATCAATCGCGCGATCCTCGAGGTCTCGGAAGATCAGATCAAAGGTTTCGTCCGCAATCCGATGGGTGAGATCGCGCGCCGCGCGGGACTGCCGGTCGAAGTCGTGATCGAGCGCATTCAGGCGATGCTCACCTCCGGCGTCGTCCGCCGCGTGCGCCAGACACTGCTCGCGACAAATCTCGCGCAAGGCGCGCTGATCGCGTGGAAGATCTCGCAGGACAAGCTCGACAGCGCGTTCGAGTTTCTGTCGAAGGAAGATCCCTTCTCCGGTCACGTCGTCATCCGCAACACGGAGTTCGGCGAGAACCTCTGGCCGCTCTGGACGACGATCAAAGTGCCGTCGGGCTTCTCACTCGAAAAACATTGCGACTATCTGCGCGAGCACATCGGCGCCGAGAAGTACCGCATCATGCCCGCCCTCCGCCAGTTCCTCCTCGGCGTCGGCCATATGCGCCGCAAGAAGATGGAAGTGGGCGAGAAGTCGGAGAAGCCGGCGATGGACATGTCGCCGGCGATCGTCGAGCTCGATGACCGCGACTGGAAAGTGCTGATCGCGCTCAAGCGCGACTTCAATGCGGACGAAGTGAACGTCGATCTCTGGGCCGGACGCGCACTCGAAGCAGGTGTGCCCCTCGCGGAGTTCTTCGAAGTGGCGGAGAGCCTCGACAAGCGCGGCGTCATCGGGCGCTTCTCGACCTTCCTCGAGCATACGAAGCCGGTGGGCGATGCGAGCGAGCGTCTCTCATCGTTCAATGGACTCTTCCACTGGGCAGTGCCGAAAGGAAAAGAGATCGAAGCGGGACGCGAGATCGGACGCTTCGCGATTCTGACGCACGCCTACTGGCGCGATGCCGGCCCCGAATTGAACAACGTCAACATCATGGCCGTCGCACACGGCGAGACGAAGGAACAGGTCATGGCGCACAAGGCCGCAATCGATCAGTACCTCGTCGACAGCGGCATCGGCCTCGACTACACGAACGTCTACTGGGGCGGCCGCGCCGAGATCAAGCCGAGTGAAGTCGCGCCGAGTGTGTATCGGGAGTGGGCTGTGAAGAGAGGACTCCTGTGATGGGTCACGCGGGCTCGCGGATACGCGGGCTCGCGGTCCCATCCACCCCGCCGAGCCCGCGAGCCCGCGCAACCGCGTAACCAGGAGCGAAGCGACAAATGCACGATCCAACATCCATCGACTTCAACAAGAGCCCCTTCGTCACGATCTGGGAAATGACGCGCGCGTGCGATCTGGCGTGTGTGCATTGCCGTGCCGCGGCGCAATCGCGGCGCTCGAACTTCGAGCTGACGACGGAAGAAGGCTTTCATCTCATCGACGACATCGCGAGGTTGAATCCGAAGGTTTTCGTCATCACGGGCGGCGATCCGCTCAAGCGCGATGATCTCTACGCGATGATCGAGTACGCGAAGAATGTCGGGCTCGAGCCGTCGGTCACTCCGTCGGCCACGCCCCTCCTCACGCCGGAAGCGATCAGGAAGATGAAGGAGTCGGGCGTGACGCGGCTGGCGATCTCACTCGATCACTACAACCGGCAGGATCATGACGAGTTCCGCCGCGTGCCTGGCTCATTCGATCTGACGATTCGTGCGATCGAGGCGGCGCGCGACAACAACATCCCGGTGCAGATCAACTCGACGGTCAGCAAGCGAACGGCGGCGGACATGCCGAAGCTTGCCGATCTGCTGGCGAAGTATTCGAACATCGTGATGTGGAGCGTCTTCTTCCTCGTTCCGACGGGACGGGCGAAGAGCGGCGACATGATCCTCCCCGAGGAGGTGGAGTCGCTGTTCGGAGATCTGTACGAAATCAGCAAGCGCGTGCCGTTCAACGTGCGGACGACCGAGGCGATGCACTATCGGCGCTATGTGCTGCAGCAGATGATGGCGGCGCGCGGCAAGTCGCCCGATGAGCTGATCGATCCGGCGACGGGGCTGATCGATGCGTCGACGATGTTCATGCACTCGCGCCCGATCGGCGTGCAGATGCAGACGGGTGCGATCACGCGGGCGCCGAAGGGTGTGAACGAAGCGAAGGGCTTCGTCTTCATCAGCCACATCGGCGATGTCTTTCCGAGTGGCTTCCTGCCGATGAAGGCCGGCAACGTGAAGCGCGAGTCGCTGGTCGACATCTATCGCAAGAGCGATGTCTTCATGCGCCTGCGCGACAGCGCGAACCTGAAGGGCAAGTGCGGCGTGTGCGAGTACCGCGAGCTGTGCGGCGGCTCGCGCTCGAGGGCCTGGTCGTTGACGGGGGATGCGTTCCAGTCGGACCCGACCTGCACGTATGAGCCGAAAGTGCTCGCGCTGGCTTGAACACGATTGAGGCGTCCAGTGGTGGCGCAGCCCACCACTGGCCAGTCTCCTCGAGCACGCCTCCCGGCGTGCTTTGTCTCGGAATAGACATCCGCGCCGCCTCCTTCGTATTACCAGCATGCCCCGGCTGGTATCCCTTCTCCTTCTCGCGCTCCTCTCCACTCCCCTCTTCGCGCTCGATCGCGGCAACGTGCTTCTCGACGATCGTGCGAAGGTCAACGGATCTCCAACGCACGAGTTGTGGCTCGACTTCGGTGCGCGATATACCGTCGGGGCCGGCTTCCCGCTCATCGACAAGTTCATTCCGCTCGCGGGTCCTGGTCATCTCTTCGCAGCATCGCCGGCTCTCATCCTCTTTCACGACGGACACACGATGTCGGCATGGGATGGCGCGGAGCATCGTTTCGATGAACCGGGCAAGGGCTACACCGACATCTTCACGCACGACGCCGAGCTGACAGAGATCGCACCGATGCGCTCCGGACAGTTTCTCGTTGCAGACCGCCGCGCGCGCCTGATTCAGTTCGACCTTAAAGGGCGCACGAATGCGTGGCAGCTTCCGGCCGCGATCGGCGCCGAGCACATCGAGCTGCTCTCCGATCAATGCACGGTTCTCTAACCGACGGGCAATGAAGATCCGAATGGCAATCGCGTGCGGAGTTTCAACATCTGCACGAACCAGACGTAATCCGATTTCGCCACTCCCCCTGCGCCACGTCGATCGCGCAGGGTCAGCGGAGTCGATTCAGATCGGCAACGATGGGATGCAGTCCATCGTGACGCCTGTCGACGTCTCGGATCTGACGGTCGTCGGCGAATGGCGCGCGTCGAGCGCCGTGGCGCGCGTCCGCGCCACGCGGCACTAGGAGCCTCTGCACAGCGCCGTAAGGCCCGTGGGTGTACGATTACATCGTCCCCCATGTCCTCGAACTTCGATGGCCTGCGACTCCCGCAGCTCGTGGATGCTCTCCCTGTCGGAGTCTTCATTCTCGATGCGCAGGGACACGCGATTTACGCGAATACGATGGCCGAGGCGATGCTCGGGCGCAGCATCATGGAAGGCGATCGCGCCTCCAACCTCGGCGAGCGCTATCAGGCGTACGTCGCAGGAACCAACGAGGTGTATCCCACGGAGCGCATGCCGATCGTTCGCGCGCTTCATGGCGAGAATGCAACGGTCGACGACATCGAGATCGATCGCCGCGGTGAGCGGATCGCGCTGGAAATCACGGCCACTCCTCTTTACGACCGGGAAGGGGGGCTGCTGTACGCGGTTGCGGTCTTTCAAGACATCACCGCGAAGAAGAAAGCGCGAAAGCTGGAACGGGCGAACAAAGCGAAGAACGTCTTTCTGATGAACATCAGCCACGAGCTGCGCACGCCGCTGAATCACATCATCGGTTTCAACGAGCTGCTCGCGGAGCGGATCGACGAGCCGCGCAGCCGCAAGCTCGCGATGAACGCCGGCGCGAGCGGACGCGAGCTGCTGGACAAGATCAACGATCTGCTCGAGCTGGCGCGGACGGAAGCTGAGCCCTTCGTCCCTGCCGTGGTCACCTTCGACTTCGACCGCGTGCTCAGCGATCTGCTCTCCGTCAACAACGCTCTGCTGCATGTCGAAGAGCCGGTCGGCGAGATCACCGGCGACCGCGATCTCATTCTGCACATCGTGTCGGTGCTCATGCAGCGCGCCGGTCAGAACCCGATCAAGGTGACGAAGACAGACCACGACGTGCTGTTGTCGATCGAAGACGCGCGCTTCGCAGCGCGCGTTCGTGCGGTGGCGCAACTCTATGGCGAAGAGCACCCGCCGGACCGCGAGCGGTTTCAACAGATGGAGATCGATCTGCGGCTGGCGGTGGTCCGGACGGAGACGCGGATCATCGGCGGCGACATCAACGCGCGCGGCGATTTCGTCGAGTTGAGGATTCCGCGGACGAGACCGCACCGTTGAGGGCCGCAGAGTCTGCGCGGCAGAAAAATTTCGACGCAGAATAGAGCGATCCCCCGTCATCCCGAGCGAAGTCGAGGGACCTGGGCGGGCGGGAGGCTCGCGACATGAGTTGCGTACCACACGCCCACCCGGGTCCCTCGACTACGCTCGGGATGACGGAGAACTGAAATGGATCCGCCCTAGTCCTCGCACCAGGCGCGCGTGACCTCGTGCCGCCACGCGAACAATCGCTGCAGCCTCTTCATCGCCATCTGCTGCGCAACGATCGCGCACGGCACCTCGAAATCAATGCGATCGATCAGCAGCGCGCCGTCGGGATGCGGTTCGACGATGTGCTCGTGCCGCCATCTTCGAAACGGACCGCGCACCTGTTCGTCGACGAAGCGATGTGGCGGGTCATAGACAATGTGTTCATTGACGAGCCGCATCCAGACGCCGGGCGCAACGCGCACCTCGGAAACGGCGCGGCCGCCCGGCTGCAGAGTCGCGGCACGCTCGAGCAGTCTCACCTTCTCCCACGCAGGCGTCAGCCGATCGAGCGCATCGGGCAGTTCGTGAAACGCGAAGAGCCGCTCGGGGGTCGTTCGGATCACGCTGCGTGCCTCGAAGATCACGCACCGCAGCGTACACTTCCAACTCCACCATGATTAGAACTTTTGCTCCGCCTCGTGCTCCGAGGAAAGCTATCTGCAGCAAGGAGGCGCTGTGATGCGTTATTGGATCAATACGATTTCGAAAGAACATGTGGAGCGCGGGCACTCCGGAGGCTTTACACAGGCCGGCCATGGAAAGAACGCGGGGCTCAAGCGTCTGACGAAAGGTGACCGGCTCGTCTTCTATTCGCCGCGCACCGCTCTACAAGGTGGAGACCCGCTGCAACGATTCACGGCCATCGGCGAAATCATCGACGACGTCCCCTATCAGGTCGAGGTAAGCGAGGATTGGCGTCCGTGGCGCCGCGCCATGAAGTTCTTCGCATGCAGCGAGGCCGAGATCAAGCCGCTCATCGAGTCGCTGACCTTCATCCCGAACAAGACGCAGTGGGGGTTTCCCTTCCGCCGCGGACTGTTCGAGATCAATGAAGAGGATTTCAAGACGATCGCGCGGGCGATGGCGGTGGATGATTCGTGGGGCCGCGGCTGGGAGGGCTACACTGACTCATGATCTGCGCATCGTGCGACCGCGAGATCCCTGACTCCGGCGTCATCTGCAAAATCTGCAATCCGCCGGCGAAACTCGTTTCGATCGATCCTGATCGCAAGGCAATCTCGCATCGCGATTTGACGACGACGCTCCGTCATCTCAAGGGCCTGGTCATGCTGTCCGTGCTATTCGGAATTCTGGCCGCGCCCTTTGCGATCTGGCTCTCGTCGAAGGCGCTCGCTCGCTTTCACGAGGAGGCGATCGCCGACGCCGCGACCTACCGTCAGTTCATCATCCTGCGGCGCGTCGCGACCGGCCTGCTGCTGTTCTGGGCACTGATGCTGGGAGCGGAACTGAAGTTGATGATCGCGTGAGAAGACCGCGGGCCCGCATGACCGCGAGCCCGCGCACCCACTACATCGACTTCCCGCTGTGACAATCGGCGCAGGTCATCGCCTGCATGTCGCCGATGTCCACCGGATGCTGGAACTCGTTCTTCGGCATTTCGAACATCACGTTGCCGGCCTGCGCCTCACCCAACACGTCGTGACAGATGTGGCAGTCCTTCGAGACGGCCTTCCCCGCTTTGTCAACATGTTGATTATCGTGACAACGGAAGCAGCCGGTGAAGTAGAAGTGGCCGATGTTGTCGGGATGCGTTCTCCAGTCGACCCCCATCTCCGGAAAGCGCGTCTTCGTCATGATGTCCTTCGTCGTTGCGATGGCCTGATCGATGGCGGCCCGCTTTCCGGCGTACAGGGCCGGATAGGTCTTCTGGTAGTACGCCCTCATCTGCGCGTCGATCTTCTGCAGCGCTTCAGGCGTCGTCTTGAAGTCGGCGGAGAGCGCATCGACCGCCTGCTGCTTGATGAACGGCAGCGACTTGTCGAT
>CAZKID010000192.1:0-9990 GCA_964552405.1 uncultured Thermoanaerobaculia bacterium
CAAAGTTACGAAGGGGCCCAGCCAAGGGATTGGTTGGCCGCTCCACTACGACCTGCGGCAGTCCGGGACCGCCCTCGGAGTTCAGATCATCGAAGGTCGTTCCCACTCCATCACCCACATGCTCGGCATGCACAACGACTTCGCGGAACTGAACCTCAATCTGCCGAAGCTGACGACGAACCATCACGAGATCGCGTCGATGTTCCGGCGTGAATTCGAACGAAATCACCCGCGTCGCATTGAGGCGGTGAGTGCATGAGAGCAATCGCACAAATGAAGCGCGCTGCGGAAACCAGTACCCCCGTCGAAGTCTCACCGGAAGAAGTCGCACTTCACGAGCTACGTTCCGCCGTCGAGTCGTTCAACGCGCAGATGCTGGAGCGCGAATCACTCACCGATGATGACGAGGACACGCTCGATCACATCGCCGATCTCCAGATCGCCTACGACACGACACACAGCCAGGCGACACGCTCGGCCGCGGAGTGGATCACGATCCGCGTCGGCTCGGATGACGCTCGCGGCCATAGTTCAATCGTTCAGGATCTGAACGCATTCATCCGCATGAACCGCGCGACGAAGACGGAGCGTTTCGACGACATGGTCATCACGACGCCGTCGATCGCGAGTCCGGATGCGCGACGTGTTCTTGCCGGACTCGCGAAACAGATTCTCACCGGAATCGATGCGCAGCTCGAGCGGATCCGGAACCGGGCGGCTGATGTCGCTGCCGCACAGCGCAAGCTCCGTGATGATCTACACGTATGGCTCGCTGATCCGACGCTCGGGATCTTCCTTCGCGCATCGCTCGCCGTCGATGGCGATCCGCGTTTCGTTCCGCTGAGTTTCGCGAGGATCGATCTCTATGACCTGCTGCGCAAGTTCCAGCAGCGCGCGCTGCAGTGCAATTCATCACTCCCGCTCCCCCTCAGCGTTACTCGTTCAAACACCGTTGTATGGATGCGTCTCGCGAGAGAAATTCTTGCGACTCAAGGAGAAGAAAAATGACATCAGAACAGAGGAATGCCGCACATTTCGAAAGTCTGCGCAGGCTCCGTGTAAAGGGGATCACGCCGCAGTCGAAAGATTTCTACGTTCTGTACCAGCGCGAGCTCGGTCAGACCGCGGCGGAGATGAGTCCGTCGCTGCTCGATGAACGCGGGATCGCTGTCGAGGCGGCACGTCGGGCAACCTACGTGACCGGGGAGACGCGCGGCGCGAAGTTTCTCGCGGCATATACCCAGAACGTCGCCGATCTGCGCGCCGAAGCGAAGCGCCAGGCCGCGGCGAAGGTAGCGAAGCCGGCCGCGAAGCCGACGAACGTGAAGCCGAGTGCGAGGCCGCTGTCCGCGCAGTCGTCAACGGCAATGTACCTGTCCGCCGCCGAGCAGATCGCACGGACTCAAGCAGAGAACGCGGCTCAGAAAAAGGTCATAACGAACGTGATCAACTTTCCGCCTGCGGGATCCGCGCGCCGCAAGGTCCACAGCGCTGTTCATCGCGCGGCGAAGTCTGCTCTCGCGAGCGGCGATCAGCGAACCGCGAAGAGTCTTCTGCGGGTCTGCCAGATCTTCGAGAGCGGCGCGGTCCCCGAACATCTGGCCGTCGCATACATAAACGAGATGCGGTGGAAGAATCCGAAGCTCGCGAAGTTCTTCGACGACGGACCGGAGGCGGCATGACCTTCGACCTCACCGAAGACAATCAGAGGCAGACGAAAGGACGTAGAGCATGATCGATCGGAACTCATTCGAGAAACTACAGGAACTTGGGAGAACGGTGGCGGCGAAGTCCGTTGAAGATCCTACGCGAGTGGAAAACGTTGCTGCGGCAATCACGGAACTGCTATGGAAGTCGCGCGAATATCAGAAGTGGATTGAAGAAGAGGCGCAACCCGCAGACCTCGACGACAGGGCGCTAACGTCTGTTCGCGACCTACAAGAACAGATCGGGGAAATGGCCGCGACATTCAAGGCGGAAACGCTCGCGTCGATGGTCCTGAATCTGGAGTGCAATCTTCTGGACGTCTCGCTTCGACTTGCGCAGGCGAAGGAGTAATTCAGCGTGGCAGACAAAGTACTGAGAGCCGCGCTGGTACTCGACGCGAGCGGCGCGAAGCAAAGCATCGACGAGATTTCAGCCGCGGAAAAAGCGATGTCCGATTCGGGCATCGTCGCCGCATCCTCACTTTCGAACGGCTTTGAAAGTCTCGAGGATCGCGTCGGCAAGGTGTTCGCGAAGCTCTCCGAGGGGCGCGCGGTCTCGGACTCCGAATTGTCGGCGCTCGCCGCGTCGTTTGTTGCACTCGGCGACAACGTCACCAAAGCATTCGGATCAGTTGAGAAGGCGCCGGCTGAGATTCAGAAGGCGATGGAGGTTGCTGAGAAGCAGATCACCGCGGCAACCAAGTCGACCGTCACGTTCCGTGAGCGGACGGAGGAGCTCTCGAAGCAACTCATCCGCGTCGGACAAGACGGCGTCGATGGCCTGAAGAAAGTGGAGAAGGAACTCACCGCACTCGATACCGCGATGAGTGCAACTGAGAAGGCCGCGCAGCGTGTCAGGGATGCGGAGAAGGAAACGATTGAAGCGATCGAATCCGGATCCCCTCGCGCGGCGACAGCGATAGAACGTCTGCGCAACACGCACATCCTGCTCGGCGATGCGATGGAGGTTGTGCGGAAAGAGGGTGGAACCGTCACCGCGCAGATGCAGGCCGAGTATCAGCGCGTCGGCGTCGTCATCGATCAATCGACGGCGAAGTTCCGTCATCTACGCGACGAGATGCAGGAGCATCGACAGGAGCTCGCTGAAGGTGGCGAGCAATGGCTCGGCCTCGGGAACGCAATCAACAAGGCGCTCGGCCCGATGGGCAAGTACCAGGCTCAGACGGCGCTGTACTTCGCAGCATTCACAGAAGGGTACCGGACCGCACATCAAGCGATGCAGGCGATCGGTACTGACTTCTCCGAGCAGGATCGCATCGTCGATGACGCGAAGGGGCGATTGAAAAACTTCTTCTCCGCATGGGCGGACAGCGAAGTCGAATTCTCGGACGACACGCACAAGATGACAGCTTCGTTGCGTCTCACGGCCGACGAATTCAAGGGTCTCGATGTGGTTGAGCAGCGGAGCGGGAAAACGCTCGACGACTACATGAGCAAACGCGAGCAGCTCCGGGTGATCGGGGCTGCTGAAAACAAGATGATGTCCGCAGGCGTCGAGATTCAAACCGTCTACAACGCCGAAAAGAATGCGGCGGGCAAGAGCCTCGAGAAACTCGCGGATGCGGCGACCCGCATCAATCCGATCATCGATCTCCACGCCAAGCTCGTTAAACAGGGCGCCGAGGGTGAGCGTGTGTGGAGCGATCTGCACATCCAGCACGGCACCACGATCGAGCAGCTCCGGACGAAGCTGGCCGCTCTTGGAATCAACCTCGATGATGTGAAGAAGCACTTCGACGACGTGAAGGCAGCTGAGGACCGGGCGAAGGCGGGTCATGAGTCTTGGGCGAAAGCGCTGGGCGACGCCGACCAGAAACAGCGCGAGCTCACGAAGACGACGGCCGACGACGCGAAGGTCCTCGCGGATGCAACGACGAAGCGCCAGGCCGCTCAGGATGACATTTCCCGGCTCACGCAGATGATCGCGGACGCGACGCGGGCCTACGGTGCGCAGAGCGCAGAGGTCACACGTCTCAGCGCGGAGCTGGAAAAAGCGAAGTCGGCATTCACCGACGCCGAGGCCGCGGAGAAAGCTGCAGCTCAGCGAACGGCAGATCACAAGAAGGAACTGGCTGAGGCTTCGAAAGAAGTCGCCACGCAGAAGAACGAGATCCTCGGCCTCGTGACTTCGCTCGACAAGGAAGTTCGGACCCGCGAAGTCCTGAGCGATTCAGAAAAACAGGCGCTGGAGAGATTGAAGCAGCTCGCGATGAGCTCACACGATCTCTACGACGCGAACGGCCAACTCGACGAACAACTGCAGGGGATGATTCAGCAGTACGTGCAATGGTCGACTGCCACGACGCAGGTGACGGATGCTCAGGGCAACCTCACCGAATCGGCAAGCATCGAACAGGAGAGCGCGCGCAAGGATCTGGAGGCCCTCGGAAAGGCCATCGAAGCGCGGATCAAGGAACGGGATGCGGCGGTCGAGGCGACGCACACCAAGCAGGAATCTACTGCAGCGACACAAGCGGCGACAGAGGCAACGACCGCGCACACCGCCGCCGCGAAGCAGAACACCGACGCTCACATCCAGTGGAAGGATGCACTGAACTTCCACAAGCTCAGCGCGCAGGAAGCCGCTGACACGATGCGCAGCGCGAAGGATCGCTACGATGAAGCGGCGGCATCGACGGATAGTCTCGGCAAGGCCACTGATGATGTTGTCGGCCCGCTGAAGAGCGTCACCGACGCGGCGTCTGGCGTGAGCATCACCGTAGGTCAGACGGCGGACGGCGTGAAGAGTGCGGCCGCGGCGCAGAGCGATCTCTCGTCCTCGCTCAGCTCCACGACCGACGCTCTCCGTGAACAGAAGACGCTTCTGCAGGAGATCAACGACCAGCTGAAGCAGATTCCAGGGAATGCCGAGCGCGCGGCGGAGGCGATGAAGAAAGCGTCGCAGGCCGGCATGGATGATGAGGGTGCGAACTCCACGCCCCCGAAGGACTAGGTGAACGATGGGATTCTACGGACAGGCGCGCGCACTCATTCTCATCAACCAGGCGCTCGATTCAACCGCCGAGAAAGCGACAACTGCTGGGAGTGCGCTGGAGGGCCAGACGAGCGAGAGTGAGAAACTACTCGAGCATGAGCAGGCGGTGGCTCGCGTGCTCTCCGACGCCGTCGAGAATGCGAACAAGATGATCGAGTCCGCGAACACGGCACTCGATGAGATGTCAGAGAAGGCCGGAGTCACAGACAAGAGCGGCGCCGGCGCGAAGGTCAAGGATCTGAACGCCGAGTTGAACGAGGCACGCAACCGGCTCCAGTATCTGCAGGACACCAACGCTTCAGGGTCTGCAATCAGTGATCAGTCCAAAACAGTGGACAGCATCAGCAAGCAGCTCGACGAGGCGGAGAAGAATCTGCGTGTGACCACGTACGAGTTCCAACACTCGGACGCTTACAAGGAACAACTCGCCGCCATTCAGAAGGCGAAGGACGAAGCCGCAGAAGCGAAGAGGCAAGCCGAAGAAGAGCAGGCGAAACTACAACAGTTGCAGACAGACCAACAGAAGATGCAGTTGGCGATCACCGACGGAATCACCGCAGAAGGTGAAGAGCTGGTGAAGGCTGCCGAAGCCGTGCGCCGCGGTCCGATTACCGTGGCGGTCAAGGGCATCCTCAAGGCTGGGAACGATGCAGCACAAGCGATTGCCGATTCGACGGACAAGGCGACGCAGTCCATTACGACGGCGACGGACGATGCGACCACGTCACTCGACCAGGCGACGAACCGCGCACTCAGTGCACTCGAACAGTTGCAGCAGTTCGCAGGCGGGAACTTCGCGAGTGAGGGCTTCGACTCCAGCGGAAACAAGACAGGAGGAGCGGTCAGCTACTCCTACGCCTACCAGCTCGTACAGCAATATGCACAGCTTCTCGCTCTGACAGGTCTCGATCCTCAACGCGCTGTGCAACGAGAGCGCGACGAACTCGTTCTGCAGCGTCTCTTCAGTGACTGGTTCGGAACGAGGTTCGGTCGCATCGAGGATCTCGCGAAGCAGCTACTGGCGCAGTCGTCATCGTCAGGCAAGGCTCCGATTCAACCTCGAAGCACAAGCGCCAACTCGACGACCACGACGAAAGGATCGTCTTCCGGGATGTCGATCGGCGCAGCGTTCAGCACAGGCAGGCTCGCATGATGAGGACGATGACGGGCACCACGTCCGGGACATCCGGGAATCATGACTACCCGTCGGCGAAGAGGGGCGACAGCACCGTGAAATTCCGCGCGCGCACACAAGGTCCGAAAAATATTTAGGGGGTCAAAATTCACGGAGATTCAGTGAAACTCAAGGGGTTACGCGCGCCTCAGATCCTCGCTGAATTTCACCTTTGTTTCAGCCGATCTCCACTGAATCTCCATGGAGATCGAATCGGGGTTTTGCCAAGAAATGTTTGATTTCCGCGCCTTCATCTGGAGATCCAGCATCCGACTGTCCACTATCGTCGACCTGGTCGGGCCCGGAACCGAGAGGCGCCGTTCTCCATTGCCTACAGTTCGCGTCGTCTACGTACCAAGCTCCCATGACGGCAGCCGGTCCGCGATGTTGAGCGCGGTCAACGCGAGTACTTTCTCGAATGACACCTCGCCGACCGCTTCAACGACATCACCAGCAACCTTGTCGATGAAACGACCAAGTTTCTTCATCCGCTCGGCGTCCATGTCACCGCGGATGTGGTAGGCATTGCCGAGGATCTCAATTGTGGTCTGGGCCTGCAGGCTGTCATCGATGAGATTCTTCGCCCAGCTACCCAGCATCTCGATTGTGGCAAGGTCACCATTCTTCTTGTTCCCGTCACGTGATGTCCAAATGGTGAGGGGACGGATGCGCCGAACGACGCCTTCGATTGGATAGAAGCACGATCCGACACCACGTTTAAGCCTCGGCATGGTTGGATCGAGCGCGCGGGGCGTTTGGTATTTTGGCCACTCGCCCTCGTCCATAACATGCAGCCCTCCTGAAGGCGAGAAACGACGCACGACAGAGGGGAGATAGAGTGGCTGCGGTTGCCACGGCGAATTACGCTCGGCCGGATCGGAATCCAGGACGCTGAGTAGTGCGTCTCCTGCCTTTGGTGGACACGTAGCGTCCAACTCAACTCGACATATCACTGTTGCGCTCACTCCAAGCGTCAGGACATCGTGAATGCCCGTCCCGAGCGGCGGCAACTTCCGCGCATACTTTCGTTGCCGATTGAGAACCTCGTAGAACTTCGCCTGGCCGACACGAGAGTGGTCGCTGGTCTTGGTCGCGGCTTCACGCATGGTCCGCCTCCGCGATCGGCACTCCGAGCACCTTCGACGCAGCGCGCTTGAAGGCCTCTTTCAGATACGGCTTCATCGCCTGAACGATCAGTTCATCGATCGCGAGAAGTGCGTCCTGCTCAAGCGTGTTGTACGGGCCATCCTGTGGCCAGTCGGCCGGCCAGTCTGGCCAGCTCCGGACACCCGACACTGAAATACCGTTGTCAATCCCGTCGCTTTCGAGCATTCTTTCAACGAACTTCTCCGCGTGCTCATCGGTGATCTGGTCGACGATCGGGAACGGGAACACCTTCTCTCGTTTCGCGCGCTCGATCAGAGCGGCTGAGCCGAAGTGGACCACCTCCACATATCCCTGTTCGTCGATGACACGATAGGTGTAGGTGTACGGATCTGGCAGAACTTCACTGGATTCCATGGCGCATTTCTCCTACGTTGTGCGCCATTCACTTGAGCGCGGTGTATGCTCGGTTTGGTGTTGTCGTTCAACCCCGCGCGGGACGAATGGCATATCCCTTGAGGATCGCGTTGCAGCGCGGTCCTCATTTTTGTTTCGTCTTTCTTTTTCTGTTCAACCACTTCAGGGTGCTTTCGACCTCGCAATCCAAGCCGGGAAGTTCGCGATGAATGGCTTTCGCAAGAGTCGGGTTGTCTTTGTATTTCCTCGTCGCAAGCAACTGATCCCTGACATCAATGCGCGGGTCACGGGCACGCTTCTTTTCTCTCGAAACCTTCGTCCCCGGTTTCTTCCCCCTTGCCGGCTCGAACAGAATTTGTTTGATTACCAGCGACATGCCGCGGACGGTGTTCTTGCGCGCCAGTGCGACCACTGCTGCTTGCTCCGGGAATCTGCGACGGATCTCCTTCACGATCTGCTTTCTTGTACGGCTGGTGATGGGAACTTCCAGCTTGCCGGTCTTGTAAGAGGCGTCCAGTAGATCTATGCCGACGCGGGTGGCCGCGACATTCAAGTAGAGTGGGGCCGCAACGTGGAGGAACGATAAGACCAGTGGGCGTAATGCGAAGCCGATGTCCATCGTCGCTTGATCGATGATCATCCTTTGAACAAGGTTCTCGACTGGCGATTCTTTGCCCGTTAAATCTTCTCGCCCCATAGAAAACAGCACCGCCGCGAGGGTCGCGCGAATCTGTTCTTGCGAGATCTTGAATCCGTCGTTTTGAATCACTCATCCACCTTCTTCAACTCGTCCAAGTAGTCCGCCCATCGCTGCATCATCTCGGTGCGCTGTTTGATGAACGCGGTTCGGTTGTACGCGTCACCATTCGGATCCTTCACGACGTGAGCGAGCTGAATCTCAATCCATGCTTTGTCGTAGCTGAGAACTTCGTCGAGGATCGTTCTCGCAATCGCACGGAAGCCGTGCGCAGATTGCGTTTCCTTCTCGATGCCACATGAACGCATGGCCGCGAGCACGGCGACGTTCGCCTGCGGGCGCGCGGCGCCGCGTGCTGATGGAAACACCCATCGGCTGTGACCCGTGACTGGTTTCAGTTCGCGAAGAATCTCCACCGCCTGGCGCGACAGCGGCACGATGAGCGGGCGGCGCATCTTCAACTTCTCGGCCGGCAAGGACCATTGCGCGCGATCGAGATCTATCTCCGACCACTCCGCATGCTGCAGTTCGTATGGCCTGACGAAGACGTACGGAATCAGACGGAGTGCACTGCTCACGACGACAGTGACGCCGCGGTACTTGTCGATGGTGTTGAGGATGCCGGCAAGTTCCTTCAGCCGCTGTTCGGTCGCACCTTCGCCGGGCTTGATCACCGCCGCACGCACGCCGGCGTTCGACTTCGGCATCAGCACGCGCAGCGCTAGCGTAGGATCGTCCTCACGCCATCCGAGCGCGATCGCATAGCAGAAGACATCCGAGGCGATCTGCCGCACTCGGCGCGCTGTCTCGTGCGTCCCGGCGTCAATGAGTCGCCTCATCAGCGGCACGATGTCCGCGGTTGTGATCTCTGCAACGGGACGCGTGCCGATGAAGGGGACGAGGTGCTGATCGAGTCGACCGCGCACGGTGCGCGAGTGCGATGCGACCCACTCCGGCGCTTTCTCGCCTTGCGGCTTCGCTTTCGATTCGAACCACATCGTGGCGACGGTTGCGAACGTGCGATCCATCGCTTCACGCTGTATCTGTCTCTGGCGCGATGGATCTTTTCCCAGTGCGACGAGACTGCGCTCGTGATCGCGCCGCTTGCGCGCTTCGCTGAGCGAGATCTCAGGATAGGTGCCGAGGCTGATCAGGTTCTCGCGACCGTTGAAGGAGTACTTGAAGCGCCACAGCTTTCTGCCGGTCGGCATGACGAGCAGAAAGAGGCCGCGCTCGTCGTAGATCTTCTTCGGCTTGTCGCCGGGCTCAGCGTTCTTGACGTCGTCTTTCGTCAGCATCGGAATTGAACTCGTGGCAACCGGGAGTTGAACCCGCAGCGAGCGTTCCGATTGGGGTACGAGAGTGGGTGTTTGCCGAGCGTCTCCCGCGATCTACCCCGCCGCGTTATGGAGAATTGTACACCCACGTAGACGAGCGTGGAGTCAATGCCTGGCGTAAGCTGCTGATTTTATGTGAGTTGTAGACGTACGTGGAACTCTGTGGATTTCTGTGAAAAGTTCCGTTGGTGGAGGCGGCGGGAATTGAACCCGCGTCCGAGAGCAGTGGCAGCCTGGCTACTACATGCTTGTCTTTCCGTTTGATCTCGTCATCGGATTGTCCGGAAAGCGGGAACCGTCCGACGACCAGCCTCTTGATCTCGTGCCGCGCGCGTAGGCGTTGCGCGCGTCACCAGCTCACATCATGACGCTCGGCCCCTCCACCGTGAGCAGGTGGCGGGAGAGCGCTCACAGGTTTTTAGGCTGCGAGGGCGAAGTTATCGTTCGCGTTTGTGTTTTTCGATCGGTTTTACGAGCGAACCGAAGCTCGGCATGCAACCACGACCCCGACATGTCCCCGTCGAAGCCGGTGCGCCCCC
>CAZKID010000193.1:0-9973 GCA_964552405.1 uncultured Thermoanaerobaculia bacterium
CTGATCGAAGGCACCGAAGTAATAACTGCGGATCGTAATAATCCGCATGTGCAGGAATCGCACGAGATCAGCGCAATCCTCAAATCAATCATAAAAAACGCGAGCAGTTCTCCGCAGCGTCATTCTTCATTCTGAATTCTGAATTCTGAATTCTGCATTTCGCTTTTCGTTCCCCCATGACCTCCCTGAAGATCACGTACGGCCCCCCACTCTCCGGCGAATACGACGCCCTGAACTATGTCCACAACGTCCTCAACAAAAAGGAAAAAGGGGGGAAAACACACCAGGTAAAAACCCCAAGAAGACCCTACGCCGAACTGAGATCCGCAAGCTCCTTCTCCTTCCTCGAAGCCGCCAGCCTCCCCGAAGACCTCATCGAAACAGCCGCCGAAAAGAACATCCCGTCCATGGCCATCGTCGATCGCAACGGCGTCTACGGCGCGCCGCGTTTCTACACGGCGGCGAAAAAAGCCGGCATCAAGGCGCTCGTCGGCTCCGAGCTCGTCATGGACGATGAGCACCGCGTCACCGTGCTCGTCGAGAGCCGCGCCGGCTACAAGAATCTCTGCAAGCTCGTCACGGCCGGCGCGCTGCAGCATCCCAAGGGCGAAGCGCGCTACACCTGGAAGCTCCTCGAAGAGTACGCCGAGGGACTTCATTGCCTCACACGCGACGACGAGGCGACGATCGACAAGCTCGCCGGCATCTTCAAAGGCCGCACGCATATCGAGCTGCAGCGTCACTTCATCCGCGAGGAAGAGCACCGCAATCAGTTGCTGATGACGCTCGCGCACCGCATGCGGCTCCCGCTCATCGCGACGAACGGCGTCCGCTACGCACGTCCCGGCGAGAAGGAACTGCTCGACATCCTCACCTGCATCCGCGAAGGTCAACATGTTGACAACGCCGGCCGGCTCCTCGGTCTCAACCGCCATCGCCATATCAAGAGCGCGGAAGAAATGTGCGCGCTCTTCGCCGACGTCCCGGAGGCAATCGATCACGCGTGGGAGCTCGCACAGACGCTCGACTTCACGCTCGCCGATCTCGGCTATCAGTTCCCCGACTATCCGCTGCCGCCCGGCGAGACGAACGACTCGTTCCTCCGCAAGATGACGTGGAACGCCGCGAAGGTGCGCTTCCGCCCGCTCACCGCGCGCGCGCAGAAGCAGGTCGAGAAAGAGCTGAACATGATCCAGAAGCTCGAGCTCGCCGGCTACTTCCTCATCGTCTGGGACATCGTGCAGTTCTGCAATCGAGAAAAGATTCTCGTGCAGGGCCGCGGCTCCGCCGCGAACAGCGCCGTCTGCTACGCCCTCGGCATCACCGCGGTCGATCCGGTGAAGATGGATCTCCTCTTCGAGCGCTTCCTCTCTGAAGAGCGCGGCGAATGGCCGGACATCGATCTCGATCTCCCCTCCGGCGATCAGCGCGAGCGCGTCATCCAACACGTCTATCAACGCTACGGCATCCATGGCTCGGCGATGACCGCAAACGTGATCACCTATCGCGATCGCTCCGCCGCGCGCGAAGTCGGCAAGGCGCTCGGCTACTCGGCCGAGCAGGTCGACAAGCTTTCGAAGACGGTCAGCACATGGAACTTCGGCGAGATCCGCGAAAAGATCGAGTCGCTGCCGAACGAGCTCGCCGGCAGCGGCTTCGATCCAGAAGATCTCCGCGTCCGCCATTTCATGCGGCTGTACCTCCAGATCCAGAATCTCCCTCGCCACCTCGGCCAGCACTCCGGCGGCATGGTGATGGCGAAAGGGAGACTCGACGAAGTCGTGCCGCTGGAGCCGGCGTCGATGCCCGGCCGCGTCGTCATTCAGTGGGACAAGGAAGACTGCGCCGACCTCGGCATCATCAAAGTCGATCTCCTCGGCCTCGGCATGCTCGCCGCGATCGAAGAGATGATCCCGACGATCCGCACGAACGAGAAGATCGATGTCGATCTCGCGCATCTGCCGCAGGACGATCCGAAGGTCTACAGGATGCTCAACAAGGCAGACACGATCGGCACGTTCCAGGTCGAGAGCCGCGCACAGATGGCGTCCCTGCCGCGCAACGCACCGAAGACGTTCTACGACATCGTCGTGCAGGTCGCGATCATCCGGCCGGGACCGATCGTCGGCGGCATGATCAAACCATTCTTCGACCGGCGTCAGGGCAAGGTGCCAGTCGAGTATCCGCACCCATGCCTCGAGCCGATCCTCAAACGCACGCTCGGCGTGCCGCTGTTTCAGGAGCAGTTGCTGCGCATTGCAATGGTCGCGGCGGGATTCACCGGCGGCGAAGCCGAAGAGCTGCGCCGCGCGATGGGCTTCAAACGCTCGATGCAACGGATGGTTGAGATCGAGAAGCGGCTCCGCACCGGGATGACGGAGCGCGGGATCGGCACCGCCGCGCAGGACCAGATCGTGAAGTCGATCACATCGTTCGCGTTGTACGGCTTCCCGGAGTCACACGCGGCGAGCTTCGCATTGATCGCGTACGCAAGCTGCTACATCAAGGCCCATCATCCCGCCGCGTTCTACATGGCGCTGCTGAACGCCTGGCCGATGGGTTTCTATCATCCGGCAACGCTGGTGAAGGATGCACAGCGGCGCGGCGTGACGATGCTGCCCGTCGATGTGAATCACTCCGGCTGGATGTCGCGATGGGAAAACGGCGGCGTACGGATGGGGATGCGCTTCATCAAAGGATTGCGTGCTGCAGCCGGCGAAGCAATCGAGAGGCAGCAGCCGTTCGCTACGGTCGATGAGCTCGCACGGCGCTGCAAGCTTCGCGATGATCAACTGACGAAGCTTGCCGATGGCGGAGCGCTCGCGTCGCTCGGACTCACACGGCGAGCCGCAATGTGGCAGGCCGCAAGAGTCGCGAAAGAAGCAGGCGAATTGTTCGAATCCCCCGCCGTCATCCGGAGCGCAGTCGAAATGACATCGAGCTCTCCTCTCCCGGAAATGTCCCCCATCGAAGAAACTCTCGCCGATTACCGCTCGGCAGAAATCACCACCGGCCCACACCTCATCGAGCACTATCGCGCGCGATTGAAGCGCGATCGCATTCTCACTGCCGCGGATCTCAGCCGCGTCCCGAATGGCAGCCGCGTCATCACCGCTGGCGCGGTGATCGTCCGCCAGCGTCCCGGCACCGCGAAAGGATTCGTCTTCCTCACGCTCGAAGACGAAACGGGACTCTCGCAGGCGATCATCAATCCGAAGCTCTTCTCCGAATGCCGCTCCACGATCCTCGGCCACTCGGGATTGATCGTCGAAGGCATCGTGCAGAACGGCGAAGGGCAGGCCTCCGTGCGCGCCGAGCGTTTCTGGCCGCTCGAGGGATTGCACGACGTGCAGAGCCACGATTTTCATTAAGATGATCGGCATCGATCGTGAGCGAACCACATGACGCGCCGACTCTTCGTCGTGTGCCGGAGGAAACTCCGACCGTGGTCGTCGATCGCGCCTCCGAGGCGCCAGCGCTGCAACTGACACCGGGGACGATTCTCGGTGACCGGTATCGCGTCGTATCGATGCTCGGCCGCGGCGGCATGGGCGCCGTCTATCGCGCAGACGATCTGAAACTCGGGCAACCGGTCGCACTCAAGTTTCTCTCCGGTCGCGGAGACGCTGCGCGGCTTTACGACGAAGTCCGCATCGGACGTCAGGTCTCGCATCCGAACGTCTGTCGTCTTCACGACATCGCTGAAGTCGAGGGGCAGCTCTTCATCACAATGGAATTCGTCGATGGTGAAGATCTCGCGTCGCTGCTGCGCCGTGTCGGACGGTTGCCTCACGAGAAGGCGCTCGCTGTCGCGCGCGACATCTGTGCCGGGCTTGCCGCAGCGCACGAGAAGAACGTCATCCATCGCGATCTGAAACCCGGCAACGTGATGATCGACGGCCGCGGACGCGCTCGCATCACCGACTTCGGTCTCGCGGTCGCCGAAGAACGGCGGAAAGAATCGGGAGTGGCAGGAACGCCGGCCTACATGGCTCCCGAGCAACTCGAAGGTGAACCGGCATCGCAGCTCAGCGACATCTATGCGTTCGGTCTGATCCTCTACGAGATCTTCACGGGTCAGCGAGCATTCACTGCGACCTCGACCATCGATCTCGTCATGCGTCAGCGTGCGCGTGATTTCTCGCGGCCGTCGTCGATGGTGCGTGAGATTGATCCGGCAATCGATCGGATCATCATTCATTGTCTGGAAGCGGATCCGGAGCTGAGGCCGCGATCGGCCGAAGACATTCTCCGCGCGCTGCCGGGAGGCGATCCACTCGCCGCTGCGATTGCAGCGGGTGAAACGCCGTCCCCGGCGATGGTCGCGGCGGCGGCGGAACGTGGCGATCTTTCGGCGCGCGCGGCATGGAGCTGGCTCTGCGTCTTTCTGGTCGCGCTTCTGCTTTTCGGCATCGCGAGCTCGAGAACGATGGTGCATCGAGTCGTCGCGGTGAAGTCGCCCGATGTCCTCGAAGAACGCGCGCGTGATGTGCTGGCTGCAACGCATCAGCCGCTGCACACCGTCTCGTCGGCGTCGTTCTTTTATTACGATCTCGTGTTTTTCTATCGGCTGAGTCCTGAGCCGATGCGAGCAATTGGATTCGATCAGCGCGTCGTCGATGACGATCCACCGATGACGAAATCAGGAATGGCAAGCGTGCGACTCGGTCCGACGGGTCCTCTGCGCGAGCTCGTCATCGTTCCACCGCAGTTGGAAGCGCCTCCCACGACGGCGACTTCGTTCGATTGGACGCCGCTCTTGACCATGGCGGCGCTCGAACATCTCAATCCAACGATGCCGCGCTGGGCGGCGCCCGTGGACTCCGATCAGAAGCATGCATGGGTCACACCGGATGGCACACGCGTCGAAGCTGCGTCCTATCACGGCAAGCCGGTGTGGTTCTCTGTGATCGCGCCAACGACGAAACCGGATCGAATGCCCGGCAAGGGATCGTCGGCGATCCAGGTCGCGCAGATGGCGGCGGCGATGATCGCGCTCAGCATCGTCTGGTTCTCCGCATTCTTTCTTGCCATGCGCAACCTCCGGCGCGGTCAGGGCGACCGGCGCGGCGCATCGCGCCTCGCTTGGTTCATCTTCCCGTTGTGCCTCGCAACACTCACGTTTCGAGCGACGATCACTGTCGGGTGGCAAGCATTCCCGATCGCGGGCAAGATCAATGCGTACGCAGCACTGATCGCCGTGGCTACCTGGTTCGGCTACATCGCGGTCGAGCCCCTCGTGCGCCGATCCTGGCCTCGCATGCTCATCGGATGGACGCGCGTCCTGGCAGGACGTTTTCGCGATCCGATGGTCGGGCGCGATGTGCTCGTTGGCGCGACAACAGGAGCGCTCGCAGCATTGGTGTGGAATCTTTGTGCGCTGGCTCCCGGAGCATCACCGAATCGCATCCCCCCTTCCGCTCTCTCGGCAGTACCGCAACTCGTTTACTGGCTCTTGCGCACCGCCCTCGGCGCATCCTTCCTTCCGCTCGCCGCGCTCACGTTCCTTCTCGCCATCCGTGTCATCACCCGGCGCTTGTGGCCCGGCCTCGTCCTTTTCGTGCTGTTCGGGATCGGAATCAGTCTGCAGGACATGGACGCGCCGCTGTGGGTCATTGCGCTTTACTGCGTGATCGGAGGTTTCCTGGGCCTTGCGGTGCTCTTCCGTTTCGGTGTGCTCGCGATGGCCGTATCGATCTTTTACGCCATGTCGCTGCAGCGCATTCCGACGACATTCAATCCGAATGCGTGGTACTTCGGCCGCTCACTCTTCGGACTCGGTGTGTTGGTCGCACTGGCACTCTTCGGATTCATCGTGTCACTCGGCGGAAAGCGTTGGCTGCCGGAGATCGCCGTCGAACCTTTACAATCATGACAATGACGTCCAATCCGCTCGTGCCCGTGCCTGACGCCGGAGAGCCTGCTGCAATCGCACCGGTTTCGTATGAAGAGATCGCTGCATGGATTCTCATGTCGATCTTCATCGTCTATGTGATGTTCCGGCATCTCGTGCCGGGACTCGTCGCAGGACTGGCGCTCTATCTGATTCTCGATCGCGTCTCACGCTCGTTCGCGAAACGGATGCCGCACACCGCCGCGCGGCCGCTCGCGCTCGCAGTCGTGACGTTGATCTCCGGCAGCGCCGTCATCGGTGTCGTCGCCCTCGCCATTACGTTCCTCCGCCGGCACGCGAACAATGTCCCGGCCATGATGACGAAGATGGCGGAGATCCTTCAGTCGACGCGCGCCTGGCTCGGCGGCTATGGGGGCGACCTGATCCCCGAAGTGATGACCGATGCGGAAACGCTGAAGCTCGGGATCGTTGCCTGGCTGAAAGAGCATGCTGCCACGCTCCAGCTCGCGGGCAGCACGTTCAGCATGGGGCTCGTGCACGTGTTGATGGGTGTACTGCTCGCTGTGCTCGTCTTCTTCCGCCACGTCACGAAGCACCAGCATGACCGCGGCCGCCTCGCGGAACAGCTCACGATGAAAGTGGAGCACTTCGCCGACGCCTTCTCGCGCATTGCAACGGCGCAGATCAAGATCTCGCTCGTCAACACGAGTCTCACCGCGATCTATCTGCTGATCGTGCTGCCGCTGTTCGGCAAACACATCCCCTTTGCCACGACGATCGTCTTCGTCACGTTCATCTGCGGACTGATCCCTGTGCTCGGCAACCTGATCTCGAATACGGTGATCGTGATCCTTTCACTCGGTGTCTCGGTCGGAACAGCAGCCGGTTCGCTCGTCTTTCTGATCCTGATCCACAAGCTCGAGTATCTGATCAACTCGCGCATCGTCGGCGGCGAGACCGACTCCCAGGCCTGGGAGATCCTCCTCGCCATCCTCCTCGGCGAAACCGCGTTCGGCGTGTCAGGGGTCGTCATGGCGCCGATCGTTTACGCGTTTCTCAAACGCGAGCTCCGCGAGCGCGGGTTGGTCTAGAACAGCAGCCGTATGAAGAACGGGCCGGCCGTCCTTCGCGAAATGCTGATCGCATTTCTGTTTCTCGTACTGGCGGCCGCCATGACCTGGCCGCTCGTGCGCAATCTCAGCCAGGCGGTCTCGGATCCTCACGATTCGTTTTTCACGGCCTGGAATCTGGAGTGGGACTACTACGCGACCATTCACGGCAAGCCGCTATTCGAGGCGAATCTCTTTCATCCGGCGCGCCACACCCTCGCCTTCAGTGAGCATCTCTACGGCATCGCGTTGTTTCTTTTTCCGCTGTTCGCTGCCGGTATCTCTCCGCTTGCGATTCAAAACATCGCGATCATTCTCGGATTCGCAGGCTGCGGATACGCAACCTACCGGCTCGCACTCCGTGCAACGCGTCAGATGGAACCAGCAATCATCGCCGGGATCGCGTACGCGTTCGTCGGCATGAGGTTTCATCACTTGCCACACATTCACTACCTGTGGTCCGTGTGGCTGCCTGTCCTGTTGCTGTCGATGATCGCGTTCGTCGAAAGGCCGGATTGGAAGCGCGCAGCGGCCTTGACCGCCGCGTCCATTCTCAATGGACTCACGTCGCTGACCTGGCTTGCCTTCGGATCGATTGCGACGCTACTGACGGCCGTCATTCTCGCAGCGCTCACCGGCCGCTGGCGCGAACGGCGATTCTGGATCGGCCTCACCGCCGCGGGCATCACCACGCTTCTCGTCCTCACGCCGTTCATCGTTCCCTATCTCGAAGTTGCACGTCTTTACGGGATGCAGAGGACGTTCGCCGATGTGCTTCCCGGCTCCTCCGCGGATTGGCTCGATTGGCTACAGCCCAACTATCAGAACAGGCTCTATGGACGATTCAGCCCCGGTGCCGCGTACGGGCATGAGCGCACTCTGTTGCCCGGAATCGCAGTTCTCCTGCTGGCCATCGTGGGCTTGCTGCGCGGGCGTAGAAGTCTCTCCTTCGCGGCATCACTGCTGTGGATCGTGATCGGTGCGCTCGGTGCGCGCGGCTTGTATGGTTGGTTCGGCACACTGTTGTTTTCGTTGCCAGGTTTCAGCGGCATCCGGCTTCCGGTTCGCTGGGCGATGGTGTCATTCGCCGGCATTGCGCTTCTTGCAGCGCTCGGCGTGGAATTCGTATTGCGCGAACGCCCGCGCGGCGTTCGGATCGGACTCACCTGCGCAATCGCGATGGTTCTACTGTTCGAGATGAGAATTGCGCCCATCCGCTGGTATCTCATCCCGACAGAGCCGCGCCCCGTTTACGAATGGCTGCGCAGCGCGTCGATTGAGGGACCCATTCTCGAGCTGCCGATGACGCAGGAGAAGGCGTACGAGTATCTATGGCGAGCAACCGCACATCATCGGCCGCTGCTCAACGGAGTCTCGAGCTATCTGCCGCCCGACTACGACCATCTGACGTCGCTCTATGAATCGCATCCGATCGCCGGCACCTTCATCGATGAGCTCGAAGCGAAAGGATGTTCGCTGATCGTGGTCCATGAAGGGGCGCTCGGTGAGCGCAGCAGTGAGATCCGTCAATGGCTGCAACGAGGCCTCGACTCACATCGGATCGCATTCGTGCGCCGCTTCGAAGCAGGACGTCACGGAGACTTCGTTTTTGCGTTGAAACACAGCAGCGCCCCCGTCCCGGAGGAAGCAGTCACGTTTCTCAATGGCGCAATCGGCCCTTTCGACAACCTCTGTGGGAAAGTTGAAGTGGGACCAGCGATCGTCCAACGCGGCGACATGGAGATCGTCGGGTGGGCGACATCCCCCGCCGGCATCAGGCGCGTCCACCTTCGATTCGCCAATGGACGCCATGTCCTGCGAGCTGACCTCGAGCCGCGCGAGGATGTCCGTGCCCAACTGCCCTGGCATCCGGTCATCACAGGGTTTCGCAAGACCATCCCGGCGATCATCGAAGGGGAAACCGATCTGCAGATTGAAATCATCGACAACGCGGGTCACAAGATTCGAATGGCACCCTTCTTCGTCGAGTGGCATCGCCAGCCGATCTCCGGCCTCGAATGGCGCACCGATCGTCTCAACGATCTCCTGCAGCGCCTCGGCGAAGATCCTGCGGCAACGGCCCCACGCGTCATCAGCGGCCATGCCGCGATTCATGATTACGCGCTCCGGCTGTTGTCCGACCCTTACGACGAAACGAACGCCGCATTCGTCGAGCGCGTCGTGCATACGGTCATTGGAGCGTCATCTCCTCAGCTGACCAGTCCCTATCTGCGGATGCTGACGTTCGGAATCACACGCGAACGGGTCATCGAAGCGATCATCCTCTCGAAAGCATTCGAGGAAACGTACCTGCGCTCGGGTCACATGGTGATCGATTAGGGCGCCTCTGCCGCATAATATCCAGATGCTTCGGCACATCCTCTCGCCCCTTTCGTTGCTCCTCGTGTGCTCTCCTCTTCTGGCGCAAGACGCTGGCACCATCTCGGGAACGATCTATCTCGATCCGCCGGCACTCGCAGTGCGCGGGCAGTTCGTGCCCACTTCGGCAGTCGTGAAGCTCTATCGCGAAGATGGTACGCCCGTCGCCACGATGACCGCTCAGGATGGCCGGTATCGCTTCACGTCGCTTGCAGCAGGAAACTACTGGGTCGCGGTCGATTCCAAATCGATTCGCAGTACGGCAGCGCCCAATGCCCACGTGTGGGCAGAGCAGACCTTCGGACCTGCGGGCGCCGTTTGCGCACAGACGAACGGCTCGACACGAACCAACTTCTTCGAAGGTGCGTGTGCCGGCGGCCGCTCACTCGCCTCGGATGATGCATCGTCATTCGCAACCTCTGAACATGTCGCCCGTGTTGCGAGCGGCTCCGTCGGTGCCGACTTCGCCTTCAGCTTCAACATCGTGACGTCGATCGAGGATTCGACGACGGCGCCGATTCAAGGCTCGCTTCGCCAGTTCATCGAGAATGCAAATGCGCTCACCGGTCCGAACGCGATGCGTTTCGTTCCTCTCGCTCGCGCCGTGCAGGCGCAGCAGGCTTCCGGACTC
>CAZKID010000194.1:0-9943 GCA_964552405.1 uncultured Thermoanaerobaculia bacterium
GCGCGAAGCCGCCTATGCCTTGGCCCGCGAAGCGCTGGCCTCAGCGCGATTGCGACCTACAACATCGCGATCCTGATCTCGTTTGCGCTCGCCGGCTTCGGCATGTTCGTGCTCGCGCACTTGATTACCGGCGATCGCATCGCTTCATTCGCGGCGGGCGTGTTCTACGCGTTCGTCTCGTTCAAGTTCGATCACCTTTCGCACGTGCCGATCATCGCGAGCGGCTGGATCCCTTTGACGCTCGCCGCGCTCCTGCTCTTCTGGCGCAGCGGCTCGACGAAACACGCCGCGTTCTTCACGCTCGCATTCGTCATGAATGGTCTGACGAATGTTTACTGGCTTCTGTTCACGGGCTTCGCGGTCGCCATGACGATCGCATTCCTGCAGGTCGTGAAGCCGTTCGACATTCGCAAGCTGGCCGTGGCGCTCGGCACGGTGGCGATCCTGCTGCTTCCCTTCCTCATCCCCTATCAGGTCGTCTCGAAGACGTACCGCATGCGTCGCACGTCGATGGAATCGATGGGAGGCTCCGCGACCTGGAGGGACTGGGCCGGAGCATCACCGTCGAGTCTTGTCTACGGTTGGATGAAAGGACGTCCCGAGCGCCGCATCTTTCCCGGCTTCCTCGCGCTCGCGCTCTTCTTGTACGGAGTGCGAAGCTGTCGTCCGCAGCTCGATCGCTCGATTCGCGCCAGCAAGCCCCTTCTCATCGGCGCACTCCTCCTCGTCATCATCGGCTGCGTTCTGGTTCGATGGCACAAATCCGACATTCCCTTCATGCTCGCGGCGCTGTTGACGATCGCTGCGATTCCATTTCGCGAGCATGTCGTCCGCGCCGAGTTGTGGGCCGCTTCGCTCTGGATCTCGATCGGGTTCATCGGCTCCTTCGGCGAGCATTCGTTTCTTCACTCGTTTCTGTTCCGCGTCTTCGAACCGATGCGCGCGACTCGCACACCTTCTCGCTGGGCGGTCATCGTCTACTGCGGACTCGGGATCTGGATGGCGTTCGGGGCAGCACGCCTGCCACGTCTTCGATTCGCGGTGCTCGCCCTCAGCATCATCGAGGTCCTGCCACGATTCACGTGGCAGCATGTGCCGGCGCAGTTCCCGCCCGTGTATGCATGGCTTGCGTCGACGCATCCCTCGTGCGTCATCGAGCTGCCGATCGCGTGGGATGAGCGCGAGGCATCGTACCTGCTCGCATCGACGGTGCACCATGTGCCGACGATGAACGGTGTCTCCGGTTTCGATCCTCCAGTCCACGAGCTCCTGAGCATCCATCGTTACAACGATGCAATGCTCGATGTGATTGCGGCGAACGGCGCGACCGTCGTCGTGATTCATCCAGAGGCGGCGGAACGGTCACGGAAGTGGATCGAGAGCGGACGACTGCGCGAGCTCGTCCGGTTCTCGGACGGCGACGCCGCCTATTCGATTACTCCACGAGTACCTGCGGGTATTGCCACCGCGCCTCGCGAATGATGTCGTCGATCGCCACGCGATCCGGTGCATCGGCAAGTTGGGGGACCTCCCAGTTCGCGAGCCACATCGGATTGACGTAAGGCAGAACGGCGATCGACTCGACGCGATAGGGCAGATTCGCCTTCTCGAGCTCCGCATTCAGAAACAAGACGACGTCATTCGCGGTGGGGATCATTCGCCGAGCCCATGTTCCTTCAGTTTGGCGATCAGTGTGCGCGGCGCAATGCCGAGCAACTCAGCCGCTTCTGAGCGTGAGGTAGTGCGTTTGAGTGCATCCATCAGTTTCAGGCGCTCGACGGCCCGTGAGATTCGCTCGACCGCGTCGCCGAGGGAGCCGCTCAGATCCGTGGCCTCGCGCAGCAAGTCGTCGGCGTGAGCGGTCGAGGCGATGCCGAGATTGGAACGCTCGATCGTATTGCTCTCGCAGAGGATTGCGGCGCGTTCCAGAGAGTTCTCGAGCTCACGAATGTTCCCCGGCCAGTCGTACTCCCGAAGCGCTGCACGCGCATCACTGCTCAGTTGCAGGCCGGGCTTCTTGAGATCGCGGCTAAGGCGCTGCATGAAAAAGTTGGCCAATGCGTCGAGATCGTCCTTCCGCGCCCGTAACGGCGGGAGCGTGATCGGAAAAACATTGATGCGAAAGAAGAGATCTTCACGAAAGCGGCCGCGCCTGGCTTCCTCGGCCAGATTCCGGTTCGTCGCACAAACGATCCGCACATCGGTCTCGAGGGTTACCGCGCCGCCGATCCGCTCGAAGCGCTGCTCCTGAATGATGCGCAGCACTTTCGATTGCACATTCAGCGCGAGCTCACCGATCTCGTCGAGAAAGATCGTGCCGCCATCGGCCATCTCGAACTTGCCGCTCTGCCTTGCGGTCGCTCCCGTGAACGCCCCTTTCTCGTGACCGAAGAGCTCATTCTCGATGAGCGTGTCAGGAATCGCCGCGCAATTGATCGCGACGAACGGCCGGGCGTGGCGCGGCGACAACTGGTGAATCGCTCGCGCAAAGAGCTCCTTCCCTGTTCCGGATTCACCTTCGAGCAACACGGTCGAATCGGTCGCCGCGACGCGCTGGATGGCCTGTGAGACCTCGACGATCTTCGGCGAGTCGCCGATGATCGCCGGCAATCCATGTCGTTTGCGAAACTCCTCTTTCAACAGGAGGTTTTCGAAGCGAAGCTCGCGGTGTTCCTGACAACGGCGCAGCAGGACGAGGAGATGATCGACATCGACGGGCTTCTGCACGAAGTCGAAGGCGCCGAGCTTCATCGCCTCCACGGCATTCTCGATCGTACCGAACGCGGTCATCACGATGACGGGACAATCTGGATCGGACTCGCGCGCCTGACGCAGCACGGCGATCCCATCGGCGCCAGGCATCCGTAAATCGGTGAGCACCGCGACGTAGCGCTGGCCTTCGGCGAGCTTGCGAATTCCTTCAGTACCGTTTGCCGCCACGTCGGCCTCGAAGCCGTCGGACTCCACCGCCTCGCGCAACACCTGAGCGAGCGACGCCTTGTCTTCGACGATCAGGAGACGCTTCATATTCCGAAGTAGCTCTTGATGCGCGAGAGGATCGTCAGTTCTTCTTCCTCGGCGCTCATCGAGCGAATCTCGTCGAGGCGGTCGCGCCGCTCCATGATCTTCTGCGAAATCGACTGTGCGAGCTCGGGGGTCTCGCGAAGAATCGGCCAGAGCGCATCCTTGCTGATCTCGAACGCGATGACGTCCGTCAGTGCGGCAACATCCGCGGCGCGCACTTCTCCTGTGAGCAGCGCCATCTCCCCGAACACGGATCCCGGGCCGAGCTGCGCGACCTCATGCCAGCCAGCAGGCGTCTCGTCCGCGATCCGAACCGAGACAGTTCCGTCGTGGACGACGAACATCGAGTCGCCCGCGGCCCCATGTCGAATGATCGCCTCCCCTTTCGAATAGGAGTGCACTCTTGCAGCCTTGGAGAGCGTCTCATGTGCCTGCTGCGACAACGGCGAAAAAATCTTCACCTCAGTCAGCCGTTGCAGGACCTTGTCCGGCGCAACCTGCGTCAGCGCTTTGGGTGGCGTGTACGGCGCGTACGCGCGAACCGGCGTCGCAAAGGAAATCTGATTGCGGTGAAATGCATACCAAACGGCTTTCCGGATTTCCGCGTCGATCCGATCACGCGTCGAGTAGTCGCGCGTGAAGTACTTGAGCTCATACGTCACCGAGGATTCGGCGAAGCCGGCAACGCGCGCGATCGTCGGGATATCGCGCGCCACACCGTCCACGTGTCCTGCAGCATCAACGAGCACTTCGATGACGGTCGCCGGTTGGACGTGATAATCGACCCCGAACGAGATGACTCTCGCATTGAGATTGTTCCTGGGAAAGATTTCGATCCGATCCTTCGCCATCTGCGAGTTTGGAAGCACGACGAGCTGATTGTTGAAACATCGGAGCCGCGTGGCACGCCATGAGACCCCTTCAACGACACCGATGAATTCACCGGAGTGGAGGACATCTCCGACATCGAACGCATCTTCGAGATGAATCGCGATTCCGGAGAAGAGGTTCCCGAGCGTGTCCTGCAGCGCGAGACCGACGACGGCCGCGAGTACGGTGCCCGTCGTGAGCAGTCCGGCAAGGGACGTGTTGAAGATCGCCGAAACCGTCCACCCGAAGAGGAGGACGTAGGCGATGATCCCGATCATCTGCCGCAGCAGCAGCGGGGCCATCACACTGCGGCGCGCGATGATGATGTCGAAGACGACACGATCGATCACTCGCACGACGGCGAGAATCAGAGGAACCCACGCAACGAAAAGCAGGCCGCGAAGATCCTTGCCGAAAATGACGAAGCGAAACTCGGGATGCGTGAAGAAGACACGCGGCTCTTCCTTCACGAACCAGTAGAGAAGAAATAGCGAAGCGCTGAGGATCAGCGGAATGACGACACGTGAGGGCTCTGCACCGGCTCGCTTCATGATTCTGCACGACTCTCGCGGCTGATCCGAATGATGTCCTTCACTCCGATCAGGATGTGAACGACACCGCATCCCGACACGAACCCACGGATGAACGGATTATCGGCCCAGGCGGCCATCGCCAGCGAGTGATGGAGAAGAGGGTTGACCGTCCAGACGCGAGTCCAGGGAGCGATCAGAAAAAAGACGCCCGCCTCAACGCAGTAAAGGGCAAAGAAAAGGGGCAACGACACGGGGTGAAGATAACAGATCGGCAGCACGCTGATGCCATCCTGAGCCGCAAAGACGGCGAAGGAACCCCGGATGATGGGGATCCTTCGCCGCGCTCAGATGACAGGTCAGTCGTTGTGATCGCGGTGGACCTTCCCGCTGTCGCTGCTACCGCTGTGGTTGCTGCTGCTCCCGCTGCTGCTCTTGCCACTGCTGCTCCCACTGCCGCTGCTCGAGCTCCGGCCACTGCTTCCACTGCTGCTGCGGCCGCCATCGTTGCGCGACGGCGGTGGCGAGCTCTGACGATCACCAGAACTGCTCGTGCCGCCGCTGCCGCCGCGATCTCCGGAGAAAATGCGCGCACCGCCGATCCGATCGATGATGCGGCGCGGCACGTCGCTTCCGTTGTCACGCGGCTCAGTCGTCTTTGGTGCGGGAGCCGGAGCCGGCGTCTCGGAACCACCGCCGCCGCGAACGGCACGACCACGCCAGGACCCATCGTCGTGCGAGCGAGGCTCAGGTGCCGGCTCAACAGCCGGAGCAGGAGTGCTCGTCGTTGGCCGATCTGTACGCTCACGCCACGAAGGAACCGTATTGCTGCTGTCGCGCCCCGAGGTGCCGCGGTCCGTGGGCTGGTCGTAACCGTTGCGATGAATCACCGTGCGATCGCCGCTGCCGCTGCCGCGCCCGGTCGAGCCGCTCGAAGGCGGAGTCGAAGTACCTACGTCGCGGCCTACACGACCCGCGCTTCCACCGATCGGCGCAACGCTGCCGCCATCGATCGGCGCAACGCTGCCGCGTCCAATCGGCGCAACGCTGCCGCGTCCAATCGGCGCAACACTGCCTCCGCCGATCGTCGACACACTGCCACGACCGATCGGCGCGACGCTGCCGCCGCTCTCCGCCGGACGATTTCGCGTAATGCGCTCGCGCACACCACTACCAATCTCCGCATCGCGGCGGATGAACGGCGTGACATCCGCCATCGTGCCAGTACCTTCACCACCGCCCATGCCCCGGCGCACAATGTTGTTCACGGCAGTTGCGGGGTCGCGCTGCTGGTCGCGTGTAAACCGCGTCCCCGTATTCGACACCGTTACATATCCACCGTTGTCGCGCGACAGTCGTCCTCGGACCGCATCAATCGTCAGCGCAGCACGGTCGACGCGATGCGAGGTCAAGCCGTTCGGCTCGATGAACGTCCACGGCCTGAGATCGACATCATGCACGCGCACGCGTCCGAAGAAGCCGAAGCCGTAGTCGAGTCCTGCCCTCGCATAGGGGCGGTAGCACCAGTTGTAATACGGGCGATAGCAATCCCAATATCCTGCCGGCGCCCAGCCGACATAACCCGATCCGTACATCCAGTAAACCCACGCAGGTGCATAGCCGGCACCGGGCATCCAGAACCATCCATAGCCCGCGTCATAGGCCCAGCGTCCGTAGTGATAAGGAACCCAGCCCCATGATTCGTCGGAAACCCAGACGAGGCAGCCCGAGGGACCATACACCCAGCTGCCGTGGTAGTAGGGACGCCAACCCACTGCAACGTATGGACGCCATGCCCATCCGCCATACGAGCTCACATAGATCCAGGAGCCATTTGCATCGAGATCAGAATCGGCGTAAGCAAGTGACGCGTCCAGATACCGGCTGTTACCGCGGTCGTACCGCTCTGCGCGACGGACGAACCAACGTTCGAATTCATCCGCAACGTTGCTGTCGTTGCTGACGAGGCCATAGACGCCTTGTCCATCGACCTGCGCTTCTTCACCTGCGCGAATCCGTGAGCGCCGCGTCGGAGTGCGCACTTCGACCGAGCCTTCGAACACGGTGACGCGGTCTTTCCCGCGATCCGTGTCGACGGCATAGACCGCCGAATCAGGAGCGAGATAGCTCGCCGTATCGGTGTCCAAACGGACGTAGTCGCTGCCGACCTCCGTCCGGTGGATCATCACGTGACCGTAAGTCAGCTCGATGGTCGTCTGCGATGCATCACCCTCATAGCTGTCCAGAATCGCCTTGAAGCGAATTGCAGTCGCACGATCGACGCCGAGAACGTTGCCATCGGAGAGGCGAATCTCGGAACGGCCCCGGCGGCCAGTAACGACTTCATCGCCTGGAAAAACCGGCATGTTGACGCGCGCTTCGACTTCGCGGCCGTCATCTCCCTGATGGATGATCGTGCCGCCGTCGTCGTAGGTGAAGTACGACTGGCCGCGCCCGCGAGCCGAGTCGGCGAGAGCAGGTAAGGCAACGATGAGTGCGAACGTAAAAAAGAAGGACAGTTTGCGCATTGGGTTCTCCTGCCAGCGAAGGTTTCTCAAGCGGGCCACGTGCCATTCCCAGCTGAGCATTCCGCTCGATTTTTCAATGACTTACGCGGGAACACCCTTGATGGCGCTCCTCATTTGTGGACAGGCGCGTCACGCGGGCAGGACAGGGCGAGAGGGCAGGCAGCAGGCAGCAGGCAGCAGGCAGCAGGCGGGAGGCGGGATCAGACCTGCTGTCTGTCCCCTACGTCCCGATCGCCAACCTGTCCGCAAGAATCCGAGGAAGACCGGCGGCGAGGATGGAGGACTGGGCTTTCTTCACGTCGTAGGCAACGCGAAAGAATTGAATCGTGAGGGCTTTCGAATCGAAGATCGCGAACGACGCCGCGGGATTGCGATCACGCGGTTGTCCGACCGACCCAGGATTGATCAGATAGCGATACCCCTCTGAAAGCCGCAGAGTCGCTTCGGCACGAATCGCCGCGCCTTCGACGTATCCGTTTTCATCGAGAGCGAAGATCACCGGCATGTGCGTGTGACCGTAGAGAATGAATCTCGCGTCAGTCGATGCAAACACGCCCGACGCATGATGCCCGTTGAAGACATACTCGTCTTCATCCTGCGGCGAGCCGTGACAGAGCTGCACGTCTTCGCGCATGACCGGCCCGAGGTCGAGATCGCGAAGGAAGCGGCGATTCGGAGCGCTGAGGTGGTCGCGCGTCCAGAGCGCTGCGTGCTTCGCTGCGGCGTTGAAGCCCTCGGCTTCATCGAGGCCGGCCGCGACACGATCGTGATTGCCGCGAATGTAGACCTTTTTCGCCCCTTTGAACGTCCGCATCGCGTCGAGGATCTGATTCGGTTGTGCACCGTATCCGACGAAGTCGCCCAGGCAGAAGATGTGATCGAACTTCTTGCGGCGAACGCGAGCCATGACCGCGCGGAACGCTTCTGCGTTCGAATGCAGATCGCTGATCACCAGCGCTCTCACACACGTCTCCACGCGCTGGGACGGGCGTTCCCATGGAATGATTTCGGGAGCTCGAGAACCAGACGCTCGGCGATTTCGCCGGGCGTTTCGTCTTCCCGGATCTCGATCGTCATGTCAGACATCCGATAGTACTTGATGCGATTCGCGTACAGCTCGTGCGTTGCGAGATCATCACGAAACAAGGGACGCTCCCCCGCCTTGTCGTTGATGCGGCTCCGCAGCAGCGAATAAGGAGCAGAGAGAAATACGGACAGTCCTTCCGATTGGATGAACTGAATGTTCTCGTCGAACGTGAAGGTCCCGCCGCCCGTTGCGATCACACCATGCTCGAGGTTCCGTGTCGACCGCAGCAGGTCACGCTCGCGCTTGCGGAAATATGGCTCGCCGTGTTGAGCGAAGATGTCCTTGATCGTCATCTTCTCTGCAGCTTCCACGAGTTCGTCAAGATCGAAAAAGGGAGCTTCGACGCGAGCCGCCAGCTCGCGACCAATGGTGGTCTTTCCGGCTCCCATGAACCCGACGAGATAAATCTTCATTGGCTGATCGAGCCCGGAAAAGGGTAACAGAAGAAGGCCGGGGGCGTCTCGTTCGCGACGCGGACTCAGCCTCTCAGAAACGTCTCCATGAACTTCGTGGAGAAATCGCCATTGATGAACTTCTCATTCGCGATGATCTGACGATGCAAAGGGATCGAGGTCTTTACTCCTTCGACGATGAACTGCTCGAGCGCACGGCGGGCACGCGCCAGCGTCTCCATTCGATCCTTTCCTTTGACGACGAGCTTCGCGATCAATGAGTCGTAATGAGGCGGTATGACGTAGTCGCGATAGGCGGCGGTGTCGACCCGCACGCCGGGGCCGCCCGGCAGATGGAACTCTTTGATCTTTCCCGGGTGCGGCGCAAACGTCACTGGATCCTCGGCATTGATGCGGAACTCCATCGCATGACCGCGCAGGCGGAATTCGCCTTGCGGAACGGAAAGATGATCGCCCGCTGCGACACGGATCTGCTCTTTCACGAGATCGATTCCCGTCACCTCTTCAGTCACTGGGTGCTCGACCTGAATGCGCGTGTTCATCTCCATGAAATAGAACTCGCCATCCTGAAAGAGAAACTCGATCGTTCCGGCATTCACGTAGTTGACGGCTTCGCACAACTTCACCGCCGCGGCACTCATCTTCCGGCGGATCTCATCCGTGATCGCCGGCGAAGGCGATTCTTCGATCAGCTTCTGATGGCGGCGCTGGATCGAGCAGTCACGCTCACCGAGCGCAACGACTCTTCCGTGCGAATCGCCAAACACCTGAATCTCGATGTGACGCGGGCGCTCGAGATACTTTTCCAGATAAACGTCCGCAACACCAAAGGCGCGTTCCGCCTCGCTGCGCGCGGTCTCGTAGGCACTCTGCAGTTCCGTTTCGTCATTGCAGATACGCATGCCGCGCCCACCGCCGCCTGCGGAAGCCTTGAGAATCACCGGAAATCCGATTGCGGCGGCGACCTCGCGCGCCTCATCCACTGATCGGAGCGGCCCGTCGCTACCGGGCAGAATCGGCACACCTGCGTTTTTCGCGGTCTCGCGTGCCTTTGCTTTGTCGCCCATCCGGCGGATGGCGTCGGGTGCCGGGCCGATGAAGGTAATCTGACATTCGCCGACGATCTCGGCGAACGTCGCGTTCTCCGCGAGAAATCCGTATCCAGGATGAATCGCATCAGCGCCCGTGATCTCTGCGGCGGAGATGATGCTCGACATATTGAGATACGACTGTTTCGACGCGGCAGGCCCGATGCAGACATCATCGTCGGCATAACGGACGTGCAGTGCGTCGCGGTCGGCCATCGAATGAACAGCGACCGTCTTGAGCCCCAGTTCCTTGCAGGCGAGGATGATGCGCAGCGCAATCTCGCCTCGATTGGCGATGAGAACCTTCGAGATCATCGCTGGATCAGACCTCGATACCGAACAGCGGCTCGCCGAATTCGACGGCCTGGGCGTTCTGCGGATAGATCTCGCGCACGACTCCGTC
>CAZKID010000195.1:0-9912 GCA_964552405.1 uncultured Thermoanaerobaculia bacterium
CTTCGCTCGGGATGACGAGAGATCGGTCGCTGCAGAATCTACCCACTGAAATCAGTAATGCCCCTCAATTCTGCGTTCAGGATGACGGGCGCGCGCTGAACACGTCCTCCCAATCCCACCCCGATTTTTCGATCAGGCCGAGAAGCCGCCGCCGCACGTTGCGGTACTCCCTGACGCGCAGCAGAAACGCCTCCTCCGACTCCGCCGGAATGCCCAGCCGGTGAAGAATCGAGAGATCGGGCGGCAGCGGGGCCTCGTCAGCGGGCTCGACGAACTCGCTCTCGACGACGGCGCCGAGGCCTCGAATCGCATCGATTGCCGTCTGCATCAGCAATCGTGACGGACGCACGTCTGCGCGCACACCCTCGCTGAGCAGAATCAACGTTTCGAGCATTGCCGCAATGCGAAGCGGCTCCGCCGTCCTGCGATTCTCCGAGTGGAAGAACTCCAGAATCGGAAACGCGAGATTCTGCTCGCCAAACAACTCCACGGCGATCACGAACTGGTTGAGATGCGTCTGCAGATCTGCGAATCGCTCGCCGTCCCACGCGCGCTCGATGATGCGCTCGGGTGTCGCGCCGAGATCCCACACGTACGCTCCGAGCGCACGCTTCTCGACCGTGGCCGCGAGTACGGACATGATGTACGTGATCGACATCGTGATGACGAACAGTCCCGAGCCTGCACACGCGGCCGCCGCGAGATGCCATCCGTGACCCTTCGGGTTGTACTCGCTCGTACCGCTGGTGAACATCGCGGAACCGACGAAGTAGATCCGCGCCATCGTGCTGGCTGGCGTATGGGTCGCCGCATCCACGAGCGCGTCGCGTGCGCCGCAGAAAACGAGGAGCCAGCCGAGCCACATGAGCATCACCCAGAAGATGACCAGCGCGCCGAGGACGAGCGAGCCTGCAAACGACAGCAGCCGATGATTTCCGCGGCTAACGCTTCGAGCGACGACCCAGATCAGATTCGCGAGCGGACCGGAGAGCGGGCCGCCGCCATGCGTCCCGAGCGTCGTCCAGACGAGATCGGCCAGCGTCGCGAGCAATACGGCGACACCGAAGAGAGCGAGCCACCACATGCCGGACCTTGATGCACGGGGCCTGCCTCACTTCACCGATGACACGTAGATGCCATCCCAATCCGCGGGCGGCGGCTCCTTCTGCATCTTCCGGCACCGCTCGGCGAGCACGCGGCTCGGGGCATCGTCCGGCTGCGGCTCGAGAACCGCCAGCGCACCGGCGAAGTCGCGCGCGAAATACTTCGCCAGCGCTTCTTCGTACTTCACCGCGGCCCCAACTTTTTGCTGCAGCAGCTCGTAGACTTCGATCCCGCGCGACTTCCCCTTCACCGCCACACGGTCCAGACGGCGGAAGGCGAAGTGCTCCTTTGCCGCTTCGTAGATCGTCTCGCTGACCAGGATCTGCGTCCCGTACTGCTTGTTGAGTCCTTCCAGCCGCGACGCGAGATTCACGCCGTCGCCGATCGCCGTAAAGCTCATTCGGTCCGGCGATCCGAAATGGCCGATCATCACGGTATCGCGATGCAAGCCGAAGCGCGTCACGAGCTCTGGACTCGCATTGCGCGTCGCCTCGACGCAGGCTAACGCAGCGCTGCACGCTTTCAACGGATGCTCCGTGACCTCCGTCGGCGCGTTCCAGATCACCATCACCGCATCGCCGATGTACTTGTCGACCGTCCCCGCATTGGCCTGGATCGCATTCGTCATCACCTCGAGATAGCTGCCGAGGTTGCGGGCGAGAACGTCGGGCGAGAGGCGCTCGGCGAGGGTCGTGAAATCTTTGATGTCGGTGAACATCAGCGAGACATCGCGCAGCTCGCCGCCCAGCATCGGCTCGCGATTCGACTCGTAGAGCTGCCGCACGAGCCCGATCGGAACGTACTTGCCCATCGCCCGCATCGCGGTCTTCGCCTGATCGAGACTCCGCAGAACGTCATCCACATCGCGGAACGGACTCTCGACCACGGACGGCGCAAACGTGAATCGCCGCATCAGAGCGGTCTCGCCCTGAATCTGTTTCAGTCCGCGACGCAGCAGCCGCAGCGTCAGCATGCCTCCCAGCAGAATCACCACGATCAACGCGAGCGTCGCCACAATGATCTGGTTGCGGATCGCATAGAGCGGCCCGAAGTAGTAGCTCTCCGGAACGACGATGCCGGCCCGCCATCCCTGCGTGTTCGGCAACCCGCGGAAACTGACGAAGTATGGCTGCCCGTTGGCTGTGAGCTCGCCGCGGGTATTCAGCATTTGCGGACTCACCTCGCGCAGCGATTTGTCATGCAGCGCCGCCGCGACCTCCGGCGGCATCTTCGCCGGCACCACGCGCAGCGACTCGTCCGACTTGTCTTCCTGCAGCCGGTCCTGCGGCGTGAGTCGCGTGATGAGACGGCCGCTGTCATCGCAGATGAAGATCTCGTGCGGTGCATTCGCCGCGGATTCTTCGCGAGTCAGCTCGTCGATCTTCTCGGTGAGCAGACCGATTCGCAGCACGCCTGCGAAGTGGCCGTTCTTATCTTCGATCGTCTTCATCACCGTGACGACGACGCGGCGCTTCTCCTCAGGCAGCCGCGCATCGAGCTCGGTGTAACTGAGATCGCTCCAGGTCATGACGCCGTAGTTCGGCGGTGCGGATGGCGTGGTGAACGTCGGATGCGCCGTCGGATCTTCGGCTGTCACCGGCTTCTGCACACGATCCTTCCGCCGCACTTCGGAGATGAACCGTCCGTTGTCCGCGACCGTCGTGCGGACTCCGATCATCGCGCCTTCCGCGGCGCTGTCGCGAAAGTACGAGACCTGCCACGGCGAATCCGCATGCGTCAGCGTCGCCTCGGCAAGATTCGTGTTGCTCAGGATTTCTTTCTCCAGACAGGGAGCGATCGACTGCGGGCGGTCGACGCCACACGCGTCATGCTGCAGCTCCGTCTCGACGTGCGCGATCGCCTGCTGCGCCTGATCGAGGTAGGCCTCGACATTCGCGGCGATGCGCCGCGCGTGGGCGTCGCGCAGACGCTCGGAGCTCTCGAGAATCGTCTGCTGCGAGCCGCGGAGAAAGAGGCAGAAGAGCAGCGCCAGCAGCAGCGTCAGCGCGAGCAGCGAAGCGTAGAACAGACGACTGAGTGTCACGTTTCGTGATGGTATCGTAGGTCGGCAATGAGAATGCTCGAGGCGTTGCAGCGCGTCATGCGCGGCGAGACAGTCGAAGAACTGCGGATGACGTTTCCGCCGCCGATCGCGACACTCGTCGGCTTCGATGCCGTCAGCGTCGAGGAAGGGAAGGCAGTGTTCCGCCTCTCCGCACGGCGTGACAAACATGCGAACCCGATGGGCACCATCCACGGCGGCATCCTCTGCGACATCGCCGATGGCGCAATGGGGATGGCGTGCGCGTCGCTGCTCGAGCTCGACGAGTCGTTCACGACGCTCGAACTGAAGATCAACTTCCTGCGGCCGGTGCTCGACACGGAGCTCGAGGCCCGTGCGCGCGTCGTGCACGCGGGCAAGTCGATGGTCTATCTCGAGTGCGATCTGGTGAGCGTCCCCGCAGAGAAGCTCCTCGCGCGTGGGAGCAGCACGTGCACGGTGCTGCGGGGCGAGCAGGCGCGCGGACGATGATGCTTCCGCACTGCGCTCGCCTGACGTTCCGCACCTGGACCACCGCAGACGAAGCGCTCGCCGCATCGCTGTGGCAGAACGAAGAGGTGATGCGCTTCATCGGAGGTCCGTACACGAATGCACAAGTGCGCGAGCGGCTGGAACGAGAGATCGAGCATGAGCGGCGATACGGGTTTCAGTATTGGCCGCTGTTCGAGCGCGAGACGTTCGCCGGAGTCTGCGGACTCAAGCCGCACAAAATCGAGTCGAATGAGCTCGAGCTGGGGTTTCATCTGATGCCCGCCTTCTGGGGACGAGGCCACGCCTCGGAAGCGGCGCGTGCCGTGATGGAGCACGCGTTCAACGTCCTGCACGCGACAGCGCTCTACGCGGGACATCATCCGAACAACGAGGCCTCGCGCCGCGTCGTCGAGAAGCTCGGCTTCGAGTGCATCGGCACGCACTTCTTCGCGCCGACGGGACTCGATCATCCCTGGTACAAGAGCTCACAAAACGCGAATGGCTCGCGCGTCACGACATCCCCTTTCCGAAAAGCAACCGGCTCCGAAAACAGCGGACCGTCGTAGACGAACGAGTGGTATTCGCCTCGCTCGCCGCATGGGTCGACCGCCGCCGGCAACTCGCTCGCAAACGCGGCATCGATCTGCCGGCCACTCCATGAATCGGGAAGCCGCTCGCCGTCCGTGCAGACGACGATCGCGCGCCAGCCGCCGGCGATGAATTGGTGCAGCAAATCGTTAGTGTCCTTCCGCCACAGCGGATAGATTCCCTTCAGGCCGGCGCGAGCCAGCAACCGCTCGCGGTACTCGCGCAGATCCTCGAGAAAGATGTCGCCAAACGCGATCGCTTCCACTCCTTCTGACTTCGCCTGCGCAAACGCGGCGAGCATCGCGCTCTCGTACGTGTTGTTGCCCGGAAGATCGATCGGGCACGCGGCGGCGTCGGACGAAGCATCGTTGCGGTATGCGGGCATTTCAACGGTCCGCAATGGAAGGTCCAGCCGCCGAGCCTGTTCGGCGAGGAGCTCGATGCGCACCCCGTGCATGCTCACCCGTTGGTGTTCTTCGCTGATCGACGTGAGAAGACCGGCGACCTCATGCTCGCCGCGATTGCGCAACGCGTGCAGCGCGAGCGCGCTGTCCTTGCCACCGCTCCAGGAAAGTAGGGTTTTCATGCCGTCACGGTCCAGGGTTGCGCCTCCGGCGCTACCCCTGGCTAATCTCCTTGAGAACCCCTTCCAGGGTTCGTTCATCTTCCTAGGGCGCTTTCTGCAGGGCGGCCATGGTTCCAGCCAGTTGTCCGATCGATGCGATCGGATATGACGCATTGCGCGTCTTCACCGCTGCGCCTGCGGTTGGAAACTCCGCAAAGTTCGCCGTCGAGGCGTACTCCGTTCCGATCTTTCCCTTCAGCCCCGTGCCGACATTCGCCAGCAGCGCGGTCCACTCCTTCAGTTCCTGCACGCCCTTCGTTCCGGGATCCGCGTCGATGCGATTGCCGAGGAGGGTCACGAAATCGGCGGAGGAGAGCGTCGTCGAACCGGTCGCGGTCTGATACGCGGTGATCTTCACGCCGTACTGCGCTTCGACCGCGCCGAGCAGCAGGAGCGCATAGAGATCGACTGCCGTACGGAAGCGGCCCGACGTCACGTCGGTCGTCGTCCCTGTGTTCATCGCGTCGCTCGTCGCGAACAACGACACGACATCGATCGCGTTCACGGCTTTCGACACGACGAGGCCGCTCGCGACGTTCGTTCCTTTGAGTGCCGCGGTCGCGACTTCGCCGAGGACAGTGAGATTCGCGATGATCTGATTGAAGTCCGTGGTCGGATCGTTCAGTTTCAACAGTGCCGTCGCGTACGGATTGCCGCCTGCGCTCTCATCGAGCAGCGCGGCACCGAGGTCGCTCGCGAGCGTGTTGAGCGCCTTCATCGTGGCCAGCGCCTGCGACGAACCGCGCGCCGCCTTGTCCTGCGTGATGGTCAACGCGGCCGCCGCGGTCGCGTACTTGAAGTAGGTGTAGGTCTCTGCAGGCTTGAGCGAATAGCGAAGGCCCGACATATTCAGATAGAACGACGACGAAACGAGATTGCTCTGTCCCACGAGCTGCAGCGCACAGATCTTTTTGAGATCGGCCAGCTCGACGTAGCCGGACATCATCGGATAGCCGACCGGCAGCGCCTGCGACTGGTCGGGCGAGATGCCGAGCGGCAGCACGTCGTAAATATCGGCAAACGTCAGCGGCACATTGCCCGGAAGATTGTTGCGGAGGACGCCCGTTGCGACGATGCCGATCTGAAACGGAGTCACGTCATAACCGGGAAGATTCGCGGGATTACCGCCTGCCGCGGCGAGCGCCTGCGCGATGATCGAGTTCGGCACGTTGCGCACCGAATCCGCCGCGAGGTTGCCTAGGCCGTTCGGCGAGAGGACGGGGTTGCGATCGTTCGAGTCCATATCCTGCGTCGCGAGCGCCGCCGGGTGATAGATGCCTTTCGCCGTGCTCGCCGCGTCGTAGTCGGCAAAGGACTGCTTGAGAATCGGCCCGAGCGCCGCGTTGAGCTGCTTGTCCGTCGCCGCCACGAGCGTGGCCGTGATCGTGTCGGGAACGAGTCCGACTTTGATTCCCGTCAGACTGGCATTCGTCATCGCCTGATTGCTGAACGCCTGCGCGGTCGATGTTCCGTTGCTCCGCTGCACCAGCAGATCGAGACGCGCGACGTTCGTACCGAAAGCGCCGGCATCGATGATGGTCGTTGTCCAGTCTCCGTTCGCCACCGGATGCGTCGACGCCAGCGGCGTGTGCGTATGTCCCGACGCAATGACGTTGATGCCGCGCACGTGGCGCGCGAGGTTCACATCTTCGCCCGCGTTTCCGCTGGCATCCGTACCGGAGTGCGACAGCGCGATCACGATCGTCGCACCTTTGTTGTTGCGCAGATCGTCGACGACGGCTTGAATCGCGGCGTAGTGCGTGGAGAGCGCGTCGAACGTGACGGGCGCGGACGCCGGCGCTTCGATCGCCGCCTCTTCACCCATCAGGCCGATGAAGCCGGCCTTCATTCCATTGTCGAGTGTCTTCACATACGACGGCGCGATCGCTCCCGCGGCGACCAACGGAGCGAGATCCGTGTTGCCGTTGAGCTTCATGTTGGTCGCGACGATCGGTACCGAGAAATTGAAGCCGGAGCGCGCGGCGGCGATCATTCCGGCGAGTCCCAGCGGCGTGTAATCGAATTCGTGATTGCCGAGCGTGACCGCGTCGTAGCGCATCGCGTTCATGTAAGCGAGCGCGAAGGGCCGGCTGCCGAGCGTCAGATCGTACAGAGTCCCCATCGTCCAGTCGCCCGAGTCGACGAGGAGCACCGGATGTCCCGCCGTTGCGCGAACGTAGCCGACATAGCTGGAGATGCGCGCATACGCACCGCTCGTGCTCATGGCGTAGGAAGGATCGACATCGAAGCCGACATGCCCCGCCCCATTCGCGTGGTCGTGCAGATCGGTGGTCTGCAGGATCGTGATCTCGCTGGTTGGCGGAGGCGTCAGCGGGCGCCGCTTCTGCGCAAACGCGCTTTGCGAAACGACGAGTGTGAAGAGAGCGAGCAGGACTGCAAAGCGGGCACGAGTCATGGTCGAAGCCTCCTGCGATCTTGTGGACGAGCGCCGATTCTCTCACGTCATGATCCTGTGGGGCACAGGCGCCGAAATGCCGCCTGTAGACATCGACACCAATTTGACGGTAAATTCGGTGTCGATGTTTCCACGTACGCTTCCCGTGCCATCCTCTGCCTTCTTCCTCTTCGGTGCTCGAGGAACAGGCAAGAGTACCTGGCTCCGAGAGCACTTTCCCGAGGCGTTTACGGTCAACCTGCTGGCATCGGAGGTCATGCTGCGCTACGAGCGCGATCCTGCCGCGTTTCGCAGCGAAGTCCTGGCTCATCCGGCAACCAGCTGGATCGTGGTCGACGAAGTGCAGCGCGCACCGCGCCTCCTCGATGAAGTCCATCTGCTCATGGAAGAAAATGGCTACAAACGATTTGCCCTGACAGGCTCGTCTGCGCGGAAACTGAAACGTGGCGCGGCCAACCTGCTCGCCGGCCGGGCGGTCGTGAAAGAGCTGTACCCGCTCACCACTGCAGAAATGGGATTCACTGTTCCACCTGCGCAACTCCTTCGCTTCGGAGCTATGCCGCTCAGCGTGAACGCGAAAAGCGACGACGCGCGCGAGGATTTCCTTCGCGCATACGTCACGACCTATCTTGCGGAAGAGATCAAGGCGGAAAGCCTCGTCCGCGACCTGGGAGGATTCGCCCGTTTTCTCGAGATCGCAGCGCTCGCAGCCGGACAACGAACGAATGTTTCCGGGATCGCGCGCGACGCAGGCGTGTCGCGCGAAACGGTGCGAGGCTATTTCGACGTGCTCGTCGATACGCTGGTCGGATCGTGGCTCCCGGCATATCGTCCGCGAGCAAAGGTGAAAGAAGTCGCGTTGCAGAAGTTCTACTGGTTCGATCCAGGCGTTCTCCACGCTGCGGCGGGAGGGTTCGATCAGCCGATGCCCGGCGACTGGGATGGCATCCTGCTCGAACATCTGATCCACCACGAGCTTCGCAGTCATCTGCGATACGGAAACATCCGGGGCTCGCTTGGCTATTGGGCAACGCCAGGCGGCAGCGAGGTTGATTTCGTCTGGTGGCACGGCCGCAAGGCAGTGGCGATCGAAGTCAAGAGCAGCCGCGAGTTCCGCCGCGATTACAAAAAGGGAATCGACGCACTGACATCCGAGATTTCCGCGAAGGCCTACGTCGTCTATCGCGGATCGCGCGAGCTCATGGTGGATGGTACGAGGGTCCTGCCGCTCGATCTGTTCTTGAGAAGGCTGCACGCAGGGGAGATCGTGGGATGACGACAGGCTGGCAGTGCCCCTCCTGCGGGCGCCGCTTCACGCGCCAGACGCGGGAGCATTCCTGCGAGCTCACCTCGCTCGACAAACATCTCGACCGCGCGTCACCGGAGATTCGTGCGACGTTCGAGGCCCTCTGCGCGCTGCTGCGCGCGATCGGTCCGATGCAGTTCAATCCGTTGAAGACGATGATCACGCTCTCGACGACGAAAAACTTCGGCGGCATCACCATTCGCAAGTCGCGCATCGACCTCGGATTCTTCCTGCCGCGGCAGGAACGAGATGGGCGCATCGCGCGCACCGAGAAGATCTCGGCGCAGAAGATCGCACATCATGTCCAGCTGTCGTCACCGGTCGATGTCGATCAGCAATTGGAGCAATGGCTCCGTGAGTCGTATGCTTTCGCTTCATGAGTATTGGAAAAGAGTTCAAAGAATTCGCGCTCAAAGGGAACGTCCTCGATCTCGCCGTCGGCGTCATCATCGGCGCAGCCTTCGGCACGGTCGTGAAGTCCTTCACTGAAGACATCCTCATGCCTCCCCTGGCGCTCCTCACCGGACATTCGGACTTCTCCAACAAGTTCATCGCGCTCGGTGGCGGACACTTCGATACGCTCGCGCAGGCGAAAGCGGCTGGCGTTCCGACGATGAACTATGGACTGTTCATCAACGCGATCATCGACTTCATGCTCGTCGCCTTCGCGGTCTTCATGATCGTGAAGTGGTTCAACAAGCTGCGGCGGGAGCCTGAAGCGGCGCCGCCGAATGTGCGCGATTGTCCGGAGTGCCTGTCGCAGATCCCGAAGGCGGCACGCCGCTGCAAGTTCTGCTCGGCGACGGTGTAGGACAGGCGCCCTCGCCTGTCCATCCGTTCAATCTGCCCGAGAGGACAGGCGAGGGCGCCCGTCCTACACGATCTCCAGCGCGAGGAGGGCGATGTCATCGCGCGGCGGCGCATCGCCGCGCCGCTCGTGCAAAACCTCGCCGAGCGACGCGCACGCATCGGCCAGCGTCTGTGACCGCGCCGCGGCGAAGTGCTCTTCGAGCGCCTCGAGGCCGAAGTGCTCGCCCTTGAGATTCTCGTCATCGAGCAACCCGTCGCTGTACAAGACCACGCGGTCTCCCGGATTGATCGCGACCTTTCCTTCCGAGAATTCCGCATTGCAGCCGATACCGATGACGGGCGCGCTCGACGTGAGCCGTTCGATGCTCCCATCCTCGCGAATCACGATCGGTCCGGGGTGTCCGGCGCACGCATAGCGCAGCGCATCGTCATCGACGACCACGAACACGAGCGCCAGATACTTGCCGAACCGCCCGAACGGAAACTCCCCCCCGAGCTGCTTCATCACCCTCGCGGGCAACACGTCGCTC
>CAZKID010000196.1:0-2033 GCA_964552405.1 uncultured Thermoanaerobaculia bacterium
GCGTCTATACGCTCGTCTTCACGCGCTTCTTTCCGCAGCAGGTCGTGACGCCGTATCCGCTGTTTCTGTTCGCCGGCATTCTGCCGTGGACGTTCTTCTCCGCCGCCGTGCTCGAGTCGACGTCCTCGATCTCCAGCAACGCCGCGCTCATCAAGAAGGTCATGTTTCCAGCCGAGGCGTTGCCGCTCGTGGTGGTGATGTCGCATCTCGTGCACTTCGCGCTGGCCATCCCGATTCTGCTCGTCGCGACGCTCATCTTCGTGCTGCTCGGTCAGGCCACCGTCAGCGCAACGATTCTTCTGGTGCCGGTGGTGATGCTCGTGCAGACGCTGTTCGTCGCCGGCGTGGCACTCACCGTGTCGTCGGCGTCGGTTCTCTTTCGCGATTTGCGGGACATCATCACAAACCTGATGCAGCTCGGTTTCTTCGTCACGCCGATCATCTATGTCATCGACAAAGTCGATTCCCGGCTGCTGCGCGCGATGCTGCGCGTCAATCCGATGACGCCCTTCGTGATCGGCTACCAGCACATTCTCTTCTTCGGCTCGCTCCCGTCGCTGTCCGACACGTTGCTGATGCTCGCCTACGCGGTCGTATCGATCGTAGTCGGCTTTTTCGTGTTCGATCGCCTCCGGGATACGCTGGCGGAGGCAATTTGACCGGGGTACGCAGGTACGCGGGCCCGCGGGCTCGCGGTTGGGAGAAAAGACCGGAGCCGTTCTACACCGCGAGCCCGCGAGCCCGCGCAACCGCAAGACCAACTTCATGAGCGACCCCGCCATCTCCATTCGCGATGTGAGCAAGAGCTACCGTCTCTTTGGTACGCGCTCACAATTCGCAACGCTCAAGAGCGCGCTGCTCAAGCGCGACCTGAAGCTCGATGCCGGGAAGAGCGTGCCTGCGCTGCACGGCATCTCGTTCGTCGTCGATCGTGGCGAGGCCTTCGGGATCATCGGCCGCAATGGTTCCGGGAAGTCGACGATGCTGAAGATCATCTCCGGCATCCTCAAGCCGACCGTTGGAACTGTTGCGGTGAACGGACGCATTGCCGCGCTCATCGAGCTCGGCGCCGGCTTTCATCCCGAGATCACGGGCCGCGAGAACATCTACATCAACGGCATCATGCTCGGGCTGTCGCGGAAAGAGATCGATGCGCGGTTCGATCGCATCGTCGAGTTCGCGGGCATCGGCGAATTTCTCGATCAACCGGTGAAGACGTACTCGTCGGGCATGTATGTGCGGCTCGGCTTCGCCGTCGCGGTGCATGTCGATCCTGACATCCTGCTCATCGACGAAGTGCTGTCCGTCGGCGACGAAGAGTTCTCGCAGAAGTGCGTCGCGAAGATTCAGGAGATGAAGTATCGCGGCGTCACGCTGATCTTCGTCACACATCAGCTCGATCAGGTGCGCAATCTGTGCGATCGCGCCTTGTGGCTCGATCATGGACGCGCCGAAGCGGTCGGCGATCCGGCGCGGATCGTCGATGCCTATCTGCAGAAGGTCAGCGGAACGCAGACGGCGCCTCCTGCGGTCGAGGAGAAGAAGGTGGAAGCCGCGAAATCGGACGAGGCTCCCGAAGAAGAGCGCTGGGGCTCAGGCGAAGTGATTCTGCGCCACGTCGCGCTCACCGATGAGCAGGGCCGTGAGCTCGTCGCCCTCGGCGCAGGAACGCCGGTCACGATCGAGCTGGATGTCGAAGTGCGCGCGCCGCAGGATGACTTCGTATTCGGCATCGGTATCTTTCACGCCGATGGAAGCTGTGTTTACGGCACGAACACCGACATCGAAGGACTGGTGCCGCGCCGCCTCGAGAAGAACGGCCGCGTGAAGTTCGTGATGCCGTCGCTCGATCTCGTCGCTGGCGGGTATCGCATCGACGCGGCGGTACACACACGCAATGGCCGCGCCTTCGACTATCGCCGCGGCCGCATCCGGTTCGTCGTCGGTTCGGGCATTGCCGACCCCGGGGTTCATCGTCCGCAACCCCACTGGGACTTTCAAGGCGGTGCTCACCCCCGTGGCCCGGCATCCGC
>CAZKID010000196.1:2043-9781 GCA_964552405.1 uncultured Thermoanaerobaculia bacterium
GGGTTCGCGCAGGCACGACTCGGGCGTCTATCGCCCGAAGCACACCTGGAAGTTCGAAGGCGGCATCGACCTCCGCGCGACGGATCCGCTCACGAAGAATGTGCCGGCGACGATTGCGGAAGCGCTGCGGGAAACGGAGAAGAAGTAGGTACGCGGGTACGCGGGCTCGCGGGCTTGGGGGTAGTGGTGTGATGTGCAGTCGGGCGAGAGTCACCACCGCGAGCCTGCGAGCCCGCGTAACTGCGTGACCACTCCCGTATACAATTCCCCCATGCCGTTACTGCTGATTGCTTTCATCGTCTTCGGTCTCTATTTACTGAGCTCGATCAAGATCCTTCCTGAGTACGAGCGGGGCGTCATCTTCCGCCTCGGCCGTTTGCTGCCGGAGGCGAAGGGGCCGGGCATTTTTCTGGTCTTTGCGCCGATCGACAAGATCGTGCGTGTCTCGCTTCGTCAGGAAGCGTTCGAAGTTCCGCCGCAGGACATCATCACGCGCGACAACGTCACGCTGAAGGTGAACGCGGTCGTATTCCTCCGCGTCATCGAGCCGCGGCGCGCGGTCGTCGAAGTGTTCGACTATCGCTATCAGACGTCGCAGTTCGCGCAGACCACGCTGCGGTCCGTCCTCGGCGAAGTGGAGCTCGACGATGTGCTCGCGCATCGCGACGCGCTGAACGCGCGCATCCAGTCGATTCTCGATCAACACACAGAGCCGTGGGGTGTGAAGGTCGTGAACGTCGAGGTGAAGCAGGTCGATCTGCCGGAGTCGATGCTGCGCGCGATGGCGAAGCAGGCCGAGGCGGAGCGCGAGAAGCGCGCGAAGCTGATCCACGCCGAGGGCGAGTACGCTGCTTCGGCGCGGCTGGCGGATGCAGCGAAGGTGCTCTCCGGTGAGGCCAGCGCGTTGCAGTTGCGCTATCTGCAGACGCTCACGGAGATCGGTGTGGAGAAGAACACGACCATCGTCTTCCCGCTCCCGATCGACATCATCAAGGGAATGATCGACGCCACCTCCGTCAGGAAATGAATGACCTCGTGATGATGCGCGCCGCGCTGTTCAATCTCAGCGCGGCGCTCGAGGGCATCGAGGATTCGTTTCTTCAGTCGCAGATCCGGCTCGCGACGACGGTGCTCAGCGGCGCCGTCGACAACGCCGAGAGCGGACTCAATCCTGCAATCGTGAGCGACATCGAGTTCGCACTGAACGATCTCGTCGGCACTGCGGGTGAGCTCTCCGGTCCCGACGCGGCGCTGGTCGAGCCGTTCATCGATCAACTGCGGCACGATGTCGAGCAGATGAAATCCGCCGGCACGCTGTCGCGCGATGTCGTTGCCGCGATTCAATCGCTGCAGGCGAAGCTTCGCACGCGCCGCAAAGGGATCGAGCGGCAGACGTTCGTCGAGGGGGCGTCGGAGGCCGATCTTCCGCATCCCCCCGAAGTGCTGCGCGCGGAAGCATTGCCGATCCGGGAACATCTCGCCGCGAATGGCTTCGCAACGCCGGCACTCGACGAGTTGATCGCCGATCCGCAGTCACTGCGCATGCACGGCATCATCGCGATCATCGACGAGCTCGAAGTCATCGCCGGCTAGTTTCGAATTTCGAGCGAAATCACGATCTGTCGTCCCGGCTGTGGCAATAGAGAACTGAAGTAGCCCGCCGAGCCGTTCCACTTTCCGCGCGCATCGAAGAAGCCCGGCGTGTCGCCGGCGCTTGCGTCCCGGATTCCGGGATCGGCGTATGCCTTGTCCGTCAGGTTCGTCACCGAGAGCGACATGCTGATGCCTTTCGCGAGCACATCATCGAAACGCAGCAGCGCATCGGCGGCCGCGTACGACGGCACACGCGGGATGGGGTTTGTCGTCACGGTGTCGCGATGATCGAACCAGCGTCCGCGCAGCGTGGCCGTCCAGCGCGCGCCCGATGAGGTGATGCCGAAATGGATCTTGTTTATCGCGAGATCGCCGACCGGCCCTTTGCCAATCGCGATGCCGTTCTCGTCGAGCTTCTTCTCGTCCGCCTCGAAGATGTGCGAGTACGACGCCCAGGCGCGCAGCTCGCGGCTCTTGCTCGATGACAGCAGCCACTGCGTCGTCGCATCGAGTCCCGTCACGTGCCGGTCGCCGAGGTTCTTCGCGGTGTGCACGGTGTTGATGAAGGTGCTGCGGTTCAAGACTCGATACACACTCAGCATCGACTCGTATGAGGGGCGCGTGTAGGAGCCGTTCACTTCCATCGTCGTCGACCGTTCGGGCCGCAGCCGCGGATCGCTCCCTGAGCCGTCCCAGCCGCCGTACAGGAGTCGGTTGCTCGGTTCCTGAAAGGCCTGGCCGAAGAGCGTCTTCAGTCCCCACGGTCCCTGCGTCCCAACGTAGCCCATGCGCACGGTCGTCGCACCGCCGTAGCGCGAGTCGTGGTCATGCCTGACGCCGAAGTTGAGCCGATCGCGCTTCGAGAGGCGCCACCAGCTCTGCACATATCCGCCGATTCCCTCGGTCGTCAGAAGATTGGGCGCGGCCGTGGACTCGTCGGGCTGCGGCGGATAGGGATAGAGAGATCCGTCGAGCGAGGACGCCGGCACACGCGGGCCGTAGTTGATGTCGTACTGCTTCTGCAGATCCTTCTGCTCGTATCGCACGCCCGCACGCAAGCCGAGCGATTCACTCAGTTTGATGTCGAAGTCCTGTGCCACCGTCGTGCTGTTGCTGTTCGCGCTCCAGAACGAGAATGCAGCGGTCTGTTGGGGATTTGCGTCGGTGCCGGGAAAACTCTCGACGAAGTACGAGTCCGGCGAGACACCGCTCGTGCGATAGCGAACGAATGACGTCGAAGTGATGCGCGGCGAGAGCTCGTGCCTGTAGCGGAGGTAGGTGCTGAAGTCGGGCCGCGACCAAACCGTGTGATTCAACGAGCGATCGCCCGCGTACTCGACACCGTAGCCAGCGCTCAGCCGCAGATACTGCACGGCCGCTTCGAGCTCGCCGGCCCACGCGCGAATGTCGAGAGCGCGGTTCTGGCGTGGCGACGAGAAGCCGTTGCCGATCGACGGGTTGTCGAGGAAACCGCCCCACAGCCGGCGATCTTCGAAGTAGCGATGCTTCGTGTACTCGTACATGTTGGCGTGCGACCCGTCGACATTTCCGTCGTCGACGCGGGCGGAGATCCGCAAGCGAATGTCGCCGCGCTTGTACATGACGGTTGCATCCGCGAGCCGCGTTTGCGAGGAACCTCCCGCGAGCCGCACGTCTGCTGACGATCCGTCCTTCAGCGCGTCACTCTTCGTGATCACATTCACGACACCCATGAACGCATTCGCGCCGTAGACCGACGAGGCGGGACCGTAGACGACTTCGACGCGATCGATATCGGAGAGAGGAAAGGTCGCCAGCACGTCGCCGGTGTAGAGGTAGAGGTGGTTGAAGATGACGCCGTCGATCATGACGAGGAACGGCTCGCCGACGGTGTTCCGATAGCCGCGCCAGTAATTCTTGAACCAGGTGTCGCCGCGCGGCCGTACGACATCCATGCCGGGGAGGTCGTCGAAGATCTGCGAGAGCTCGGTGTAGCCGCGGTCGCGCAGTGTTTGTGCCGTCAGCACGACGACCGTCGCCGGCGCTTCGGACAATTTCTCACTGATGTTCGAGGCCGAGACGATGTGGACGTTCATCAGCTCTTCGAGGGAGAGTTGCTGGAGATCGTCGTGTTGGGCGAAGGCGGCGGTGCCGGAGAGAAGAAGGAGTAGCGCGAAGAGTGGGGGGACAGGCGCCCTCGCCTGTCCTTTGAGCCGGAAGGCGAGGCGCCTGCCGCTCCACCGGAAGCGGCTCATGCTTCCGCCTGCGACCGTACGAGGTCGCGGATGACCGACACGAGTTGATTGCCGCTCAGCTCTCCGCGCCGCACGTGTGCGTTGATCTTTCCGATGAGCCGCTGGCGATCGCCGCCGGTCAGTTCCTGCTCCGTGACGACCACGATCGGCAAGTTCGATGTGCGCGGATCGTTCTTGAGCTGCGTCGCGAGATCGAAGCCGTTCATCTCCTGCATCATCAGGTCGAGAATGACCAGCGACGGCGCCTCCGTGCTTGCGCGCGCAAACCCCTCGGTCGCGCCGTATGCGTGTACGAGCGAGTAACCATGTTGCCGCAGACGTCCGTCCAGCAGATCGTGAAGCTCGCGATCGTCATCGACGACGAGCAGTTTCGCGTTCGGCGATCCGGTCATGTTGCGGCGCAGCGAGTCGAGGAGCTGTTCGTAGTCGACCGGTTTCACGAAGTAATCGCTCGCACCGAACGCGACTGCGAGCTCGCGATTGTTCGTGACCGACACGATGATCACCGGCGTGTTGCGCGTCTTCGGATCGGCCTTCAGCCGCTTGAGCACTTCGATGCCGTCGATGCCGGGCAGTACGAGGTCGAGCGTGATCGCCGCCGGACCGAGCTCGCGGGCGAGTGCGATTCCCTCTTCGCCCGACCGCGCGGATCGCGGCATGAAGCCGGCGGCGCGCAACTGCTGCTCGATCGATCGATAGGCATCGAGCTCGTCTTCGATCACGAGGATGAGCGGCTTCGTCGATCCATCCGCATTCACCAGCCGAGGTCTGAAGAGCTCCGGATTATGGAAGTGAACCGGAAGCGACAGCGTGAACGTGCTCCCTTCGCCGAGCGCGCTCTGGAGGTCGATGACGCCGCCATGCATGTCGAGGAACTTCTTCACGAGCGTGAGACCGAGGCCGGTGCCGCCGAACGTGCGCGAGATGCGGCTGTCGACCTGCTGGAACTCGAGGAAGATGCGCGCGTGATCCTTCGGATCGATGCCGATGCCGCGGTCCTGCACGCTGATGCGGATGGATTCTTCGTAAAGCGGAGGCTGCGCCGCACTCCGCGATTCCACGCGAATCGTCACCGTCGAGTCCTCCGGTGAGAACTTCACGGCATTCGACACGAGGTTGTAGAGGACCTGTTTGATCTTCACGGCATCGGCCTCGATCTCCGGCAGCCCCGGCTCGAGGTCGACGTCGATGCTGATGCGGCGTTGCGCGGAGACGCCGCGCATCAGATTCGTGACGCCTTCGATCGCGACTTCGATCGGGAAGCGCTCCGGCGAGATTTCCATGCGGCCCGCTTCGATCTTCGACAGATCGAGAATGTCGTTGACGATTCCGAGCAGATGCTGGCCGGACGAGTTGATGTTGTCGAGGAACTTCATCTCGCGGTCGCCGGCGCGCCCGGCCATGCGCGTCTTCAGGATCTCGGAGAAGCCGATGATCGCGTTCAGCGGCGTGCGCAGCTCGTGGCTCATGTTCGCCAGGAACTGGCTCTTCTCTCTCGTGCGTTGATCGGCTTCGTCGCGCTCGCGCTGGCGGCGTTCGATCTGGGTCAGCATCTCGTTGAAGCCGTCAGCGAGGACGCCGATCTCATCGTCGCTCAGCGTGCGAGCGCGGATCGAGTAGTCGTGCTTCTCGGAGATCTCGCGCGCGAGCGCAGCGAGATCGAGAATCGGATTGGAGACGATTTTCTCCAGGCGCACGCCGAGGAGCAGCGCGGCGGCGACCACGAGTCCGGTGAGGATGAGCAGCGTGATCAGGTTGTCGCGCAGCTTCGTCTGCAGACCTGCGGTCGTCATCTCCAGCGAGATCGTGCCGTAGTGCTCGCCGTTGAAGCTGACGGGCTCGGAGACGACGAGCCGGTTGCCCACCCAGGCGCGTGTCGGCTCGGCGGACGAAGGAGGCGGGCCTGAAGATCCGCGGTTCCATGCTGCGAAGAGCCGCCCGTCGTTGTCGAACAGGAATGCGCGGTCCACGCTCTCGATGAGCGCGAGCTTCGAGAGAGTCTTGGCTGCAGCGTCGCGATCGCCGAATGCGAGATCGCCGACCGAGTTCTCCGCGGTGACGCGCGCGATGACGACGGCGTTGTCCATCATCTCTTTGCGGAACGCGCGCCGCTCGTTGAAGACGACGAACGTGAAGCCGAAGACGAGCGGGACGATCGTCGCCAGGAGCACGATGCCGATCAGCTTGTTGCGAATCGAGAGGCTGCTCAGCGACTTCATGGCTTTGCCTCCACGACTCGTGCGAGCTTGAGCAGCTTCGAGCTGAATCGCAGACCGGTGTGATCGGCGGCGCCCTCGTTGATCTCGAAGTGCACCGTCTCCCCCGCGTTGTAGAAGTTGATCAGCACTCCGTCCGCGGCGTAGCCCGTCGTGTCACCAACGGTGAGAATCGGCTTCGAGGCCGTGCGCGCGAGGATGGTTCGAAGCCGCGTCTTTTCCGACGCGGCGATGAAGACGATGTCGCAGCCTTCGATCTGCGCCGGATCCGTGATGTAGCGGATCGTGACGGGACGTCCCTTGATCTTGCGCGCGGCGATCTTGTCGAGGAAGCCGTTGAAGGGGCTCGTGCCGATGACTCCGATCGTGAAGTTTGGCGCGTTGCTCTGCGGCCACTCGATGAACGTTGCAAAGCGCGAGAGAAACTCGGCTTTCAGTTCATATTCCGGTACTTGCTCGCCCCGCGCGGCGGGGCCGCCCAGTGAGAAGAAGAGAGCGAAGACGACGAAGTACCTGAACGACACGATTGGTTTGGCCGTGCTCGGAGATTTCGCCGGGACGTAAGGCGTGGTCGAGTGTAACAGATGGAGGTGTACGGCAGACGCCCTCGCCTGTCCTCTCGCCTGTCCTCTGTTCTTTCGAATGTGGCCGACAGGTGAGGGCGCCTGTCCTACACTTGATGCGTTGCGAAGTCATCGTGCCTTGGTGATCCTGCTGCTCGCGACCCTTCCGCTGCGAGCTCAGGAGGATCTGTCTCACCTTTCCCTCGAAGATCTCCTCAACGTGAAGGTGACCACGGCGACGCGCATCGAAGAAGCGGCAAGCACAGCTCCCGCGACCGTCTACGTCCTCACCGCGGATGACATCGAGCATCTCGGTCTGCGCGATCTGAAAGACATCCTCGCGCTCGTGCCGGGCGTCGATACGATCGATCCGCACTTCTTTCTCCTCGGCGGTCAGCGCGGATTCGCCGGCTCGTTCGCGAATACTCTGCTGCTCGTAAACGGCCGCGAGATGAACAACCTCATCGCGGGCGAGACCTTCATCTCGAATCAATTTCGCGCGGGCAACATCGCGCAGGTCGAAGTGATCAATGGCCCCGGCTCGGCGATCTATGGTGCGAATGCGCTCGGCGGCGTGATCAACATCATCACGAAATCCGCTGCGCCGGTGGCCGGAGTCGAAGGACTCGTTTCGGCGGGCTCGTTCGATACGCGCGAGGCAAGCGGTGTGTTCGGCGGACATGCGGGCGAGCTCTCGATTCGCGGCGCGGCGTCGTTCTATCGCTCGCATGGCGTTGACTTCTCCGCATTTCTTTCCGATACGGCGAAAGCATCGCCGGCCGCGGAGAACAATGCGTATCGCCGGCTCCCTGATGTCTACGGTTACATCAATCCGGCGGACGCGTGGTGGATCAGCTCGGAAGCCTCATGGCGCGGCCTGTATGCCGGAACGGAGATGTATCGCAATGTGACCGGACGCGGGACGTCAGGCATCCAGTGGGATTACAGGCGCGGCTCCGATCATCGCGACCTGCGTCTCGGATATGGTGGCTATCGCTTCTCGTCGGCGGACAAGCGTTTGCAAGGAAGCGCAGAGTTCCGCCCGTATCGCGCCATCTTCTCGGGCAATCACAAGGAGGACAAGCGGCACCACGGCACTCCGCGAACTGTCCCGCCCGCACACAAGCGTGAA
>CAZKID010000197.1:0-9730 GCA_964552405.1 uncultured Thermoanaerobaculia bacterium
TCATCTTCAAGAAGGGCGAAGCCGAAGCGAAGGCGATGAACGTCAAGGCCGAGGCCTATCAGGAGTGGAACCAAGCGGCCGTCGTCGACAAGCTCATCACGGGACTCCCGGAAGTCGTCAAGGCGATGGCTGCACCGCTGTCGCAGATCGACAAGATCACCATCGTGTCGACCGGCAACGATTCCGCCGCCGGCGTGAACAAGATCACCGGAGACATGGCGAAGATGGCGGCGCAGGTGCCCGCACTCTTCGAGGCCCTTTCCGGCATGCAAATGTCCGAGCTCCTCGGCCGCGTCAAACAGATCGGCGACAAGGTCGAGCCCAAAGTGCCGATCAAGGAAGCCTAGGAGGTAGTCATGGCACTGCTGGAGCGCGTCACTGCTCTGATCCGAGCGAATCTCAATGACCTCGTCGACAAGGCCGAGGATCCGGAAAAGATGCTCAAGCAGGTGATCGTCGATATGGAGAATCAGCTCATCCAGGTCAAGACGCAGGTCGCGGTCGCGATCGCCGATGAGCATCTCCTCGACAAGAAACAGAAGGAGAACGCTGAGACGCGGACCGACTGGATGCACCGCGCGGAGCTGGCGGTCGACAAGGGCGACGACGAACTGGCGCGCACGGCTCTCGATCGGAGCGAGAGTTATCGCGTCGCCGGTGAGGCAATCGACGAGCAGATGCAGCAGCAACGCGCGCAAACCGAGATCCTGCGCACGTCGCTGCGCAAGCTCGATCACAAGCTGCGTGAGGCGCGCGAGAAGTGCGACCTGCTCGTCGCACAGAAGCGTCGCGCGCGCGCGATGCAGCGCGCCGCCGATGCGAAGGCCGCCGGCTCATCGACCAAGTTCGACCGCGCGCGGCGTCAGGTTCAGGAGGACGAGCTGGTGGCGTCGACCCGCGCTGAGATGTCCGCGATCGATGAGCGGTTCGAAGATCTCGAGCGCAATGAACGCATCGAACAGATGCTGAGCGATTTGAAGGCGAGGCGCCGCGTCGCGACGTAGCTGGTCATCCAGTGGGGCACAGGCGCCCCACTGGATTTTCTCTTCTTTACGTCTCCACGTGCAGGAACATGTACGTGGCCGCGATGGCAAACAGAATGTTTGCACTCAATGCAGAGAGGATCGGCGGGAGATTGCCGACTTCACCGAATTTCGTGAAGAGCGCGAACGTAATCCAGTAGACGATGCCCAGCACGAGTGCGATGCCGACGCCGTAAAGTGCGCCTCGCTTCCCGATGCGGAAGGCGAAGGGGAGTGCAATCATCGCCATCACGAGACTCAGGACGGGCCACGATGTTTTCGTGTAGAGCTTCACGCTGAATTCTTCCTGCGCGTAGCCGGCGTTGCGAATCGTGTCGATGTATCTCCTCAGTTGATTGAACGTCATCTGATCCGGTGACTTCACCTCGGTCTCGAAGTCCGAGGGCTTTTCGGCGTACTGCAGACGCAGGGGTTGGGTGAAGGCGGTAAAGGTCGAACCGCCGTTGTCCGTGAACGAGCGCATCCAGCCGTTCTCGAACTCCCAGCCTTCGCCGTCCCAGCGCGCACGCTGCGCAAATACGCGGCGCGTGAGGCGGAACTCGGACGGGTGCATCTCGAATACCTGCACTTGATTGAGAACTTTGTTGTCCTTGTCGTACGAGAGGAAGTTCAGAAGGTAGTGGCCCTTGCCGAGGAGCCAGAGCTTCTGTTGCGCGGAAGTCGGAATGGGCTTCTTCCCCTTGATACGCGCCTCGATCTGCGCGAGGCGCTGATTCGAATAGGGAAGTACGAAATCGAGAAGCAGGTAGGCGAGGATGCTGATCAGACCCGCAACGGCGAGAATCGGCATGGCAACGCGGTACAGCGAAACACCGCCCGACTTGATCGCGGTCACCTCGTTGTTTCTCGACATCATGCCGAAGGTGACGAGCGTCGCGACGAGGACGGAGATCGGCAGCATCCAATGAAAGATCTGGAACATGAAGAAGCGGAAATACGCCGCGACGACGTGGAACGGGATCTTGTGCTCACGGATGTCGTTGGCGAGCTCGGTGTACTGGATGATCAACATCAGCGCGATCGTCGAGAGCATCACGAGTCCCAGCACCTTGAGGAACTCGCGCAGGATGTAGCGGTCGAGAATGTTCGGAAACGTGATGTCCAGGCGATTGAGAATCGACGACGACTCGCGGCCTTCCATCTCCGTGGAGTTCTGGTCCTTGCGCGCTGTGATCGCCGCGCGCAGACGTGCGAACAAACCGGCCGAATCACCTCGCTGCGCGCCGATGTCGCGATTCGCGCGGATCAGCAGGTAGATGCCGAGGATGAGGAGCAGCACGTCGGCCGTCCACATGCCGACAACCGGTGGAATCCGGCCGTTGGCCGCCATCTGCTCGCCGTTGTTGATGAGCACGTAGTACGAAACGATGATCGCGATACTCAAAGAAAATCCTGAGCTTTTCCCGCCGCGGCGATTCGTGATGCCCAGCGGCAAGCCGACGATGCCGAACACGATGCAGGCAAAGGGGATCGCGAATTTCTTCTGGATCTCGACGCGAGCCAGGTTGTACGTCTCGCGGTCCGCCTCGTGACGAAGCTCTTTCGCCTGGCGCAGCAACTCCCATAACGTCATCTCGCGGAACGTGCGGCTTGCGGAACGCGTCGTCTGTTCGCCGGGCAACTTTTGCGGCAGCAGCAGGCGCTGCAGCGCGTTTCGATTGAGGTCATAGCGGTCCGGCTTGCGCGGATCCCAGACGTGAGTCTCTGCGAGGTGCAGATTGAGCCAGGTCTGGCCGGTAGGCTTGACGGTCGCGATGTTGCCGTTGCGCGCGATGATGATCCGCTGGCCACCATGCTGTCCCAGTGCGCTGCCTGGGTTTCCATGACGCGATGCCTCGACGGCAGCCGCAGGAGTCGTCGGCTCATTTTCTTCCGGACGATTGTCGACGACGAAGACGCCGCGCCATTGACCGACGCGAGGATCCACGTCGTCGACGTAGATCATCAGATTCTCGAACTCGTCGTAGAAGATGCGCGGCTTGATCTCCTTCGCCGCTGATTGCGTCATCAGCTCGCTCGTCATCCGCGTGAGCGCGCGGTTGCCGCGCGGCAGGACTTGAATCATCAAGTAGAGGTTGAGCAGGAAGACCACGAAGCTGAAGAGAAAGACCGGCAGGTAGATCGTTCGTGTCGAGATGCCGAGCGCACGCATCGCGATGATCTCGGAGTCGGACGATAGACGGCCGATCGCGATGAGGATTCCGAACAGCAGCGACATCGGAACGGTCAGCACGATGATCCATGGGAGCGAAAGCGCCAGGAGTTTGAAGACCGTGGTGACGGGAAGCGAACGGCGGATGATGAGACCAGCGAGGAAGAAGAGCTGGCGCATCAGGATGATGGACGTATAGAAGATAAAGCCGAGGACGGTCGGGCCGACCATTTCCTTGAGGATGTAACGAGTCAGGATCTTCATCGGTTCGAAAGCAGGACGTCTGTCCGCACGTGGTCGGATTGTAACGTTGGCTGATCGGATTTTGGCGCGCGCCGGACTCAGGAGCTCTTGGCGTTGAGCATCTTCAGCGCTTTACCGCGGAGATCGCGGCCAATGAGCATCGATACGTCACCTGCCTGCATCAGGCACTCTGCGATGCGCAGCAGATCGTGTGCCGAGTGCTTCTGCTCAGCGGAGAAAGTGGAAAGGCACCGCGCGAATGCCTTTAGCGATTCGTCGTTGCCGGCCAGGCGTTCCAGGCGCTCGATCGCGGCATTCAGCGTTTCGGTTTCATTCACAATGACTCTCATCCCACGCTGGCTGCATCGCCTTGAGAAACATCTCCAGTTGAATCATCAGCATCTTGTTCCAGGCGATGACAAACCTTCGCGCGTCGGCGACGGAGGGAATGGCGTCGAGAATCGCGTCGGTGAGCCATGCCTGAATGCACGCCATCAGCGCAACGATATAGCGTGGTGGAACGCTGCGCCGCGACTCACCATGGTGGGCCGTATGCATGTGCCCGATCTTCATCAGGTAGTTCGAAAACCGGTCTCTCGCGCTGAGCGCGTCGGCAGTCTCGAGAAACCACTCGGTCAGATGTTCCTTGCGAATGGCGATGTAGGCGGGATCGACCTCGCCATCACTGCCAAGGAAGAGACGGCGCGTGTCATCGTAGGAGAGCAGATGGTCGTAGAGACCATCGAGCAGCGCAGGAAGCCGCGGGGCGATCAGGCGGACTGAATCGCGGAGGAGCTCCCAATCCTCATCTCGGAAGGCGATGAAGTCAGTGAGGAAGTCGAGTCGTGCGCGAGACGAGGTTGCAACCGCGCCAGTGTCGATGCGCTTCACGTGCATTCCTTTGGGTTGGACCGAATCGAGTGTACGCCTGCGAGCCCTGGAAAGGGATTTCCTCAGGGTCTGATAAGATAGATTATGTTAAGTTCGAGAGGGATAAACTTCCCGCCCACGTGGCCAGGCTTCACACCTTCCTTCGTCTGCTCCTCTTTCTCGCAGTCGTGGCGAGCGGCAGCTTCGTTTCCGATCACGCGCTGGACCGTCTGTTTCCGCACGCCAGCGCGACGTCGCGATTCCTCATTCGCGACCTCAACGATTTCCTGACCGTGCTCCTCGCATCATGGTTCATGGCCCGCGTCGAACATCGCCGCGTCTCCGACTATGGGTTGCCGTGGCGTCGCATGTTCCGCCGAGATTTCTGGTTCGGCATACTCGCCGGCTTCGCCGCGGTCAGCGCGCTCGTCGGAGCACTGACAGTTTCACGCGTCTTCTCGTTCAAAGGAGTTGCACTCCACGGCGCGGAGATCATGAAGTGGGCCGTCATCTACTTCCTCGTGTTCATCCTCGTTGCGGTTCGAGAAGAGTTTCGGAGCCGCGGCTACATTCTTACGAACCTGACCGAGCTTCTCGGGTTCTGGCCTGCCGCGCTCGCCACCTCGTTACTCTTCGGCATCGCACACCTCGGCAATCGCAACGAGTCGTGGATCGGCGCCTCGAATGCGGCGTTGTTCGGACTCGTAATGTGTGTCGCGCGGAAACGGACCGGCAGCCTCTGGCTACCCATCGGAGTCCACGCTGCCTTCGACTGGGGCGAGACGTATTTCTACGGCGTCGCCGACAGTGGCGCGACGTCGCCAGGACATCTGTTCAACACCGCTGGATCGGGCGTCGACTGGCTGTCTGGCGGCGTCGTTGGCCCCGAAGGCAGCGTGCTCTGCACGCTGGTCCTCGTCATCATGTGGACGTTGATCGCATGGAAATTACATCCGAGATCACAGCCGCTGCCGTTGGACCCGCCCCAGCTCCCCGGCCAATCAATGTGATCTCGCCCGCGGCGCGGCCGTGAATCACGACCGCATTGAACTCGTCGCGCACGCCGGAGAGCGGATCGGTCAGCGGCAGTTCTTCCGGAGCAACGCGCAGCTCGACGCCGCCGCTCACGCGGTATGCAGTCGCGACGTGCCGGATCACACAGCCGCGGTCGCGGGCCTGCAGCACATCCTCGCGCGTGATGCCGCGAATGCCGGCAATCGATCCGCGCACGATCGGCTCATCGAACGCGAGACTCGCGAGGATCCGCAGCTTCTGCGCCGCGTCTTCGCCGTCGATGTCGAGCGAAGGATCCGCTTCGGCGAAACCGCACTCCTGCGCGAGGCGCAGCGCACCTGCGAACGACAGACCATCGGACTCGATGCGCGTGAGGATGTAGTTCGAGGTGCCGTTGAGGATTCCGCGCACGCGGTCGATCGTGTCAGCCGCGAGGCCGTCGCGAATCGCACGGATGACCGGAATTCCTCCGCACACGCTCGCCTCGAAGCCGATCGACACGCCTCGCCGGCTGGCGGCCGCGAAGAGATCGCGGCCGCATTCAGCGAGAAGAGCTTTGTTGGCAGTGACGACGTGACGGCCATTCGCAATCGCGCGGCGCACATAGGCACCCGCGCAATGCACGCCTCCAACCACTTCGACGACGAGATCGCAGTTCGCATCGAGTACGTCCGTCGCGCGCGTCGTCAGCAATTGGCGATCGACTCCGGGCCTCGCCTTCTCGAGATCGCGCACGAGGATCCGTTCGATCGCGACCTCGACACCATGCCGTTCGCGGATGCGATCACGCTCACGATCGAGAAGTTGTACGACTCCCCTGCCGACGGTCCCGCAGCCCAGCAGTCCCACACGAAGTTTCGTTGCGCTCATGCTTCTGCACTCCTTGCGGGAATGCGCGTCGCGGAGAGCGCCTGCTCGAGATCGTCGATGAGATCGCGCACGTCTTCGAGACCCACGGACAGACGAATCAACCCATCGCTGATCCCGACGCTTCGCCGCACCTCGGGCTCGACCGATGCGTGCGTCATCGTCGCGGGATGACAGAAGAGACTGCGGACGCTGCCGAGGCTTTCGGCGAGCGTCCAAAGCTTGAGGCGCTTGATGAACGCGCGCGTTTCTTCGATTGTTGCGTCGAGCTCGAACGAGACGATCGCTCCGAAGCGCTCCATCTGGCGCCGGGCGACTGCGTGGCCTTCGTGCGATGCGAGGCCCGGATAGAACACTCGCGAGACCGCATCGTGTTCTTCGAGATAGCGCACGACCTCCTCGGCGTTGTCGCAATGCTTCTGCACCCGAAGCGACAACGTCTTCGTACCGCGCAGGATGAGGAAACAGTCCTGTGGTCCCGGTACGGCACCAATCGCGTTCTGATAAAAGTAAAGCTCCGTCGCAAGGCTGTCGTCGTTTGTGATCACGACTCCGCCGAGGACGTCGCTGTGGCCGTTGATGTACTTGGTCGTCGAGTGCAGCACGAGGTCCGCGCCGAGCGTGAGCGGATGCTGGAGCAGCGGTGTGGCGAACGTGTTGTCGACGACCGTACGAACGCCGGCCCGACGCGCGATCGCGGCGCAGGCTGCGATGTCGGTGATCTTCAATAGTGGATTCGACGGCGTCTCGAGCCAGAGCAGCTTGGTCTCGGGGCGAATCGCGCCGGAGATCGTGAAGGGATCGCCCGGATCGACGAACGTGAACTCCACACCGAACTTTGCAAAGTACTTTGTGAAGATGCGCCACGCGCCGCCATAAAGGTCCCGCGTGGAGACGACATGGTCGCCTGCACGCAGCAGCGAGAGCACGCCGTGAATGGCAGCCATGCCACTGGCGAACGCTACGCCATGCTTCGCTCCTTCGAGCGCGGCGAGATTGTCTTCGAGGGCTCGGCGCGTGGGATGGCCGGTGCGTGCGTAACAGAAGCCGCGATTGATGCCTGGTTCCGTCTGGCGGAACGTGGATGTCTGATAGATCGGAAATGAGACTGCACCGGTCGTCTCATCGTCGGGTTGACCGGCATGGATGGCGAGCGTATCGAGTCGATACGACATGATTTCCCCTCCTGACGCCCGAAGGCGCAATCGTGTGTTCAAAAATCGGGAATCGTGTGAGTGAAGGAAGTCGGAGGGACCCTGGTCAGAGACGCGAGGAAACTACGCGTCCGCGCCAGGGCGGCGCATCATCATTCGGCCCAGCTGGGTGAAGAGACGCAGCATGTTGGCGGTGGACGATACTCGCACAGCAGCGGCGTGTCAAGGATGCATGCAGGTCGAATACGATGGAGAGATGGAAACTTCGCGGCGCGACCGGCTCGCTGTTCTGCTCCTGGTCGTCCTGGTTACGCTTGCGTTTGCGGACCTGCTGTTCGGAGGGATGGCGCTCGCTGATCGCGATCTTTTCGTCTATCACTTTCCGCTGAAGAAGGTCGTTCGCGACCTCGTGCAATCGCACGAGCTCCCGCAATGGAATCCATTCGTCGACGCGGGGCAGCCACTCGCTGCAAATCCTGCGTACGAGTTGTACTACCCACCTTCGTGGCTGACGTTTCTTCCTGACTTTGTGCTCGGCTTCAAGCTGCACATCCTCGTGCACTACTACATCGCGGCCATCGGCATGTATCTGTTGCTGCGAGCGCTTCGCAACGAGCCGGCGGTCGCGTGGGCCGGTGCGATCGCCTACGGGTTGGGTGGTCCTCTGATCTCCTACGCCGGACTCCTGCCTTTTCTCTTTTCGAGCGCGTGGGCTCCATGGACCGCGGCCTTCGCGATTCGGTATCACCAGACGCGAGAACGCCGTGATTTCGCGATCGGCGCGGTTGCTCTCGCGATGCAGATCATCATTGGCGAACCAGTGACTCTGCTGGTCACTGTCGCCGCACTGGGCATCGCGGCCATCGCCGTTCGCGAGCTTCGCGCGGCGGCGTTCTTCGTCATCGTCGCGGCCGCGCTCTCCGCAGCGCAGCTTTTGCCGGGCATCGATCATTCGTTCGATTCCGTCCGCCGCATTCCGCTCGATCCGTTCAACGCCCGAGAGTGGAGCTTTCCGCCGGCGCGCCCGGTCCAACTGTTCTTCCCGGCATATAGCCGGGGTCATTGGTGGTATCCGACGCGAGGTGCCGGATTCCTCACCTCGATCTACGTTGGTGTGCTGCTGCCTTTGCTCGCAATCGCGGGAATCGTCCTTCGGCGGTCTCGCTGGCTGTTCGCCCTCGCCGCGATCCTCGTTTCGTATGTGATCGCGCTCGGCGATCTCACGCCGCTGATTCAGCTGATCGTCATGCTTCACATTCGTTACGCGGAAAAGTTCGTGATCGCGCTTCTCTTCGCGGTGATCGTGTTCGGCGCATCGATGATCCAGCGAGTGCTGGACGACGATGTTGCACTGGCCCGTGTCTCGTCGAGCGTCGCGGTTTTCTGCGCGATCGTCGCTGGCATCGCCGCGATCGTCACGTCCGCACACATCGTCTGGATGACGGCGTCGATCCGTTTTGCGCTCTTTGCGCTGCTTCTGCTGGCGATCGCGTCACGACGCCTTGGAAAAAAGCCGGCGGCATTCCTGATTGCAGTGGCTGTTGCCGCCGATGTGCTTCCGGCGTCGCTCCCCATCCTGCTGCGCGTTCCCGACTCGTTCTACGAGGAAGCGCCGGCAGTGCCGCCGATCCCTCCTCAATACCGCCTGTATCCGCAGGCAGAGAGGGGCGCACATGCTTACGAAAAAATCCCTGATCTTCATGTGCGCACGTGGATCATGAGGAACAATCTCTCGGGCGTGTTGCCCGAGGCCTGGCACATTGCGACGGCGTTGGGCGTCGATTTCGATGCGACAACGCCCATGCCGGCCACGCGTGTCTTCGGCGCGGTGCCGGTCGCCCAAGACCCCCATAGCCCGTCCTGGCCACGGGCCTTTCCGGGGATGGCGAATGCGCCATACCGAACGGAGAACATACCGCTCGATCTCGATGCCTTGAGAACGGTGACGTTCGTCCGCGATCCGATCGCAGCACCACGCTACTCCTTCGCCCGCAGACTCGATCATTGCGATGCGATCGAAGATTGCGTGAGCCTGCTGGATCATTGGAGCGAGGGCGTGGCCTTGTCGCCCGGACCTTCGATGAGCCCGTCACCGGGAGTCGTGCGCACGGTCCACGAAACCGCCCGGACCGCCGATCTCGACGTCACCGCGAGCGGCCCCGCCTGCCTCATCATCAGCATCACCCGGCACAAATACTGGACTGCGGCCATCGATGGGCGGCCTGCGTCGTTATACCCCGTCAACTTCGGATTTCAGGCGCTCCTGGTTCCCGCGGGAGCGCATCACATACGCCTCGAACATCGCAATCCGCTTCTGGTTCCGAGCATCAGCATAGACTTGTTGACGCTGGTCGCGCTGGCCGTGTGAGACGCCTGGCCCGGCGTGC
>CAZKID010000198.1:0-9713 GCA_964552405.1 uncultured Thermoanaerobaculia bacterium
TTTTTGGGTAACGAGCGGGTCGCTGCAATCGCGAACTGGGTCGCGGAATCGCTCGAAGAATCGGCGGGAGATCCCCTGGCGAACCAGAGCGGGATCGAAGACGCGCGGCACATCGTCGCCAGCGGCGAGCAGGTTCAGGCGGTCGAGGGCGTGGGTCGAGGGGCGCGCAAGATCGACGTCGAGCCGTCGAAGGGACCGTCCCGCGAGATCATAAATCGCGATGCTTTCATCAGCACATTTAATCAGCGCTGATTTGGTCAGCACATTATATTCGCGATAACTGCGCAGAAATGAAGCGATCGATTCTTCTTCCGCGGATGACTCCAGCACGAACAGATCGAACCGCCGCGACCGCGAGGCGAGATGCAGCTCCGACCCGCCATTCCAGTTCAGCTGGATCCCGGCGCGCCGCCATTCCTCCGGATCGATGCGAACCGGAGCGACAGGGTAGCCGAGCTGGCGAAACAGCGTGAACACACCCTCCAGCCCGCGAAGATTGCGAAGGTTCGCCGCGGTGATCATCGGCTCACCCCATCCCGAGCCCGCGAGCCTGCGCGACCGCTGGTTGATACACTCCCGCCGCAATGCCGATTCGCTGGGCGTATCTGAAGCGCGTTCTGGCAGGGGCGATCTTCGGCCTCTACATGGCTCACCTGCTCTTCTTCCTGAATCCGCAGGTGGACATCACGCCCGGCCGCCTGGCGACCGTCACGATCATCTACGGTCTGATCTGCGGCTTGCTCTTCGGCACGGCGCTGTGGGGACTCCGCGCGTTGCGCGTCCGGATCTTCGGCAAGACGGAAGGCGAGACGTACCGTGCGCACGGCTTCGGCTTCGTCGTCTTCGCCGCGTTCATTTCGGCATTCATCTACTGGACGCACCTCCTGCCGGTGCGGATCTATCTGCCGATCGGCGCAGTGCGCATCCTCAACAAGGCAACGAATCTCATCACGCTCACTGCATTCATCCTGCTCGCGATCTGGCTGGTGGAGCGGACCGCCGATCGCCGCACATCCCGGCTGCTCTTTCTCGCCGGCTTCATCGTGATCGCGGTGTCGTCGTTCTTCCTCTATCAACGGCGTGACAGTTACCGGACGGAGAAGCGAACGGCTGTCGTTGCAAACATCGGAGAAGTCGCGGGGCAGCGTCCAGTCATCCTCGTCGCGATCAAGAATCTCCCGTACGACTGGCTCATCACGATCGAAGGCGAAGGCGCGCTTCCTTTTTTCGACCAGGCTCGCAGTCAGTCGTACTTCACGCGTCTCGAGCCGTTCTCCACGACGACGCCGAAGTCGTTGTGGGCGTCGCTGGCGACGGGCAAGCTCCCCTATCGCCACGGCGTGACTGGCCGCTTCTCGTATCGCACGCCGCTCAACGGTCCCGATCCGCAGGACCGCTTTCTGCTGCTGCCGACCGGCGTCGGCTTCCGTCTGTGGGGATTGATTCCGCCCGTCGAGCGCATCTCCGCTGCGTTGCCGTCCGGCGATGCGCTGCCGATCTGGGCGATGTTCGAGCGCTTGTCGTTCCACTCGTCCGTCATCGGATGGCCTGCCGCAGGAGCCACTGGCGCTTCGTATGTCGTCACCGATCGGACGATCGAGGGAGCGAGCACTCCTGATCCGGCTGGGTTCGCGCCGATCGCAGCCCGGTTCAACGGAACGGGTCGTGCGCGCGACGCAATCGTCAGTGCGATGCGGCACGACCTCATCGCGGCGAATGCCGCGCGTGAGGAGATCGCGTCGCGCCGCTACAACCTCAACGTCATCGCGCTGCAAGGTTTCGCCGAAGCACAACGCGCACTGCACGTCGGGACCAACGATTTGCCATCGAAGACGTCGAGCCGAGGTGAAGCCGTCCGCGCCTACGCCGAACAGCTCGACCACCTCCTCGGCAACCTCGCGCACGACTTCCCCGATCACCTGCTCGTCGTCGTTTCGCCCTCGGGTCCGGTTCCTCCACCGTCCACCGCTGTCGCATGGGCGGCGATTCGAGACCTCGTCATTTCCGATGATCCGGGAGCGGACGATGGCTTCGTCGTCATCGCCGGACCGGATGTCGTCCACAAGGAGAATCCCGCCTCGGCACAAGCAATCGACATCGTGCCGACCGTCCTCTACTCCGCTGGACTTCCGGTCGGACGCGACATGGATGGCCGCGTTCTGATCGATGCGTTCAGCGAGGACTTCATTCGTCGCAGCACGCTTTCGGTCATTCAGACCTACGAAGCGCACGAGATCATCACGAAGCGGAGTGTCGGGTAGAGAGCTCATCGCTGCTCCCACTTCAGTTGCGTGTCATTCCAGCGGAGCACGCGGATGCGTCCCGAGGCACCGAAGACGCGCACGCAGTAGATGCCGTCTGCGCCGTCGGTGAGATAGATCGAGCCTGGGGTGCAGCTGCCGGTTGGGCTGCACGAACAGAGCTGGGAGCGGTTGAACTGCACCGCCGAGGATGAAGGGGTGAGCTTGTCGCCGTCGGGGTCGCGGATGATCGTGTTGGGCACACTGATCGTCGCGCTGCCGCGATCCGTCATCAGGACCGGGCGTGGTGCAAAGATTTCCTTGTCGACACCCGCCGTGATGTCTTCGTTGCGAAGTCCATTGGCGTCGCCGTCGTCATACCCCGCGTAGCGCCACTCGTTTCCGACATTCGAGAAACGGATGCCGGAGTTGATTCCTTTCGCAATCGCACGCATCCGCGACTTGTGCAAGATTGCGCGAAGCTCGGCGACCGCGGCCTTCACGGCGATACGGCGCCGCATCGAGTTGAATGCCGGCATCGTGATCGAGACTGTCATTCCGATGACCGCGACAACGACGAGCATTTCGGAGAGGGAGTAGCCACGCTGCATTCGAGACATGCAGAGCTCCTTTCTTGATTGCGGTTGAAGAGGGCCGCGCGCTCGATTCGCGCGCGGCCCGAGGAAGGAGGTTTGGTGGGATGTATGGCGGGACGGCTACTTCGCAGCCGTTGCTGTGGTGGAGGACTTGGACTTCTTGCTGCTGCGAGCCTTGTGAGGGCCGCGCACCTTTTCCGACAGCGTCGTCTTGCCGTCCGTCGTCAGGTAGGAGCGCAGGCGTTCAAAGCTTTTTTCGCCGAAGCCTTTGACTTCCATCAGATCGGTCGTGCGCGCGAAGTTGCCGTGCGCCTTGCGGTAGTCGACGATGCGCTGCGCCGCCTTCGCTCCCACGTGCGGCAGATATGCGAGCTGTGCGACGTCAGCAGTGTTGATGTTCACGACGCCGGCAGGCGCCGCCGGTGCGCTCTGCGTCTGCGCGAATGCAGACATGCTGAGCGTGACGAGGATGACCAGGGCCAGGATGATGGGGGATTTCCGCATGGGTCTTAGTTCTCCTTTTCTTTCTTTCGTTTCTTGGGATTGGTGTTTGGTTTTTCTCCACTTTGCTTGCTTCGATTTCTTTTCCCTGTTCGCGTCTTTCTCTTCAGCACCACCTCCTTTCGCCGGCCATGAAACGCAAGCGGGCCGCCACGCTGGCAGCCAACGGAAGTGATTGACACAACAACTACTTGGGAGATCTCGAGCAATTTGCGCGTGTCAAGAAAATGCGCGAGGAAGGAGGGCTTGCTCGATATTTTGACAAAAACAAAAACGCAGGCCCGAAGGCCTGCGTTTCTTGTGTAGGACAGGCGCCCTCGCCTGTCCTCAAATTGCCGAATCAAGCAGACAGGCGAGGGCGCCTGTCCTACACCGGCTTACTTCAAACCTCGCTCGATGAGCAGCGGCTCGACGATCGGATCGCGGCCGCGGAAGTTGCGATACATCGCCGCAACGTCTTCGCTGCCACCGCGCGAGAGAATCATTTCGCGGAAGCGCTGTCCATTCTCACGCGTCATTCCGCCATGCTCCTTGAACCAGTAGAACGCATCGTGATCGATCAACTCGGCCCACGTGTACGAGTAGTAGCCGGCGTAGTAGTTGTTGTCCCAGATGTGCGAGAAGTACGTCGTGTGATAGCGCGGCGGGACTTCGCTCATCGCGACGTTGAATCGCCGCAGCGCCTCAGGCTCGAACTTGTTGACGTCTTCCAGCGCAGGCTGCGCGGTGATGCCGTGCCATGCGAGATCGAGCAGCGACGCAGCGAGGATCTCCGTCGTGTCGTAACCCTGATTGAACGTTCGCGACTTGCGGATCTTGTCGACGAGATCCTGCGGCATCGGGGCGCCCGTCTTGTTGTGCTTCGCGTAGTTGGCCAGCACAGACGGCTCGAGAGCCCAGTGCTCGTTGAACTGCGACGGGAACTCGACGAAGTCGCGCGGCGTGTTCGTGTTCGCCACGAGCGGATACTTCGTGTTCGAGAACATGCCGTGCAGCGCGTGGCCGAACTCGTGGAAGAGCGTCGACACGTCGTCGTAGCTGATGAGTGCAGGCTGACCCGCCACCGGCTTCGTGAAGTTCGTGCAGTTGAAGACGACCGGCTTCGTGCCGGCGAGCGCATCCTGATCGACGAAGTTGTCCATCCACGCGCCGCCGTTCTTGTTCGACCGCGCGTAGTAGTCGCCGTAGAACAGCGCCAGCGGCTTGCCGTCGTAGTCGAACACTTCCCAGACGCGGACGTCGGGGTTGTAGACCGGAATGTCGTGGCGCTCTTTGAACGTGATTCCGTACAGCTTGTTCGCTGCGTAGAAGACGCCGTCGTTGATCACGCGATCGAGCTCGAAGTACGGCTTGACCTGCGACTCATCGAGGTCGTATTCCGCCTTGCGAACCTTCTCCGCGTAGAACTCCCAGTCCCACGGCTCGAGCTTGAACCCGCCGTGCTCGGCGTCGATCACCTTCTGAATCTTTGCCGCCTCGTCATGCGCACGACCCGTCGCAGCGGGCACGAGATCCGTCAAGAGCTTGATCGCGTTCTCCGGCGTCTTCGCCATTCTGTCGTCGAGCACATACGCATCGCAGGTCGGATAGCCGAGGAGGTGGGCTTTCTCGGCACGGAGCTGGGCGAGGCGTGCGGTGATCGCGGTCGTGTCATTCGGCCCGCCATGATTTCCGCGCAGCACCGACGCTTTGAACAGCCGCTCACGAACTGCACGATTCTCGAGTGAACTGAGGAGCGGCTGCTGTGTCGTGTTTTGCAGCACGAGCACCCACTTACCTTCCTGCTTGCGATCCTTCGCTTCCTTCGCCGCGGCGGCGATGTCGCTTTCGCTCAAGCCCGCGAGCTCGGCACGGTCGCCGATGACGACGGCCGACGCGTCCGTGTCGGCCAGAAGCTTCTTGCGAAAGTCCGTGGTCAGCGTCGACTCTTCTTCGTTCAGCTTCCGGAGCTTCGCTTTGTCGGTCTCCTTCAACTCGGCGCCGGCACGCACGAAATCGCGGTAGTAGCGCTCGACGAGGAACTTCTGCTGCGCATCGAGTCCCGTCGAATCACGCTTGTCGTAGACGGCCTTCACGCGCGTGAAGAGCTTCGCATTCAGGTAGACCGAGTCGTTGTTCGCCGCGATCTTCGGCGCCATCTCGGTCTCGACCTTCTGCAGTGTTGGATTCGTGTTCGAACCGGTGAGCGCATCGAAGACGCGCTTCACACGCGTGAGCAGCGCTCCCGAGCGCTCCAGCGCTTCGATCGTGTTGGCGAACGTCGGCGCCTTCGGATCGCTGGCGATCTTCGCGATCTCGGCGAGACGGCGTTTCATCCCCTCTTCGAGAGCCGGCTTGTAGTCGCTGTCCTTGATCTTGTCGAAGACCGGCGCCCGGAATGGCAGCGGGCTGGGAGTGAAGAATGGATTCTTCCGCGCGCTCTTCTTCGCGGCGGCGGCCTGTGCCGTCGCGCAAACGATCAGACACAGCACGAGCATGGTTGCGTAGTTTCGTTTCATAACTCTGGTTAAATGCTCCCCTCTGATTTGGAATGCCGGGATGAGGTGACAAACTGGTGATATCTGCCATCCTCGCTGCAACGTTGTCTTTCTCCGCGGTTGTCACACCCACAGACCTTCATTGGCGCCTCATCGGGCCCTTTCGCGGCGGACGCGTCCTCGCGGTCAGCGGCGTGCCGGGGCAGCCGGAGCATTTCTACTTCGGCAGCGTGAACGGCGGCGTGTGGGAAACCATCGATGCCGGCCGGACCTGGCGGCCGATCTTCGACTCGCAGCCGATCGGTTCGATCGGCGCGCTCGCCGTTTCCGAATCGAACCCGAACGTCATCTATGCCGGAAGCGGCGAGGCGGACATGCGCTCCGACATCTCGCAGGGCAACGGCATGTACAAGTCGATCGACGGCGGCAAGACGTGGTCCCACATCGGACTCGAGGATTCGCAGCAGATCGGGCGAGTCATCATCGATCCGGCGAATCCCGATCGCGTCTTCGTTGCAGCCCTCGGACATCCGTACGCGGCGAATCACGAGCGCGGACTCTATCGCACCGTCGACGGCGGCAAGTCGTGGCAGCGAATCCTGAGCCGCAACGAAGACGACACGGGTGCGATCGATGTCGCCTTCGAGCCGGGGAATCCGCGCGTGCTCTACGCGGCGCTCTGGCGCGCGCGCCGCACACCTTGGAGCGTCTATCCGCCGTCGAGCGGTCCAGGGAGCGGTCTCTTCAAGTCGACTGATGGCGGCGATCACTGGGTCGAGCTCAGCGGCTTACCGAAAAATCCAGGACGCATCGGCATCGCGATCGCGCCATCGCGACCGAACCGCGTCTACGCGATCGTCGATGCGCCCGGCGCGGGCGGCATGTATCGCTCGGATGATGCAGGCGCGAGTTGGGCACTCGCCGGCGGCGACGAACGCGTCTGGAGCCGCGGCTGGTACTTCGGAGGAATCACCGTCGAGCCGAAGAATCCCGATGTCGTCTATTCGTGCAACGTCAATCTCTACCGCTCCGATGACGCGGGCAAGACATGGATCGTCGCGAAAGGTGCACCGGGCGGCGATGACTATCACCAACTCTGGATCGATCCTTCCAATCCGCAACGCCGCATCCTCGGCGTCGATCAGGGAACGGTCATCTCAACGAACGGCGGCACCACGTGGAGCTCGTGGTTCAACCAGCCGACAGGCCAGTTCTACCACGTCATCACAGACAATCGATTCCCCTACTTCGTTTATGGATCGCAGCAGGATTCCGGTGCCGCTGGAGTTCCAAGCAGCACGAACACCTATGACGGCATCAGCATCATGAACTTCCGCGAGATCACCGCGGGAGGAGAGAGCGACAACGTTGCTCCGGATCCGAACGATCCGGACATTCTTTACGGCGGCCGCGTCGAGAAACTCGATCTGCGAACGATGCAGACGCGCGACATCGATCCGACTCTCGCCCACTTCAACATCGACCGCCGCACATGGACGCTGCCGCTCGTCTTCTCCCATCGCAATCCGAAGGTTCTCTACTTCGGGAACCAGCGGATGTTCTGCACTGAGGATGGTGGCGAGCACTGGAGTGTGATCAGCGACGACTTGACGAGGGAGAATCCCGGTGCCCCCAATCTCGATCCGATCACCGCCGCGCTGAAAGCCGGAACCGGCCCCCGCCTCGGCGTCATCTACGCGATCGCACCTTCGCGCGTCGCGGATCACGACGTCTGGGCCGGAACCGATGATGGCTTCATCTGGCGCACACGCGATGAAGGTGAGCACTGGACGAATCTGACGCCGCCGGCAATTACCTCGTGGTCGAAGATCGGCATCATCGAGACGTCGCACTTCGACTCCGAGTCTGCATATGTCGCGGTCGATCGCCATCGCCTCGATGACTTCACGCCCTACGTCTACCGCACACACGACGGCGGCAAGAGCTGGCAACTGATCGCGAACGGACTTCCAATCACGGTGAATGTCGTGCGCGAAGATCCCGTTCGCAAGGGTCTTCTGTATGCCGGCACGGAGCGCGGTGTCTCGGTTTCCTTCGATGATGGAGACCATTGGGAGACGCTGCAGCTGAACCTCCCCGTGACGTCGGTTCGTGACATCGACGTGCATGGTGACGATCTCGTGGTCGCGACGCACGGCCGGGCGTTCTGGATTCTCGACAACGTCACGCCGCTGCGTCAGGACATCAGCGCGAAGCCATTTCTTTTCAAACCGGCCACGGCGATTCGCTTCCGCGGCGCCGGCTTCACCGGCACCCCGATGCCGAAAGACGAGGCCCTTGCATCGAATCCTCCCATCGGCGCGGCGATCGACTACGTGATCGACACGGCGAAGAGCGTGACGCTCGACATTTTCGACGCGCATGGTCAACTCGTGCGCCGCTACAGCAGTACCGACGCGCCGCCGGCTCCGAATCAGGCGACGCTTACAACGGCTCCCGAATGGTTCGACTACCAGACGTCGCTATCGATCACGCCGGGGCTGCATCGCTTCATCTGGCGGTTACACTATCCGGCATCCAACGCCAAAGATCCGTACTCGCGAGGAGTGTGGGCGCCCCCCGGCCACTACAAGCTCGTGCTCACGGTCGACGGAAAAACGATGACGGAGACACTGATGGTCGTGGCTGATCCGCGTCACGCGCCTTACGACTACGCCGCACAATTCGCGCTCGCGCGCGCGGTCGAAGAAGCACACGAACAAATTGCCGCGGCGCGGTCTGAGGCCAAAGACGTCGTCAGGAAAAACCCGAAGGCTGCGGCGCTGGCCGATGCGGCACCGGGGGGAGCATGGTGGCTGCCTCCGACGTCGACGAGCTCGCTGCGCTTTCTCGAGCAGGCGCTGCAGAAACTGCTCGGCGCGATCGACGACGCCGACGCGCCACCTTCGGCAGATGCAATGAAAAGTTGGGCTGAGCTGAAACCGGCAGTCGATGGCGCGCTGCAGACATGGAAGGAACTGAAACGATGAACGACTATCCCATTCGCCGCATCATCCTCGCCTCAGGCCTCGGCACGATGATCGAGTGGTACGACTTCTACATCTTCGGAAGCCTCGCGGTCGTGATGTCGAAGATGATGTTCCCGGCCAGCACGAACGCCGCGGCGATGATCAAGACCTGGGCCGTCTTCGCGACCGGCTTCGTCGTGCGGCCATTCGGCGCGATCGTTTTCGGACGGGTCGGAGATCTCGTGGGACGGAAATACGCGTTCCTCGTCACGCTGACGATCATGGGGCTCTCGACGTTCCTCATCGGGTTGCTGCCTTCCTACGCGACGATCGGAATCCTCGCACCGATCTGCCTCCTGGCGCTGCGGCTATTGCAGGGGCTCGCACTTGGTGGCGAGTACGGAGGCGCGGCGGTCTATGTCGCGGAGCACGTCCCGGACAATAAGCGGGGCTTCTACACGAGCTTCATTCAGATCACCGCAACACTCGGTCTCTTCGTTTCGCTCGGCGTCGTCCTCGCCGTCAAGAAGTCGATGACGGAAGAGGCCTTCAAGGAATGGGGCTGGCGCGTACCATTCCTCCTGTCGATCATCCTCGTCGCGATCTCGTTCTACATCCGCTCGCAGATGAAGGAGTCGCCGCTCTTCACTGCGATCAAAGCGCAGGGAAAGAGCTCAATGGCTCCGCTGCGCGAGAGCTTCGGCAACTGGGCGAACTTCAAGATCGTACTGCTGGTTCTGCTTGGTGCAACGGCCGGTCAGGGAGTCGTCTGGTACACGGGCCAGTTCTACGCGCTGACCTTCCTCCAGACGACGCTCAAGATCGACCTGGCGACGGCGAGCATCGTCGTCGCCATCGCGCTACTGCTCGGAATGCCGTTCTTCGTCGTCTTTGGCGCACTCTCCGATCGCATCGGACGGCTGAAGATCA
>CAZKID010000199.1:0-9699 GCA_964552405.1 uncultured Thermoanaerobaculia bacterium
TGGGACTCGGGCGAGGGCCACTTGCAAACTAACCGCGTGGATTCGCCTGTCGATCGCCTCGGGCCTCGTGCCCGGAAGGGATCAGCCGGGGAAACTCGAGGTGGCGCAGTGACACGCACGCGCGACTGGGCACTGCTCGCGATCCCCGGCATCATCTGGGGCTCGTCGTTCGTCTTCATCGCGGAAGGGCTGCGCGCGACCGGTCCGGATGGCGTGACGTTCGTCCGCATCCTGATCGGGTTCGCGACGCTCGCGATGTTCCGCAGCGCCTGGTCGCGCGTTGCACTTCGCGATTGGCCCGCCCTCGCGCTGCTCGGGCTCGTCTGGTTCGCATTTCCACTCAGCATGTTTCCCCGCGCGGAGGAGCACGTCTCCTCCGCGCTCACGGGCATGCTCAACGGTGCGGTGCCGCTGCTGACCGCAATCGTGGCCGCGGTGCTCGCGCGCAAGCTTCCCTCGCGTCAGGTCCTCTTCGGCCTGGCCACCGGCATGGCGGGCGTGTTGCTGATCGCCATCCCGGCGATGGGTCAGGGCCGTTCCGAAAGCGCGAGCGTGCTGCGGATTCTCGCGGCCTGCATCTCCTACGGATTCGCGCTGAGCATCGCGCGGCCGCTGCAGCAGAAGTACAACGCGATCGCGGTGATCTGGCGCGCGCAGCTCGTCGCGCTGGTGCTGACGATGCCGCGCGGTATCCCGGAGCTCATGCGCGGGCGCTGGTCGCCCGTTCCGCTCGCTTGTCTCGCCGCGCTCGGTGCGCTCGGGACGGCGGTCGCGTTCGTCGTGATGACGATCGCGGCAGGACGCGTCGGTCCTACGCGCGCCTCGGCGAGCACGTTTCTGGTTCCCGCCGTCGCGCTCGTTCTCGGCGTCGTCGTGCGCGGCGATCAGGTGTCTCTGTTGTCGGTTGTGGGCTGCGCCGTTTGTATCGGCGGCGCGATGCTGATGCGGTTCGGCGGGCGTGTAATGGTCCGCCCCATGCACTCTCGTTGTGCATGAAACTGAACGTCAAAGTCCTCCTTTTCGCCGCTTCGCTGCGCGGCGAGTCGTTGAATGCGCAGCTCGCTTCGCTGACGCGCAAGGTGCTCGAGCAGCGAGGTGTGGAGGTCGATTGCGCGGCGCTGTCCGACTTCGACTGTCCGTCGTTCGATCAGGATCTGGAGACGGACGGATTGCCGGGCGGTGCGCAACGGCTCCGCGATCGTCTCGTGGCTTGTGACGCGTTGCTCATTGCATCGCCGGAGTACAACGGATCGATGCCGGGCGTGCTGAAGAATACGATCGACTGGGTGTCGCGCTTCCGGCCGCAGCCGTTCAACGGCAAGCAGGCGTTTCTGATGTCGGCCTCGCCGTCGATGGCCGGAGGACGCGCGGGCCTCTGGGCGCTGCGCGTTCCGCTCGAGCATCTCGGGGCGCGCGTCTATCCCGACATGTTTTCGCTCGCGCAGGCGCATACGGCGTTCGACGAGCAGGGGGCGATCGCCGACGAGATGCTGCGGCATCGGTTCGAGTCGACGCTGGGATGTTTCCTGGAGCTGGTCGAGGCGGCGAAGCACTATCCACTTCTCAAGAAGGAGTGGGTCGAGTTCCTCGGCGAGAAACCGGACGCGGCGACCGATCGCGTGGAGTTGAATGCAGTCGCGCGTTAGGCGCGCGTCACCCTCGCGCGCAAGCCATCCTTGAATTCCGGAGGCGTCTTGCTGAAGTCGAGCGCGAAGTTCTGCGGGGGCAACTCCCATGTGTAGTTGCGCAGCAGGATGATCGCGAACACTTCCATGAAGAACGTCGCGTAGTCGAGGCCGGGGCATTTGTGTCCCGTGGCCGGCCCCGCGCCCTGGGGCGAGAACGCATGCTCGTGCCGCTTCTCCTCGGCGCGTTCCGGCGAGAAGCGATCGGGATCAAACTGCGCCGGCTCGCTGTAGAGCCCGCGCGCGTTGTGGCTCGGAGTCACCGCCCACATCACCATCCATCCGGCGGGCACGGTCATGCCGTCGATCGCGAAGCCCTTCGACTTACCGAAGACCGCGGCGACGATCGGGCAGATTCGCTTCACTTCGTTGACGACCTGCAGGAGGTAAGGCATCGCCATCAGCGACTCGACGGCGATCGGCCCTTCGGGCGACTTCGAGCGAATCTCCGTCGTCAGGCGCATGCGCACTGCGTTGTTCGAGGTGAGCTGCTGCACCATGGTGCCGAATTCGGCGAAGACGATGAAGCCGGCGATCACGATGTGATGCAGCTCGAGCACGATCTCTTCGTCCGACATCCCGCCTCGATTCGCGAGAATGCGCGACAGTCCATCCTCGGTTGGCATCGCTGAGCGCTCGCGTATGCGGGTGCGCAGGACTGCGAAGATGCGGTCGCGCGCTTTGAGGGCCTTGTTGTAGATCGTGCCGGGAAGATTGATTGGCAGCGTCGCAAAGCCGCGCGTGAGCGTCTCGTAGTCGCTGCGGAATTGATCGAGCTCTGCGCCCGGCTTCATGCCGAAGACGTTCGTGCAGATGACTTCGATCGAGAGCCGCTTCATCTCGTCGAGCCAGCGGATCTCATTCGTTTGCGACCACGTCGCGAACGCGCGCTCCACGATTCCCTGCATGTCGGCGAGATACGACGTCAGTGCCGCGCGGGAGAAGGCAGACATGACCACGCTCTTGCGCGTGCGATGGATGTCGCCGTCGAGGAGCGGAAGGCTGTCACCGCCGAAGATCTCGCGGACGTGCGGCGGCATCGCGCCGGCGCGCTCGATCGAGTTCGGATCGATGAACGTGCCCGCGGCATCGGGCCCGGCGATCACCGCGGCTTTGCGTCCGAGGACGTTGGTGCGGAAGACGCGGCCATGACGGGCAAGCCGTTCATCGATGAACCCGAACGGATTCTTCGCAAAGGCAAGAGTCTCGCCGAGCAGAGGAAGGCCATCAGATCCGGGAGGGATGCTCATACTTTCTATTACGCACCTCCACGCGGAGTGGATGGGGTCAGGTCGAAAGTCGAAATGTTTTTCTACTGGATGAAGACCAGCGGACAAGAACTGGCCGCTCCAGTCCGAGTTCGCGACTTGTTGGACCCTCAGCCAGTCCGTTCGTCTACGAAGGGTAGATAAAAGTTTCGAGTTTCGACCTGACCCCAGACGCGGACGCGTTCTCCGTACTCGCTCAATCGCATCGCGAGATCCTCGAGCGCGGCGCTCTCTGCCTCGGCGAGCCGCTCGAGATCGAGAACGAGCCGCTCCTTGCGGCGGCGCAGCCCCTGCGCGAGATCTTCTGCGAGCTTCCGTGCGCCCTCGACATTGAGCGTGCCGCCGACCGTCACCCAGATCGTCGACTCCGATCGCAATTCGACCGACACCGAGTGGCCCGCTTTGTCCTCTCCGCTCATCCTCCGCCAGACGCGTGCCGGCAGTGACTCCTCCGGAATCCGGAACGTATGCCGCGTCAACTTCGGATGCTGGAAGAGGCCGAGCTTCAGCGTGATGCCGGTCCATGCCGCCAGTGCCACCGCGGCGAACGACTGGAGCCGTTCCTTGAGTGAAGGGCGCCCAAGTGCAGTGTGTACGCGTTTCTCGAGCAACGCGATCCATTCGCGCGATGCGCGCGAGAAGAGCCGCCCTGCGAGGAACACCGGATAGGCGCGCCGGATCTCGAGCGCGAAGCGCTGCGCCTTCCGCTGCAGCATTTCGTTAGCCGAATCCTTCAGCTTTTCGTAGCCGTGCAGCCAGACATCGAGCGATCGGAAGATCGAGGGACCGAGGCGGCGGAGATCTTCGCGGAAGCAGCGGGTCTGCGCCGACTCGATCTCCGACGGTGTCATCGTCGGATGCGTCACCATCGCCTTGAAGCCGGTGCAATTGCGGTAGTACTCCTCGCGATCATCCGCGAGCTCACGATGCAGCCGCCCTTCCTTCATCACCTGTTCATAGAAGGGCGTTCCCGGCGTCGGACCATAGATGAGGAATTGCGACAGCGCCGGCTCGAGCGACAGCAGACCGTCGAGCTCTTCGTCGATGATCTCCGGCGTCTGATACGGCAGCCCGACGATCATCGAGGCCAGCACGCTGATCCCATGCTCTCTCAGCTCACGGATCAACTCTTCGGCTGGCCGTCCCTGTTGCTTGGCGTAACCCGAGCGCGTCCCTTCGTAGCCGATCCAGACGCCGTCGACTCCCATCTCGAGCAGCTCCGTGATCGTGTACATGCTGAGCGCCTTGATGCTTGCGAAGCAGAAGATCGAAAGCGCGGCGCCTCCGGCCATGACGCAGTCGCGCAATTCCATCGCGCGTTGGCGATTCAGGAGAAAGTCTTCGTCGAGGATGACGATGCCCATGCCCGGCTCGACTTCCTGATAGCGGCGGATGACGTCATAGATCTCGCGACCTGTCTCGAGGAGCCGGATGTGCTTGCGCTTGAAGAAGTGCGAGGTGCAGCAGAAGTCGCAGCCGTTCGGACATCCGAGTCCGGCGAACACCATACCGGTGCGCGACATCTCGCGGCTGAAGACGCGCATGCGGCTGACGATGAGCGGATGACGCCGCGGGCCGCTCGTTTCTCCCAGCAGGCGCTGCATGAAACCGGCGCCTTCTTCGCGGCAGATGAAGTCACACCATGGCGTGAGCTCGTCATCGGAGAGTACCGTGCCGTAGCCGCCGAGGATGATCTTTGCATGGGGAGCGTGACGGCGGATGAGCGCGACGGATTCCTTCATCCGGTGGTACGTCGAGAGCACGAACGAGAGTCCGACGTACTCGGGCTGCTTGCGCAACTCGCGGATCAATTCGCGCTTCGACGGATAGTGAAGGACGGTGGTGGGCGCCTGAATGTTCTCGGCGATGTAGCCGAGCGAGAACTGGATGTGATTGGCGCGCGGCGAGAAGAGGCCCTGCGCGCGTGTGACCTGGCCATACAGCAGCTCATAGCCGACACTCGGCGCATCGCCATGCTTTTCGCCGAGAGGGCGGCAGACGCTGGTGAGAAGGACTCGTGACATAAGCCACTAGCAGAGCACGGGGCATGAGGCATGAGCCGGTGGTGATGATCACCGGTGCGTGTGAGATGGGGTCACAATAGAAGCCGATGAGCGAAGAGAAGAAGGTCGTGATCATCGCCGGCCCCAACGGGGCGGGGAAGACGACATTCGCTCGAGAATTTCTTCCCGCGGAAGCCGGTGTTCCGATCTTCGCGAACGCGGACTTGATTGCGGCGGGACTCTCACCATTCGATCCTGGAGCGGCGGCGATCCGCGCCGGGCGAGTCATGGTGGCGGAGATCGATCGGCATGCGGCGGCGGGAAGAAGCTTCGCGTTCGAGACGACACTCGCAGGTCACACGTATCTGCGCCGTATTGGTGAATGGAGAAAAAGTGGATACGTCGTCGAACTGATCTTTCTGTCGTTACCGTCGCCGAACGACGCGATTGAGAGGGTTGCGACCCGTGTTCAGCAAGGAGGTCACAACGTTGCTCGCGACGTCATCGAGCGACGATTCATGGCTGGTATGCGAAACTTTTTGGAGTTCTATCAACCGCGCGTCGACTTTTGGCAGTTCTATGACAACAGTGGAAGGTCGCCGCGCCTTCTCGAAGAAGGAAGTAACCGATGAAGGGTCTGGAGTCGAAGTTACTGAATGCGGATATGCAAGGGGCTCCTAAGGCATTGCTTCGTGCTGCGCGTCGAGCGCGTGAGATCGCGCGTCAGACCAGGACACCGCTTGTGATCGTTGAAAACGGCGTACTTGTGAAGGAACAGGTCCGTGATGACGATGAGTTGTTGTCCGGCGCGATTCACGACGGCGATTGAACTCACCCCGCCGAGCCCGCGAGCCCCGCGCTCCCGCGCCCACCCGCACTCACTCCCAGTTCGTCAGCAATCGCAGCGCCGCGGTATCCCCCTCCAGCGGATGAATGACCAGAAACTGGCTCCCATCTGCCGTTGGTGCGAAGGCGCGCGCGGTGCTCATGCCGGTCGGCGTGATGATGCGAAACAGCTGCTGCGGTTCGCCGAACGCGATCTCGCTGCCGCTCGTCTTCACCGGGATCGCGACGAGATGTCCGGCCAGATCGATGTAATAGATCTCGCCGCCGTCCGGTCTCCACAACGGCTGCGTGCCGCCGTTGCGCGAGACCTGGCGCTTCATCGTCGTGTTCTCCGCCGACACCGCATAGATCTCGGAATGGCCGCTCTCATCGGACGCATAGGCGATCCATCGTCCATCCGCAGTTCCAACCGGTGTCAGCTCGTGAGCCTGACGCTCGGTGATGAACGACTGGGGCGGCGAGGTGCTGCCAATGGTTAGACGGCGCAGGTCGCCCGCGCTCTGATCGCTGACGATCAAAGTCTTCTCGTCCGCGCTCAACACCGCGGGCCATACGATTCCTTCGGTGCGAAACAACTCGGTCTGCTGTCCGTCGGCGAGCCGGCGGCGCATGAGAATGCTCTTCGTTCCCTCCAGTGCCGTGAAGTAGAGCGTGCTGCCGTCATGCGACCAGATCGGGCCGCCCGTCCACGGCAGATCGAGCGTCAGACGCGTGCGCGTCTTGCGTGCGAAGTCTTCGATCCAGAGCTGCCGCAGCGGATCGCCGGCGGAGAGCGCCGCGCGCGTGCCATCGGGCGCAATCGCGACCTCCCAGTACTTCTCGGGCTTGCCGACCTCGCTGATCTTTGCGCCCGTGCGATCGACCCACTGCAGCTGCGCCTCGATCTTCGGTTCACCTGTGTGACAGACGAGACGACCGTTGCCCGCGACCGAAAAGCCGCTGCGCCAGACATCGCCATCGAACATCACGTCGCGCGTGATGATCGCCGGATCGCCGGACAACGTCCCGTCGTCCGCCATCCTCTGCGCATAGAGCACGCCGTCTTTTGCGTACAGCAGCTTGCCGCTGGCATACACGCCATTCGATTTGTTGCGCAGGACGAGCTTCGGTTTCGGATCATCGAGCGAGGCGAGATAGATCCCGCTCGCGTTGCCGGATGGATCGCGATGATCCGCGGCGAAGAAGAGGAAGCGCTTTCCATCGGGAAGAAACGACGGCCAGCGATGCGTCGATTGTCCCGCCGGAATCGTCGTCACCGCCTTCGCCTGTCCGCCTCCCTCGGCCACCGCGAAGAGTCCGGTCTGCACATCGGGAGTAAAGAGCAGGACTCCGGACGGGCTCCATGTCCCGCCGCGGCCGTTCGGCGCCGCGGCCAGCGCGATGCTGAGGTCGCCGTCGAGCGACATGCGGTGCAGTTGTTCCTTGACGAAGAAAGCGATCCGCTTGCTGTCCGGTGCCCAGAAAGGAAACGCTGCCTTTTCCGTTCCTGGCAGCACGCGCGCCTTTCCGGTCTCGAGTGAGCGAAGCCACAGCGATGGCGACTCCTCGCCGCGCGCCGCGTATACGACCCACTTGCCGTCGGGCGAGATGACGGCCGGACCGCCGGAGTTGCCCGCCGCGAAATAGTGCTGTCCTGCGGCGGGGGCGAGATCGGCGACGATCGCCGGCGCATCGATCGCCTTTCTGCGCATCATCACGATTGCCACAAGGAGTGCGGCGATGACGATTGTTGCTGCGATCGCGAATCCCGCGAGCTGACGCCGCGGCTGGATCGCCGCAGCAGGCTCGTAACCTTCCTTCATCCAGTCGAGTTGCGCGCGAATGTCACGCGCCGATTGCCATCGTTCGTCGGGCTCCTTCGCGAGACAACGGAGGATCAGATATTCGAGTGCCGGGGGAATGTCGCCTCGCACGTCATGAATCGGCGGCGGTTCATCAGCGAGCGTCGCGCGGATGACTTCCATCCGGCTCTCGCCGTCGAACGCCGGCCTGCCGGTCGCCATCTCATAGAGCAGCGCGCCGAGTGCGAAGATGTCCGTGCGTCCGTCAGCGTCGACTGCCGCGAGTTGCTCGGGCGCCATGTAGGCGAGGGTGCCGAGGAGGCTGCCTTCTTCGGTGAGCGGGAGGCGCTCGGTCTGGGCGTTCGCTTCCATCGGTGAGGAGAGATTCTTCTCGTCGATGTGCTTCGCGAGGCCGAAGTCGAGCAGCTTTGCGCCCGAGCGCGTGAGCATCACATTCGCCGGCTTGAGGTCGCGATGAATGATGCCCTGGCGATGCGCCTTGTCGAGCGCGTCGGCGATCTGCGAGCCGATGCGCAGAATCTGATCGAGCGGCATCGGCCCTTTCTGGATGCGCGCCGAGAGACGCTCGCCATCGATGTACTCCATGACGAGATAGCGCACTTCCTGATTGCGCACTTCGGCGGAGCCGACGTCGTGTACGACGCAGATATTCGGATGGCTGAGGCTCGAGATGACGCGCGCTTCGCGCTCGAAGCGAGTGCGCAGCCGGGCGTTGTCAGCGAACGAAGCGGGAAGGATCTTGATCGCAACGTCGCGGTTGAGCCGCGTGTCGCGCGCGCGATACACCTCTCCCATGGCACCTGCTCCCACGGGCGCCACGATTTCGTAGGGACCCAGGCGAGTTCCAGAGTCGATGCTCATGAAATGTTGGACTGGGGCGGAGTATAGCGCCGGGATGGGCTTGGGGGCTGTGATGGGGGCTCTGTGGTGCTGGGGTGCTGGGGCGCTGGGTGGGGATCGATCCGAAATTGGTCTAGCATCTTGTCGAGCCGAGGAGAAGGCATGAATGTTCTGGTCAGGCGTCTGTCGATCGTTGTCGCGTGCTGCGTCGTTTGCGCATTGCCATCGAGGGCGGAGCTGCGGCTCCGTCAATACAAGGAGCTGGTGAACGAGCCGGAGTTTCAGACGTACATCTATGGCGTTGGTATGGGATTGTCATGGGCGAATGCGGACCTGCGAGACAAGAAACAGCAGCCGCTCTATTGCGCGCCGGCTACGACGCGCGTGACGAGGGAACGGTACCTGAAGATTCTGGCCGGTCAGATCGAGCGTGACGAAAAAGCCGGAATCGCGGATCCGGAGGCACCTTTGGAAGCGCTGCTGCTCTTCGGGCTCGAGGAGGAGTTTCCTTGTAAGTGAGCAGCAAGAGGTGGCCGCCGGGTGTTTTGCCCAGCGGCCGTTTGTGGATTACCTCGTGTAGTGATTGCGCTCGGAACCGTCAAAGAAGCCGGAAGGCATACAGCACTTCTTGAAACCGGCGTCCGGAACCGCAAGGGCAGGGATCATTGCGGCCGAGCTTTTCGGAAAGCTCTTTGTTGCCATGAACGATGCGGAGTCCGCGTTTGACGCGCGTCTCGGAAGGGTATCCCCTTCCTCCGCTTGCTGGATGGTTCAAAAGCAGTCGAGATCCTCGTGGTGGTTTCGCATGATGTCCTCCTTGGAACGGGCGACACTCTAGTCCGGATGGAAGGGAATGCACAATGCAGCATCCTGGGGCTTGCGACGATTCAGTAGGAACCTCTGACGGATTCTCGATCGCCGATCCCCCGTCATCCCGAGCGAAGTCGAGGGATCTCGCGTGGGCGGGAGGCGCGCGACATGATCTTCGTACCGCCCACCCACCCGGGTCCCGGCCCGAACCGGACATCGAGGACAAAACCGGAGACATCGAGGACAGCTGCACACGATATCGCGAGCCGTCTTTTTTCTCACTCCACTCTTTTTCGTCGCTGGCGGGGGCTGTGGGAGCTGTGGAAAACGCCAGTTTTACCGGCGTTTTCCAAGGCCTGTGGAAAGGCGCGGCTTCATCGCGGCTTTCCACAGGCCGGCAGCTTCCATAGCCCGGGTCTTATTCATGGGCGGAAGTAAGCATTCG